>JANOEH010000271.1:0-8738 GCA_031413115.1 Candidatus Eiseniibacteriota bacterium | reverse complement strand
CGTGCCGGAAGTCGGCCAGCGCGCCGCGGCGATCGGTCAGCCGGCCGTCGTCGAAGACCTGCAGGAACAGGTCCCAGACCTTCGAGTGCGCCTTCTCGAACTCGTCGAGCAGGATGACCGAGAACGGTTGCCGGCGGATCTGGCTGACCAGCGAGCGCCCGAGCGCGTGCGGATCGCGATCCCCGAGGATGGCATCCATGGAGTCCGGCGACTGGAACTCGCTCATGTCCAGGCGGATCATGCGATCCGCGGCGCCGAACAGGAACTCGGCCAGCGTCTTTGCCAGCTCGGTCTTGCCGGTCCCGGTCGGGCCGACGAACAGGAACACGCCCAGCGGGCGGGCCGGATCGGTGACGCCGGCCTTGATCATCGCGACGCGCTCGACGAGGCAGTCGACGGCATCGGGCTGGCCCAGGACGCGCGCCTCGAAGCGCGCGCGCAGCGCGTCGAGCGAGAGCTGCTGGCGCTCGTCGAGCACGCTCAGCGGCAGGCCGGTGAGCAGCGACAACGTCTCGAGCAGGTCGTTCGTGTTCATGGCGCGCGAGGGATCGCCGCTTTCTCGCAGTCGCTCGGCGGTGAGGTACAGCAGCCGCAGCAGCGACCCGGGCTGCGCCTGGTCCGACAGGTACTGGCGAGCCAGGAGCGCGGCCTCGCGCAGCACCGCCGCATCGGGCGCGTGATCGCCGGTCATGCACGCCGTGGCCAGTTCGAGCGTGGTCGTGTCGTCGAGGGGCAGCATGCGCACGACCGTGAACAGGCCGCGCAGGCGCGGATGCCGCACCAGCAGCTGCTCGAGTGCCGCCGGATGCGTCTCGCCGAGGATGCGCAGGCGTCCGGACTCGACGTACGGCAGAAGCGCCTCGAGCGCGCCCGCCGGGTTCTGGTTGTGCGCCCCGGCGAACGACAGCTCGTGGAACGAGGGAACGATCCAGAGAACCCGCCGTCCTGCGAGGGCCTTCACCAGAGCCTGCAGGCGCGCCTCGAACTGCCCCACGAACGACTGGCCGGCGACGAGTTCGGTCGCGCCCGCCTCGAAGATGGTCCAGCCCAGGGCGCGCAGGCGGGCCGCGAGCATGCGGGTCATCGTGCTCTTGCCCGTGCCGGGCTCGCCGGTGAGGAGCACCGGGCGCGGCTCGTCGCCGGCCAGCAGGCGCTCGAGCTCGGCCCGCAGAGACAGCGCGTCGGCGTGCTCGATCGCAGCGGGGTCGCTGCCGGGCTGGACCGGGCCCTGACGCACGCGACCGATCGCGGACAGCGCCTCGACATCGATACGCGAGGCGAGCGACTCCTTGAACTCCTCGGCCAGCGCGGTGGGGGCGTCGTCGCCGAGCAACTGCAGCGCCTCGCCGATGAACGCATGATGGCCCGCCGATGCCGTGACGAGCGAATCGCCGAACGTCTGGACGCCATGGGCCACGTTGCTGCGTACGAACTCGCGCAGGTCCGGCAGCATCGACTTGAGGCGCATGGACTCGTCGTGCGGCCCGAGCGCGAGCAGCACTTCGCCGGTGATCGGTCGCGCGGCGCGCTCGGC
The DNA here is from genome assembly GCA_031413115.1 of Candidatus Eiseniibacteriota bacterium. GTDB lineage: Bacteria > Eisenbacteria > RBG-16-71-46 > RBG-16-71-46 > DASYSL01 > JANPEF01. The sequence goes on along the minus strand of JANOEH010000271.1, from coordinate 7,204 downwards.
GAGCAGCTGGAGGGCGCGCCGCTGCGACCAGGCCCAGCCCGAGCGCAGGTGCGGCAGGAGCACGGCCGGCAGTTCGTCGTCGGACGCGAGGCGGGACACCGCGTCGATCGCCATGAGCGAAACCAGCCCGTTGGCGCCGAAGACGAAGTCCCCGGCCGGGCGGCCGCGCCGCACCTCCTCGGCGACCAGCCGCACGCCCTCCGCGTATAGCGGCTGCGACAGCATGTCCCGCGGCGCGGACGCGGCGTCGTAGAACTTCTCGTGGGCGGCGGCGATCTTGAACGGAGTCGACTTGCCGCGCAAGCGATCGAAGATTCCCAGGGAGGGCTCCGGTGTGCGGGGTTGGGTGGCGGGGGGGGAAAACGTGGCGGGAGTATAGACCGGGATCGTGCGCCGGGGCTACAGTGGCTCCCGAAACCGTCCCGGACTCACACGCGCAAGAACGGAGGTCACCCATGGCGCGCTACGTCGATGGATTCCTGATCCCGATTCCGCGGAAGAACGTCGCGGCCTACAAGAAGCTGGCGCAGAAGGCGTGCAAGGTGTGGATGGAGCACGGTGCGCTCGAGTACCGCGAGTGCATCGGCGAGGACCTGGCGCAGAAGATGCCGGCGACCTTTCCACGGCTGCTCGACAACAAGCGCGGCGACACGGCGATCTTCTCGTGGATCGTCTACAAGTCGAAGACGCACCGCAACCAGGTGAACAAGAAGGTGCTGCAGGATCCGCGCATTCTCGCGATGATGAACCTCGAGGACAACCCGTTCGACGTAAAGCGCATGCTCTACGGCGGGTTTCAGGTGATGGTCGAGGCCCTCAAATGAGCGCGCCCATCCTGGCTCCCTCGTTCTGCCAGGTCGCGTGGGTCGTCCGCGACATCGAGGCCTCGGAGAAGTTCTTCCGCAAGCTGATGGGCGTCCCGAAGTTCCTCCGTTTCAACAACCTCTCGGCCAAGGACACCAACGGCACCTACCGGGGCAAGCCGGCCGACTGGGTCATCCACCTGTCGGTGGCCTACGCCGGAGACACGCAGATCGAGCTCATCCAGCCCGTATCGGGCGCCAGCATGTACCAGGACTGGATCGAGAAGCACGGCGATGGCGTGCAGCACGTGGCCTACTGGCTGGACGAATCCGAGTACGACGCCGCGACCACGCACCTGATCGATGCAGGCTTTCCCGAGGTGCAGACGTTCACGCTGCCGATGGCGCGCATCGGCTACTTCGACACCCGCGCCGCGATCGGTGTCATCACCGAGATCATCGGCGCCAACGCCGCCGGCCACCAGTTCCTCAACAACCTCAAGACCGGCAACTTCTAGGAGACCCGCATGTCCCGCGTCCTGCACTTCGAGATCCACGCCACCACCCCGCAGGTGCTCGTGGACTTCTACACCGCGCTGTTCGGGTGGACGTTCCAGAAGTTTCCCGGTCCCATGGACTACTGGCTCATCGTCACCGGCCCCGACGGCACGCCCGGCATCAACGGCGGCCTCGTTCAGCGTCGCGGCGCCGCCGCCCCGCACGGAGCGCCGGTCAACGCGTACGTATGTACCGTCGGGGTCGATGCCCTCGATGCCCTGGTGGCGAAGAGCCTGACGCTCGGCGCGACGGTCGCGGTGCCCAAGATGCCGATCCCGGGCATGGGCTGGCTCGCCTACATCATCGATCCCGACGGCAACATCCTGGGCATGATGCAGTCGGATCCGGCGGCGGCGTGACGATGGCACGACCGGTCGCGCTCGGCGCCTGCATGTCGCTGCTCGGCATCCTGCTCGGCTTCTCGCTCGGCGGCGCATTCGGTGTGGCCGAGGATGCGATCAAGGCACGCCTCGACGCCTCCGGGACGGTGGTCCTCGCCACCGTCTACGATGGCGATGTCGAGCGAAAGGACTCGGTGGTCGGCCGCTCGTGGACGTATCTGCAGCGCGCACATCTCCACGGCGGCGCGATCGGGACCGCTTCCCTGGCCTCGGTCCTCGCGCTCGCTCTCCTCGGTCGCGCCGGGCTGCTGGTCAACTTGAGCGCCCTCGCGTTTGGGGCGGGCGCGATCCTCTATCCGCTGTTCTGGCTGCTGGCCGGGCTCAGGGGGCCGGCGATGGGCGGAATGGGCGTAGCGAAGGAGTCGCTGCAGTTCATCGCGGTTCCGGGTGCGGGGCTGTGCATCCTCGGCCTCCTCGGCACGCTGCTCGCGGTGGCGCAGGCGGGATTCGGATCGCCGGGTGATGTCCGGCGAAGCTGATCCCCTTCGGCGCTTTCCTCTCTACCTGATCGAGGCGCGCGAGCCGGAAGGGCCCGTTTACCTGCTCACGTTCCTGACGCTCGAGGAACTGGATGCGGTCGGCGGGCTCGCGCCGCACGCGATCGTGGGCAAGGTGTTCGCTCCCGAGGCCGGGATCGTGCCCGACAATTTCGCGCGCAATCGCGCGTTCGTGGATTTCATTCACGGCGTGATTCGGCGCGTTGCACCCACGCTGCCCGCGTACGTGGCCGCCGCGGCCGAAGCGGGCGACGGCCGGCTGCTCGTGCTCGACGAGCGCGCCGCCCACGCGGGGCGAACCGAGGAGCCGGCCGACGTGATCGGCTGGTTCGAGTTGGCGGGCGGTCGAATCGTTGCCGACTCGTACGCGCCCGCGCCGGATCACTGGATCCTGAACGACGACGGCATGTTCGCGCCGCATCCGGCGATCCAGGATGCGATCCTGGTGGCGTTGCGGACCTTCGGAAGAACGGGAGATCAGTGACGCATACTTTCCGACTGACTCACGGGATTCATGACGCCGGTGCGGCTGCGGCCGCTCCGACGACCCGGACCTAGTCCACCGCCGTCCGCACGAACACCTCGAACCACAAATGTCGATCCGGCACCGCGACGGTCTCGACGTGCGTCCAGTGCTTGTCCTTGGTCGTGGCCCACGCGGCGAGCTCCTCGCTGTGCGAGCTGCCCTTGAACAGGACCGCGTGCCCGCCCGGGCGCACCAGCGCGGCGATCGCGGGCAGGAGCTCGGTGAGCACGGCCACGGCGCGCGCCGTCGCGAGGTGGGCGCGCTGCTCGGGCTCGAACACGACGCGCTCGGCCCGATCGATGTGCGCGGTGAAGTTGGCGTGCGTCATGCGCTCGGCGACGCGCTGCAGGAACAGGCCCTTGCGCCGGCGCGACTCGATCGCATCGACGTGCCACATGGGCCGCGCAATCGCGATCGGCACGGCCGGGAAGCCCGCGCCGCTGCCGACGTCGACCAGGCGGACGGGTTCGCTGCCCGAGCCCGCCGGCGCCAGCCGATCGAGCACCGGCAGCACGACCAGCGACTCGAGCACGTGACGGCTCACCAGGCGGCCCAGGTCGCCCGCGGCCACGAGGTTGCTGTCCTTGTTCCAGCCCAGCAGCTCGCGCAGGAAACCCTCGAGCTCGGCGCGGATGCGCGTGGATTCGCCGTGCGCGTCGGCTTCGCCGGGACGCACGGCGGTCGGCGCGATCGAGTCGAGCACGGAATGTTCGGCGGCCGACAACGAACGGACGATCGGAACGGTGTCCTCACCCCGGGTGGAGCGGTAGACGGCTTTTTGGCGTTCAACGGTCTCGGGGCGGGGTGGTCGGCGAGGGCTCATGAGCGGAACGTAGCATCTTCTTGCGCGCCGACTCGCAGGGAATGGCGCTCGGACCTGCCCCGGGGCAGGTTCATGTGAAACGATTCACATCAACTCGCACCAGTGCGAGTCGATTGGGCAACTGTCCGCCGCTGGAGGGTTGCTCGCCGCCCGTGCAGTTCGGACCCCACAGAAGACCCTACCAGTTCGACGGCCTGTGAATTTCGACGCCGTCAGGCAGACGAACCGGGTCGGGAAACTGGTGCCGTAGATATCGCCTTGCGCGCATGCGCAGGCACCTCGAGGCCACGGCTTCCAGATCGAATCCGAATCGCTTGTAGGGGAAGTAGCAGAGGACCGGCTTCCACGGGAAGTGAGCCCTCGCAGTTCGCACTGCAGGGGCGAGGTCGTTGTCGCCGGTTACGAGCACTGCAGCATCACAGGCGTCGGTCCAGAAGAGCTCCTGCAGACGCACTCCAAGGGCGACGTCGCTGCCCTTCTCCTCGGGGCGGAGGTTCTCTCTTCCGCAGTGGAGACACAGGCTGTGCTTCACCTTGAACGTTCCCATGTGAATCTTTACGCCGCGTGACCGCAGGCACTCGATGTAGAGCCTGTGCCTCTCCGTGATCCCCGTGTCGACACTCTCCCTGAACGTGGCGAGCGCGGAGAAGTAGTCGATCCCAGCGAGCTGCGCGCCGCCACGGATGTCACCGAGAAAGGAGCGGCACAGTGAGGTGAGATCGAGCCACTTCGTTCCGGCGCCGCCCAGGTCAACGCTGGCGTCCTGCAGTGCGTGATACAAGTTGAAGCCGTCGACGAGGAGGGCCGTTCGCACGTCTCATCCGCCGGGAGCGGGAAAAAAAATCCCCCGGGTCAGCAACCCGGGGGTACCAGCGAGCCAGCGGCGGCCCCTCTGGCGACGATGACGCAAGTATTGGCAGGAGCGGGGGTGGTGTCAATGGTTCTCCGCTTCCTCCCGCGCGGCCCCGACCCCGGCCAGCTCCCCTTCCATCTCCGCCTTGCGGTGAATGAGCAACACCGTCACGTCCGCCGGCGACACGCCCGCGATGCGCCCCGCCTGCCCCACCGTGCGCGGACGCACGGCGCGCAGCTTCTCGTGCGCCTCGCGCGAGAGCCCGCGCAGCGGCGTGTCCCAGAGCGAGTCGGGGAGAATCGCCTCCTCGAGCGTGCGCACGCGCTCGACGAGGTGCTCCTGGCGCGTGAGGTAGCCCTCGTACTTCATGCGGATCTCGAGCGACTCGGCGTCGAGGCCGGGCTCGAGCGCGGCGAGACCGAGCGCGCGCACCGCAGCGTACCCGCCGGCCGGATCGCGCACGAGATCGGCGGCCATGCGACCGCCCCCGCCGGGGATGCCGAGCTTCGCGAGCCGCCGCTGTTCGCCGGTGATGCGGGATTCCTTGGCCTCGACCGTGCGCAGCTGTTCAGCCGTGATCAGCCCCAGCCGGTGGCCGTGGGCCGCCAGTCGGGCGTCGGCGTTATCGTGCCGCAGGAGCAAGCGATGCTCGGCCTGCGAGGTGAACAGGCGATACGGTTCCTCGGCGCCGCGGGTCACGAGGTCGTCGACCATGACGCCGAGGTAGGCCTCGTCGCGCCGCGGCACGAACGCGGGCTCACCCGCGATCGACAACGCCGCATTGATGCCCGCGATCAGCCCCTGCCCCGCCGCCTCCTCGTAGCCTGACGTGCCGTTGATCTGGCCCGCGAGATAGAGCCCGCGCACCGTGCGCACCTCGAGCGTCGACGACAACTGGGTCGGGATCACGAAGTCATACTCGACGGCGTAGCCGGGGCGCAGCATGATCGCGTCCTCGAGGCCCGGCACGGTGGCGATCGCCGCGCGCTGGACCTCCTCGGGCAGCGAGGTCGAGAAGCCGTTGACGTAGATTTCGTCGGTCTGCAATCCCTCCGGCTCGAGGTGGATCTGGTGCGATGTCTTGTCGGCGAAGCGGACAACCTTGTCTTCGACGGAGGGACAATACCGCGGGCCGACACCGGTGATCTGGCCGCTGTACATCGGTGACAGGTGAAGATTCGCGCGCAGAAGTTCATGTGTTTGTTCGGTCGTCGCCGTGAGGTGACACACCGCACGATTGACGATCGGCGAATCGTCGTCCGTGCGCCAGTGCGAGAAGCCACGCGGCGGCTCGTCGCCATGCTGGACGGTCAGGCGCTCCCAGGCGATGGAGTCGCGCGACAGGCGCGGCGGCGTTCCGGTCTTGAGCCGCCCCAGGCGCAGCCCTGCGCGCAGCAGCGCCGGCGACAGCCCCGCGCTCGCGCGCTCGCCACGCCGCCCGCCGGTCGTCTGCACGGTGCCGCAGTGAAGCACGCCGTTCATGAACGTGCCGGGCGTCACGATCACCGCGCGCGCGGCGATCGAGCGACCGTCCTCGAGGCGCACGCCCCGCATGACGCCGTGCCGGTCGCCCACGGGTAAATCAAACTCCAGATCCAGGACCATCGCTTCAATGAGTGTCAGCCGCGATTCGCTGCGCAGGATCGCCGCCATCGCCGCCGGATAGAGATCCCGATCGGCCTGCGCCCGCGGGGACCACACCGCCGGGCCGCGACCCGTGTTGAGCATGCGGAACTGGATCCCGGCCCGGTCGATGACCCGGCCCATGACCCCGCCCAGAGCGTCGATCTCGCGCACCAGGTGGCCCTTGGCGAGCCCCCCGACCGCGGGATTGCACGACAGGCGCGCGGTTGCCGCGACGTCGGCGCTGACCAGCGCGGTCCGGGCGCCCATGCGGGCGGCAGCGAGCGCGGCCTCGCAGCCGGCGTGGCCGCCACCGACGACGAGGATGTCGAAAATTGGGAGGGACATGGGGGCAGTGTAAGTAGCTTCGCCTGATTCGGCAACGCCGCGGAACCGGCCGCGGGACAGTGGTGCTTGCGCTCGTGGTCCGTCAGTGCCGGAGCTTCGTGGCGCGATGTCATGCCGGGGCGAGCTGATCTCTCAGGAGTGAGCGTACGCTCCGTACACAGTGTACAAACCGTACGCATACCCTCGGAGGAGGTGGGATCCCTCCGGTCTTCACAGCTTGTCTCTGGTCCCTGTTCGCGCTGCCGCCCCGTCTACGCTCTCGCCCCTGGCTCGCTTGACCCGATGCCATGGCACGTGCTTCCGGGTGTGGCCGAATCAGGCGAAGGAATTTGGAGGATCGGCGCGTCGTTCGCGGCGGCCTCGCTGCCCGCGGCTCCCGGCGACGACCTGCAGGGGCAACAGCGCCCAGTGGAGGTGATGATGAGGGCGTGGCGAGATTTGAATCGGACCTCACCGGTATGGACGCACTAAACCGTTGTCATAGAATCGATTAGCTGAACATCAATCTTCTGAATCATCAGCTATTACCATGATTATACGGCATGCGATGATCGCTTTTCATGGTATTATGTACCCATGGTGCGTCCTGACGAACAGCCACATCGTTCAAGCCATATCGAGCCAGCGGGTGCGAGTCCCGACCGGACAGGAATCGGACCGTCCGGTAGCAGGCCCCCCGGCCCGGCGAGAGATCGCCGGGGCCGAAGCGGGGCGTCGAAAGCCTCTTCGGAGGAAGCAAGAGCGCGGGCCGCAACATCAAGTGAAGCCTGCC
>JANOEH010000270.1:0-28785 GCA_031413115.1 Candidatus Eiseniibacteriota bacterium | reverse complement strand
CCTCTGGGCACGTACATGCGCCGCGGGCTGGTCGACCGAACACGAAGGTCCACGCGCGCCGCCGCCCGCTGAATGTCGTCCTTCGCCAGCCCGCCCTTCCCGGCGGCGACGATCAGCGCGGCCTCGGTGGGATCGCCCTGCACCTTGGGCCGCCCGTCCTCGCGCCAGAGTTTTGAATCGTTGCAGAGCACGCCGGCGCGCAGGCATTCGGCGAGCGCGGGATGCTCGGGCAACGCCACGACCGCGCCCTCGAGTTTGATTTCGCCGGTCGGCTCGTAGCCCGCGCCCGTGACTTCGTAGAGTTTTCCGCCCGCGAAAATTTCCCGGACCGTCATCTGGTTCTCGGTGAGCGTGCCGGTCTTGTCCGAGCAGATGACGGTGGTGCTCCCGAGCGTCTCGACGGCGGGCAGCTTGCGGATGATTGCGTGCCGCCGGACCATGCGCCCCACGCCAATGGCCAGCGTGATGGTCACCACCGCGGGCAGGCCCTCCGGGATCGCGCCGACCGCCAGCGCAATCGCCGCCATGAACATCTCCGGCCACGGCTTCCCGCGCAGGACTCCGGCGACGAAAATCAGCGCCGCCAGCACGAGGATTACGTAGAGCAGCAGCCGGCTGAACTGTGCGATCTTGCGCGTGAGCGGAGTCTGCAAGTCCTCCGCGAGATTCATCATCCCAGCGATGCGGCCCATCTCGGTGTTGTCGCCGGTGGCGAAGACCACCCCCTCGCCCTGGCCGGCCGTGACCAGCGTGCCGGTGAAGGCGAGATTGGTGCGATCGGCGAGGATAGTATCTGCGGGAAGTGGCTCGATTTGCTTTTCGGCGGGGAGTGATTCGCCGGTCAGCGCCGCTTCCTCGATGTGCAAGTTGCGCCGCAGGAGCAGGCGCAGATCGGCGGGCACGCGGTCGCCGGATTGCAACAGCACCACATCGCCCGGCACGAGATGCGCGGAGGGAATCCGCAGCTTCTCGCCACCGCGCCGCACAGTGGCCTCGGTGATGACCATTTTCGCCAGCGCCTCGATCGCCTTCTCCGCCTTCGCCTCCTGCAAATACCCGACCACGGCATTGATCAACGCGACGCCGAAAATGACCGACGCATCCAACCATTCGCCCATCGCCGCCGCGATGCCGGTCGAGGCGAGCAGGATGTAGATGAGGGGCTGATGGAACTGCAAGACGAAGCGCATCCACTCACTGAGCCGCTTCTGCATGGTCACCTGATTCGGGCCAAACTGCCGCAGCCGCACTTCGACTTCGCCCGTCGCCAAGCCAGCTGCAGAATCGCTCTCAAGTGTCGCAGCGACCTGGTTTGCAGAGAGTTCGTGCCAGTTGGCTCGAGCAAGTTCCTTCATGGGAGCATCCTTGTTGCCGGAGGTGTCGCGAGGCGGGCGTGAGAGCTGGCAGCATGCACGAGCGAGGCCATGACTGACGCCGCAAGGATGCCGGCCACCACGCTCAGGGGGACCAGCCTGTCGATCTTCCACGGGGTGTGCCCGAGCAGCACTTTCACGCCGATGACACTGAGCACAGCGCCGAGCCCGGGCTTGAGGTAGTGAGACATCCCCATCATCCCGCCCGGCACGACATAGAGCGAGCGCAGCCCCATGATGGCGAGGACGGTGAGAAAGAGTGAGCGGGCGTTGTTCAGTTCTTCGGTGAGGCCGAGCACCTCATTCGGCGTGATGCCGGCCTTCTCGAAGCCCTCGCAGTTGGTGGAGACCGACGCGGCAGGGATGCCCGCGAGGAACGCCTCGACGCCGCGTGCGAAGTCGAGGTTGTCGTAGACTTTCGCGACAGGCTCGTCATCCGGCAGCCAGTCCAAGAATGTCAATCTGCCGTGCCGCTCGGTCTCGACCGTATCCGGGGTCAGGATCGATTCCGGTACTTCTGCCTCATACTTTTGCGCCTGTGCGCTCGTGATGGCCAGCACCCCAAGAAGCGTACCGAGAACGATTGTGTTCTTCATGATTGTCCCCCACCCCTCGTTGAGCATGGTTGGCTGCCACGTAGAATTGCGGAACGGAATGTCCACCGCGTCAGGCGACTTACGGCGCTTGCGGCTACTGCGTTCCAATGGAGTCGCTGCTTGAGACTCGATCCCATCTCGTCCACCTCGGGCTTTGCAGCACCAGGCGCATCCCGACTCCAGACCCGAGGCGCGCGCCGTGCAAGGCGGACGGGCCGCGGAGCGCGGCGTCGCGCCCCTAAGCCGGCGCTCGAACGCGATCCGGGGTGAGTCTCGTCAGGCTCCCCTTCCGCCGCGCCACCCGGCGAGAGATGGCAGCGCGAACACGTACAGACTGGTGAACAGGAGGAATGCGAGCGGGAGAAGTGGCGCGTAGGTCACACAGGGCGGAGGGGTATTCCCCTGCCCCAGGACGAGGAAGTCGGCAATGACGGTCCCCGTGAAGGCGACGGAGACCCAGCGGTGAAGATGTCGGATCATTTCATTCCAGTTGATTCGAACCTCTATGTGGATTCGACTTCCCGGCTCACTCTCCCTGGCCGTCCCGGTCCCGGACGATGAGCGCGCTGCACGGTGCGTGGCTCGCCACGTGCGACGCCACGCTGCCGAGCAACAGCCGCGCGATCCCGGTGCGCCCGCGGCTCCCGACCACGAGCAGGTCGGCGTTCTCCGTGCGCGCGATGTCGACGAGCACCCGCCTCGGGTCGCCATCGACGACCCGGCCGATGACACGAGAGCCGAGCGCCGCGAGCATGCGCGTCGCCTCTTGGACATGTCCCTGGGCAGCCTCGCGCTCGAGTCGCACCAGTTCAGAATCGGGCATGGCCGGGCCGGGATGGACTGCGGCGATCACCAGGACGCGCGCGGCCGCGTCGGCGGATCGGGCGACCCATTCCACCGCCTTCATCGAAGCGGGCGAACCGTCGACACCGAGAATGACGTTCATGATCCCCTCCTGGTCGTGCGACGATTCGAAACGAGAACACCGGACCGGCACCGACGTCGACCGGGCGGCCGGCACGACGACCGCGCCTTCCGGTGCGCGCTGGGCAATCCTACACCTGTTTCGGAGCCTGACCACGAACCCGGACCTTGAGGGGGCGGGACGGGCGAGGTCGAGGCCTGTGCGTTCTCGAAGCGCTCCCAGACGACGAGCGCTGTGAAACCCAGGACCACCGCACACAAGACGCCGATCACGCCGTAGACGAGTCCCGCCACCTGGTTGTCGAGCTTGAGCACGTCGACGCCGAACCGACGGCGTACCCGCAGCATGCCCGCGACCGCAAGCAACACCAGAAGCCCGACAAGCAGCATTCCCCCGAGCCAGCCCCGAAACATGGCTGCACCTCCCCTCATGTCGGCCGTCGTTCACGGCTCGAGGCTGCCAGGAGTGGGCGGGCACAACGTCAATTGGAATCGGGCGCACCTGGAAGCAGGCGCACCATGCATCGACCCTCTGTTACTCTCTGCGGACCCGCCGCGCCCCCGCACGCGCCCCCGCGGGAGTCCTCCCGTGCTCGGCCGCATCCGGAGCCTCGCGCTCCACGGTCTCGATTCCATCCCCGTCCTGGTCGAAGTCTCGATCACCAACGGCCTGCCCGCGTTCCACGTCGTGGGCCTGCCCGACGCCGCCGTGCGCGAAAGTCGTGTCCGTGTCGTCAGCGCGTTGCGCGAGTCGGGCTTCCAGTTCCCCATGCGCCGCATCACCGTGAACCTCGCACCCGCGCACCAGCGGAAGGAAGGCTCGACGTTCGACCTGCCGATCGCACTCGCCGTGCTCGCCGCATCGGGGCAACTTCCCGCGCAGCGCATGGAGGGCTGGATCGTCGTCGGCGAACTCGCGCTCGACGGCGCCTTGCGTCGCACGCGCGGCGCGATGGCGCTGGCCGAGGGCGCGCGCCGCGACGGCGCCGCGGCGATCGTCGTTCCCGCGGCGAACGCGGGCGAGGCCGCGCTCGCCGATGCGCTTCCGGTGTTCGCGGCCTCGACGCTGCTCGAGGTGGCGGACTGGGTGCGCGGGAACGCGGCGCCGTGCGCGGTCGATGCGGCGGCCTCCGACACCGTTGCAACCGAGCCCGCCGCCGGGGACGACGCGCCGCTCGACGCGATCGTCGGCCAGGAGCGCGCCAAGCGCGCGCTGGAGGCCGCCGCCGCGGGCGGGCACAACCTGCTTTTCGTGGGACCGCCCGGCGTCGGAAAGACACTCCTCGCGCGCGCGTTGCCGGCGATCCTGCCTCCGCTGTCCTCCGCCGAGGCGATCGAACGCACGCGCATCGCGTCGGTCGCCGGCGTGTTCGCAGGCGGCGCCGAGGCCGGCCCCAACTCCCTCCTGACGACGCGGCCGTTCCGCGCGCCGCACGCGTCGATCTCGCCAACGGCACTGCTGGGCGGCGGAGCGCTCCCACGGCCGGGCGAGATCACGCTCGCGCATCACGGCGTCCTGTTCCTCGACGAGCTCCCCGAGTTCCGCCGCGACGTGCTCGAGGCGCTACGCCTTCCGCTCGAGGAGGGCGCCATCACCATCGCGCGCGGGACGACCTCGGTGCGTTTTCCGGCAGCGTTCCAGCTGGTGGCGGCGATGAACCCGTGCCCGTGCGGCTTCCTCGGGGCGGCCGCACGCCGCTCCTGCCGCTGCTCGCTGTCGGAGATCACGCGTTACCGCGGGAAGTTATCCGGGCCACTGCTCGATCGGATCGACGTGCAACTCGAGGTGCCACCCGTTCGGGCGTGTGATCTTGCGTCCCGGGCCGGATCCCTCTTCCGCGTAGAAACCGATGCTGCAAAGCTGCGCGTGCTCGCCGCACGGGCGCGGCAGGACGCGCGGGCACAATGGCTTGGCGTCGCCTGCATCAACGCGCGGCTCACGCCTGCCGAACTCGAGCGCGCAGCGCCACTCGGCGCTCCGACGCGCTCGCTGCTGGCTCACGCGATCGAGACGCTCCATCTCTCGGCCCGGGCTTATCACCGACTCTGGCGCCTGGCGCGCACGCTCGCGGACCTGGCGGAACGCGAGGAGATCGGGACCGGGGAGGTGGCCGAAGCGCTGACGCTGCGCGGCGACGCCGCCGCGGCGTTCGGTGTGGTGCGCGGGCCCGAGCCACCCCGGGCGCGCTAGAACGCTTCCTGCATCCCGAAGAAGAATCGCAGCGCGCTGTCCTGACCGTACGCGCCGTCGATGGCGAGGTTCGTGCTCGTCCGCTTGTTGAACTTCACGCGCAGCCCGAGGCCACCGCCGTAGTCGGGCGGGCCGAACGATCCGCCGTTCGTCGCGGTCGTCGTGGTGAGGTTGAGGAAAGCGACCCCGCCCCAGAGGCCGTTCTCGCTGAGCCGCTTGCGGTACTCGAACTCGGTGTAGGACTGGTTCGGGCCACGGAGCCTGCCCTGCAGGTACCCGCGTCCGCTGCGGCCGTAGGTGTCCCAGCCGACCGCGGGCAGGTCGAGATAGGGTACCTCGCCGAAGGTGAACCACATCGTGTTCCAGACCGCGAGGACGTCGCCGCTCCGCCGGGGAAGCCGGGTGAAGATCCGGAAGTCGCTATAGATCGTCTGGTGGTCGTGGTCGCTGCCGAGCGCGGTCGGAAAGAAGCGCATGCTCGCGTTCCAGAACAGCCCGCGTTGCGCGTTGATCGGGTTGTCGCGGGTGTCGGCGAGCAGGTTGACCGAGACCCCGGACGAGGTCGTGTGCGATGGCGCGCCCTTGCTGTAGACGGTGAACGGCGTACTCTCCCCGGCCCCCGCGCGCTCGTCGACGATGTCGGCGAAGCGGTCGAAGTGATAGCCGAACCCGAGATAGAAGTCCGAATCGTGCACCCGTCGATACGCGGTCTGGAACAGGCGGTAGAGGTCGAAGTCCATCGGGTACTCGGACTGGCCGGAACGTGCGGGGCCGAGGCCCCACGTCGACTGGCTCGTGTCGAGGTACCGCCAGTCCCCCTTGAGCACCCACCGGTTGTCCGGCAGGTAGAAGTCGGACTTGAACTGGAGGCTGAGCTGCCCGGTCGTCGAGTACGTCCCGCTCAGGCTCCCCGCCGAGAGCTGCGTCGTCGCGCGATCGCCGAACCAGCCGCCGAGCGCGATCGAGACGCCGGCGTACGCGCCGTATGAAGGGTTGTAGCCCAGCGAGGGCAACACCGTCTTCGACAGCCCCCGCCGGTCGTCGATCACGGGCTCGGGGCTTCGCTCCCTCTTGAGGATGCTGGCGAGGATGTCGCCGACGTCGCGCTGCGGAACGGTCGTCGTGGAGTCGACGAATCCGCCCGCGACCGTGGCGGAGTCCGCCACGACCTTCAGCGCCTCCCCGGCGACCTGGGCGTACCCGGGACCGGCGGAGATCGTGCAGGCGAGCAGGAGGACCTGGACGAGGGGGACGGCACGGTCGAACCTGCGGCGCATCGAGACCCCTCCCCCTGGACGTGCGCCTACGGCGCCGCGATCGTTCCCAGGCGGGAACCTAGCTGCGATCCGCCGCGCCGGGAAGCTCTCATCGGTCGGGCTGCAGAGTCCACCGAGGGAGCCTGGCAGGAGCGAGGTGGAGCGGAACGACAGGCGCGCCCGGCCCCGTACGAGGAGTCGGGCGCGCTCGCGACACTACCGGTAGTTGCTCTTGATCCGGCCCCACGACTTCGGCTCAGCGGGAGTGGTGCAGTCCTGGTAGTTGTACGTGAGCTTGACCGTGGCGTACGCCTGCACGCCGATCGACCAGCCGCTGGCACCGGTCTGCGAGGCCTGGTCGAGCGCCGACGCGGGGAGCGCGATCGTGCCGGCGCCGGTGAACAGCGCGAGGTCCGCATTGGAGGACAGGCACAGGCTGTCGGCCTCGGTCGCGTTCACGTTCGGGTAGGTCTTCCCCGAGGTGCCGCCGTAGTCGGCCCCGCCGTCGTATGCGGTCACGTTGTCCGTCGTGGTCGTCAGCGGCTGCACCGCGAGGATCGTCGAGTTGTCGGGGCGCTTGAGCGTGATCGTGCCCGTGTAGGTGACGTTCACGGTCGCCGGGGTCGGCTGGAAGTTCTCGAAGGAGATGAACCCGGCGAGCCCGCCGTCGACGGTGACGCAGACGGAGGTGAGGCACTGGCCGTGGACGTCGAACTTCGGGAAGGAGAAGGCCGGAAAGTTGCGGGTGCCGCCGTTGAGGTACTGGGTCAGCGGATACGTCCCGAAGTAGCTGACGCTCGCCGCGCGGGCTTCCGAAGCGAGGAGGCCGAGCGACAGGGCGAGCAGCGCGACGAGTCCGCGGTTGCAGCGCTTGAGCAAGGGCATAGGGGCTCTCTTCTCGATGGGGGTTCAAGGCGCGGTCAAGTGACCGGGGGCAATCCTAGCAGCTTGCCGCGGCGATTGACAGCCATTCGGCCCGACCGCCAGACTGCCTCGCATGCGCGCCCCCCACCTCCTCCTTTCCGCCCGGCGGCGCCTGACTCCGGCCGTCGTCGTGCTGCTCGCGCTCGCCGGGGCCGCGCCCCCGCTCGCGCGGGCCCAGCCCGCACCGCCGTCCCCGCTCGAGTTCGTCGCGCTCACGCCCGGCAACGCGCTCGTCCGCTTCGCCGCCTCGGCGCCTGGCACGGTCCGTCGCATCGCGATCACCGGCATCAAGGGCGAGCTGCGCGGCATCGACGTCCGCCCGGCGAGGGGGCGCCTCTACGGCATCACCGCGACCTACGACCTGTACGCGATCGATCCGGCGAGCGGGAAGGCGACACGCGTGAGCACGCTGACCTCGCCGTTCGACGGCGGCGACTACGCGGGCATGGACTTCAATCCGCAATCGGATCGCCTGCGCCTGGTCGGCATCACGGGCGTGAACCTGCGCGTGCACACGGACCTCGGCGCCGCCGCCGTCGACGGACCGCTCACCTACGTGCCGAAGGACGTGAACCGCGGCAAGCGCCCGAAGATCGTCGCCGCGGCGTACACTCGATCGCTTCCGAGCACACCGACGACGCGACTCTTCAATCTCGACGCCGGGCTCGACGTGCTCACGCTGCAGGACCCACCGAACAACGGCGGACTGCGGACGATCGGGCCCCTCGGCGTCGACTTCGGTCCGGAGTCGGGCTTCGACATCGTCTCGGGCCCGGGCGAGGTCGAGCAGGCGTGGGCCGCGACGGCTTCGACGCTCTACCGGATCGACCTGGCAACCGGGGCGGCCACGGCGGTTGGAACCATCGGCGACGGAACCGTACGGACTCTCGGGCTTTCTGCGCTCCTGCCGGCCCCGGCGGCGGGCGCGGGACGCTAGATTCGTCGCGCCCGGCAATCTGCTGCCGCGTCCCGGACGTATCCCACTTGAGTGCGCCTGCGGGGCGCCGCCGGGCAAGGCGCAGGCGACGGCGACCGCGGGTCGAAGGTGAACCGACAGGAAGCGAGCATGCCCCCCATGCCGGGTACGACCGATGCGGCCACGCAGCCGTCCGACGCCGAACTGTGCCGCGATCTCGCGGACCGGGGGGCGCGGGCGCTGGGGCCGATCTACGACCGCCATGCGGGCATGATCTACGGACTCGCGCGGGCCATCCTGCGCGATCCCGACGAGGCGGAGGACCTGGTGCAGGAGGTGTTTCTCGTGTTCCAGCGGCGCGGCCACTTCGACCCGGCGCGCGGATCGCTCGGGGCGTACCTGGGCAGCATGACGCGCTCGCTCGCGCTCGATCGGCTCCGCGCCAGGAAGCGCCGGGCGGGTTTCGTCGAGGAGCTGACGCGGGAGGCCCCGGCCGACGTCGACCCGGTGACGCCGCTCGACACGCTGCTGGTGGAGGACGATGCCGCGCGGGTCCGCGGCGCGCTGGCGGGACTGCCCGAGAAACATCGGCGGGTGCTGGAGATGGCGTACTACCGGGGAATGAGCCAGACCGAGATCGCCGCCGCGCTGTCGACTCCGCTCGGCACGGTCAAGACCTGGTCGCGCATGGGCATCCAGAACCTCCGCGAAACCTTGCGGGACAAGATCGGACTGGACGGATGAACCCGAACGACGACTTCGCGTCGCACGAGGACAACGTGGTCGCGTACGTGCTCGGCGAGCTGTCGGGCGCCGAACTCGCGGCGTTCGAGCGGGCGCTTGCCGCCGACCCCCGGCTGGCCGCCGAGGTCGAGAGCACGCGCCAGGTGTTCGCCGCACTGCCCGCCGCGACCGCCACCCCGCCGCCGGCGGCGCTGCGGGCGCGTGTGCTCGCGGCCGCCACCGCGGCCGAGGCCGCGGACGCCACGCCCGCCGTCACCGCGACGAAGGCCAGGGCCCGCACCATCGGAACGGCGCGTCCGCGCCGCACCTGGCTTGCGCCCGCGCTGGCCCTGGCCGCCGCGATCGCCGTGCTCGTGCTCGGCGCCGAGAACGCGCGCCTGCGCCGCGAGTTTGCGTTGCAGGGCGAAGTGAACTCGACGCTGCAGCAGCCGAACATCGTCCAGTCGTTCGCGATGAAGGGGGAGTCGACGATGAAGGGAGCATTCGGCTCGGTGCTGCTCGACCTCGACGCCAAGCGCGGCGCCGTCGCGCTGCATCGCCTGCCGGCGCCGGAGGCGGGCAAGGTCTACCGCCTGTGGGCGCAGGTCGCGTCGAAGCCGGTCTATTGCGGAGACCTCTCGGTCGGGGAGGACGGCGTGATCCGCAACCAGCTGCCGATCCCTGTCGAGTCGTACACCTCGCCGGTGGAGCGGTTGTTCGTGACGCTCGAGCCGGTCGAGGCGCCGCTCGTGCCGACCGGCCCGCCGCTCGTCGTCAGCGGCTAGCTGCCCGCTTCACTCCGAATCGCTCACCCGACCTACCAGCGATACGTCGCCTCGAGATACCCGTAGTTCGCGTTCTCACCCCCCGGGAACGTGTTGGCGATCACCTCGCCACCCCACACCCGGCCGTAGTACCCATAGAGCGACACCTGCCGGATCGGCACGTACGTGACGCCCACGTCGACGAGGCGCGCGAGATCGCTGCTGCCCGACGACGGGAGCCCGCCGTAGCCGAAGAGATCGTTGCGGATCGCCCCGCCGCCCGAGTACCACAGGTCGGTGCGCTCGGCGAGGTCCAGGTCGTGGTAGTCGGCGCGCACGGTGACCTGCGCGTGCGGCTTGACGATCAGCTGCACGAATCGATCGTCGAGGTTCATCGCCGTGTAGAAAGGCGTGAGTGCATAGATGCGCGGCGTGGGAATCAGCGGCACGAACGTGCCGTGCGTTCCGTCGTTCGCATCGTCGTCCCCCGAAGCGACATTCCAGCCTGCCCGCAGCCAGGGGCTTCCCCACCCGCGCGGCCAATGGTAGCCCGCCTCGATCGCGTACGCGTGCGCCGAGTGCGATTGCGCGCCCCAATCACCCCCTTGCCAGCCCACCCACAGCATTCCGTCCAGGCGACCCGGGCCCGCGTCGATCACGGTGGCGAGGTGGCCGCCGAAGGTGTCGAAGGCGATCGCGGTGCTGTCGGCCTGTCGCAGCGCCAGCGGACGGTTGTCCACGCGCACGGGCCGGCCGTCGACGACGCGCTCGTCCTCGTAGTGGAACCAGAACGCGCGGCCGTCGCCGGACGCCGACCACGGCAGGCGCTTGGCGTTCGCGCTCAACCCCAGGATCGTGACCTCGTCCAGTTCCTCGCCGGCGCTCACCTCGAACCCACCGGCCGTCGGGTGCACCGCCAGCGCGGTGGCGTTCCAGCCCGGCCGGTCGAACCACAGCCGCACTCCGTCGAGCGATCGCGCGGCGTGGGTGTAACCGAACGGGCCGATCAGCCGCTCAGTGATGCGCGCGCGCTTGATCCACAAGAGGTCGGCGTCGCCCGGCAGCGTCTCGACGCCCTCACCCCATTCGAAGCGCCCGAGCGTCGCGTTGAATCCGCCGAAACGGGCGGTCGCAAACGCCTGCTTCACGAACGTCTCCCCCTGGTCGACCTCCGGCGTGTGCTGGTAGTAGTTCGCACCCGGGCCCAGGTTGCCGGGCGCGGTCGCGCGCGTCGCGTCGTCGGGCAGGCCCAGCACGCGCGTGTCCTGGCCCTCGACCACGACCTGGACGTTGGGGAGCGTCAGCCGAGCGCCGAAGCGGATCTGGTTGCCGAAGTAGTCGTAGCGGTCGGCGCCGGGAGCGTAGACGCCGGGTGTCGGATCGAACCAGTCGACCGATTCGTAGCGCAGCCGATCGCTGAACAGGAGCGTCACGTTCTTCCGCCAGTCGCCGGCCTGCGCGGAGTCGGGCGCGAGCGCAACGTGGCCGGCGATGAGCCAGACGACGAGCGCGGCATCGCCACGGCGAATCACCCGTCGGCTCCCCGCGCGACGGCCGGCCCGGCACTTCCCACGAGTCGCACGACCCGCTGCGGGAACGGGATCTCGATCCCCTCCTCGGCGAAGCGCACGTGGACGCGGCGGACGAAGGCGTCGATGATCACCACGCGATCATTGTAAGTCTGTGCCCGGAGCACGCAGCTCACCGCGATCGCCGACTCGCCGAACCCCTTGAACCGCACGATCGGCTCGTACCCCACCACCGCACCGGGCACGCGCGTCAGCACCTCGCGTCCGACCTCGAGCAGCACGCGCTCGACATGCGCGAGGTCCGACTCGTACGAGACCCCGAACTCGATCGGCACGGCGAGCTCGGAGCGCGGAAACGAGAAGTTGGTGACGATCAGCTCCGACAGCTTGGCGTTGGGCACGAGGATCACGTTGTCGGTGACGGCGCGGATTTCGGTCGAGCGCCAGCCGATGTCGACGACCTCCCCTTCCTGGCCGCTTTCGAGCCGCACCAGGTCGCCGACCCGGATCCGCTGCCCGAGCGACAGGTTGAACCCGGCGAACAGGTTCGTGAGCGTCGGCTGGAGCGCGAGTCCCAAGGCCAGAGATCCAACCCCGAGCGCGGCGAGGACCGGCGTGATCTCGACGCCGAGTTGAGAGAGGGCGACGACCGCGCCCGCGGCGATGACCGCCCAGAAGACCAGGTTCCGGGTCAACGTCGTCGCACCCACGCTGCCGAGCGGAAGAACACGCTTCTCGAGCATGCCGGCGAGCAGCGCGGCGATCACGAAGGTCGAGCGCACGATGAGCACGACCTTGATTCCGGTATCGACCGCCGCCAGAAGGGCCGGGGTCGAGGGACCGACCCGGATGGTGATGAACGCGGCTACGGCGGCCGCGAACCAAGGTGCGAGCCGGGCCACCCGTTGGACAAGCAGATCGTCGAACTCGTTCCCCGTGCGCCGTGTCAGGCGATAGAGCGCCCGGGCGATGAGTCGGGAGAAGGCCCAGGTGAAGAGGAATGCGGCGGCAACGATCCCGCTGTCGGTCGCGGCCGAGATCCATGTGTAGTGATCGCTTTCGAATGGCATGGAGGAGGAATACCGCGCCCGGGCCTCGCGGGCAAGCCCCGCATCGGCTACCCTGCGCGGCATGACCATTCCCGCGCCCGCGGCACCCGTCGCCACACTCGGCGGGCGCGCCCGCGCCTACGCCAGCTTCGTCAAGATCGAGCACGCACTGTTCTCGCTGCCGCTCATCCTGGCCGGGGCGTGGATCGCCTCGCCGCACGGGGTCGCGCCGCTCACGCTCCTCCTGATCGCACTCGCGGGCACCGGTGCGCGCACGGCCGCGCTGGCACTCAACCGCCTGCTCGATCGCGCGATCGACGCGCGGAATCCGCGCACGCGCGTGCGCGAGCTGCCGTCGGGCCGGATGAGCGTGCGGGAGGGCGTGCTGCTGGCGCTCGCCGGCACCGCCGTCTACCTCGCGGCCGCGGCAGCGCTCAACCCTCTGTGCCTCGCGCTGTCGCCGATCCCGCTCGCGGTATTCGCGCTCTACCCCCTGCTCAAGCGCTTCACGCCGCTGTGCCACTTCGGCGTGGGCGCCGCACTCGCGCTGTCGCCGATCGGCGGCTACGTCGCGGTGACACCGGACCTGGCCGCGGCGTTCCGCGACACGGGGCCGCTGGCGTTGTTCACGCTCGCCTGGGTGGCGGGCTTCGACATCATCTACGCCACGCTCGACGAGGCGTTCGACCGCGCACACGGCGTGCACTCGCTGCCGGCGGCGCTGGGCTCGGCCCGGGCGCTCGTCGTCTCGCGCCTGGTGCATGTCGCCGGGTTCGCGGTCCTGGTCGCGTGGGCGTGGTCGCGCTGGCCCACGCCGGGGGTGGCGCTGGCGCTGGCCGCGGTCGCCGCCGGGCTCGCCTGGCAGCAGGCCAGCGCGAAGCACGTCGACCTCGCGTTCTTCCGCATCAACGCCGGGCTCGGCTTCGTCGTGCTGGCGGTCGTGCTGGCCGGGCAGGGCTGGCCGTTCTGAGCCGGGCCGCGTCGACTCGCTAGGGCGTGGCCAGCGGCTCGAGGATCGTGTCGACGCGTCCGCGAGCTCCGAAGTAGCGGAAGTCGACCGTCCACACACCCGGCACGCCGGTGTCCGTCGGCGCGTCGAGCTCCCACTCCGCGAAGGTCGAGTCCACGAGCGTGCCGGCCTGGTCGTGCACGAGGATCAGGACCGAGCCGTGGTGAACGAAGCTCCGGTGCTTCACCGTGGCTCGCGGCGACGTGTTCATCCAGGTGAACTGCCGCTGGTCGGTGACGTTGTCGAGATCGCCCGATTGGTAGCGAAACACGCCGTCGATCGTCGTGACGGTTTCACTGTTCGCGGGCCCGATCATCTTGATGATCGAGTCCTCGCAGCCGAGGACCAGAACTGTCACGAGTCCCAGGGCGAGGCCGCGGACGACGTGCGGGCGGCCGGTCATCGGCTCCACCGCGGGGCCGAGAAGTTGACGAAGATGCGCCCCTGGAAGTCGTCCGTCCTGACGTCAGGGAAGAACTCGTAGTTGCTCTCGCGATGAAACCAGGTGAGGGACCCACCCACGCCCGCCACGCCCGCGATGGGATAGGTCTTCCCCTCGATCCCGCCCTGCAACTGGTTGTGGCTGCCGTTGAACCCGCTCACGATGGGCGTCCAGACATACGTGCCCGCGACCTCGACGAATCCGAACCCCTGCTGCGTGACGCGGGCGAGCAACTTGCCGCCGAAGCCAAGGCCATAGTCGTAGTCCCGACCCTCGAGCGACAGGAAGTAGTCGGACTGCAACGCCGCGATCGGCTGGACGATCCCGAGGACCTCGGTGTGCAGGCGCAGTCCCACGCGATCGCCGAAGCGCGAGACGAGGCCGCCCTGGAATCCCTGCGCGCCATACTCGAACGCCGGCTGCGCGTAGTAGTCGTAGGTCATGTAGCCACCGAGCCGGTGCACCGCGCCTTCCGTCTCGTGCAGCGTGGAGGCGTCGAGGTTCCCGCGGATGCGAAAGTCCTGCAGGATTCCGGCGTCGCCGACCGGCTCGCCGAGCCCGATGAAGAACTCGATGAAGCTGAACGGCGACTTCCCGAGGTCATCGACGGAGTCGCCGAAGTCGAGCTCGGCCTCGGCGATGAACTGCTGCGCGCCCTGGTCCGGCTCCCCCGTGATCCGGTCCGTCGTGTTGCGGTAGCCGGCGTCGAGCGACCAGCGCCACTTGCTGGGCCGCCAGTCGGGCGGGTTGGGACCGACGTCGTTCATCTTGCCGTCGAGCAGCCGGTTGAGCCCGCGCACGGGATTGATGACCGTCGCCAGCCCCTCGCGCAGCCCGCGCTCGAACCCGGTGCTCGTATCGTCGAGCGTGAGCGACGAGAGCCGCCACAACGACTCGCCGATCGTGATCCCGCCCAGCCCGGTATTGAGCAGGTCGTTGGGCGCCGGAGCCCAGACCTCGCCGAAGTACTCCCAGGTCAGGCTGCCGCCGAAGGACCACGCTGCGGATTGCCAGAACGAGTACCCGTTGGAGCGCCCGGCGTTGTAGTAGAGGCTGCCGTGGTAGGGATGCGAGATCTGGTTGTTGACGAACGCGTTGTTGTCCCACTTCCACGGGTTCTCGAGGTTCCGCAGCCACGATTCCGGGCTGATGTACGCCCACTCGGCATCGCGGCCGAACCGGTTGACGCTCCAGGGAATGAGCTGGACGGCCAGGAGCTCGGCCGCGCCGCGCCTGAAGTTCGTGGGGATCGTGCAGTCGAAGCACGGCGCCTCCACCGCATCGTGTGCGACGGCCGCCGGGGGCGGTGGAACGACGAGCGAATCTGTTGCGGAATCGGCCGAAGCCGTAGCCACGTCGAGACCGGACAGCACGGCGAGCACGATCAGCAGAGCAAGCATTCGATCTCCCGCAAGCCCGTGTTCGGAGGGAGCGTCCAACCTAGGCCACCACCGCCGGGACGTCCAGCCCGCTGTCGAGGCGGCCGTGGAGGCAGCCCTTCTGGCCCGCGCCCCCAACTGCTAGGCTGCCGACGTGAGCCCCACCGACCCCCTGCCCTCCGCAGCCGTACCCCGCCCCCCTCGCGTCCTCGTCGGCATGACCGGCGCCTCCGGCGCCGTGTATGGCGTCGACTTCCTGCGCGCCTTCCCCGGCGAGGCGCACCTCGTCGTCTCGAAGTGGGCCCGCATGGTCATCCACACCGAGACCGGCCTGTCCGAGAAGGACCTCGACGCACTCGCCAAGTCGGTGCATCCCGATCACGATCTATCGGCGCCGTTCGCCTCGGGCTCGATCCGCCACGACGCGTGCCTGATCCTGCCGGCCAGCGCCTCGACCGTGGGGAAGATCGCCGCCGGCATCGCCGACACCCTGATCACCCGCGCGGCGATGGTGGCGATGAAGGAGCGCATGCCGCTCATCATCGGCATCCGCGAGACGCCGCTGTCGACGATCACTCTGGAGGCGCTGCACAAGTTGTCGCTCGCCGGTGCGATCGTGTTCCCTCTGTCGCCGCCGTTCTACGCGAACCCGAAGACGCTGGATGAGCTGGTGCGCGGAACGACCAACAAGCTCCTGCGCCTGGTCGGCGTCGACGTGCCGGGCGGCTGGCGCGAAGCGGACCTCGAATAGCATGCCCTTCCGCAATCTCGGACAGTTCCTCGACGCGCTCCGTGCCGATTCCGACCTGTGCGTCATCGACGCGGAGGTCGATCCCGAGTACGAACTCGGCGAGATCGCCCAGCGCGCCGTCCGCGAGGAGAAGCCCGCGCTGCTGTTCACCAACGTGAAGGGTTCGGCGATCCCGGTCGCCATGAACGCGCTGGCCACGCGCCGGCGCATCGAGCGCGCGCTCGGCCGCGAACCCGCGAGCGTGGGTGAGGAGTTGGTCGCCTTCCTCGAGCGCATGAAGCCACCGACCCCATCGGCCGTGTGGGCCTCGCGCGGGACGATCGGGCGCGCGCTGAAGGCCCGCGTGACGAAGGGCGGAGCCGGCTCGGGCGCGAGCCAGCAGGTGACCGAGCCGCTCGACCTGTACCGCCTGCCCGTGCTCAAGTGCTGGCCCGGCGACGGCGGGCGCTTCTTCACCTGGCCCATGGTGCTCACGCACGATCCTTCGACCGGTGGCCGCAACCTCGGGCTCTACCGCCTCCACCAGTTCGACGCGAAGACGACCGGCATGCACTGGCAGATCCAGAAGGGCGGCGGCTTCCACCACCACGAGGCCGAGAAACGCGGCCTGCCGCTGCCCGTCACGGTCGCACTGGGCGCCGATCCCGCACTCATGCTGTCGGCCGTCGCGCCGCTGCCCGAGGGCATCGACGAGCTCGCATTCGCCGCGTTCCTCCGCGGCGCGCCGACGCCGCTCGCGCGCGCCACGACGGTCGACGGCGCGTGGTCGCCGGCCGAGGCCGAAATCGTATTGGAGGGCATCGTGCCGCCGCACGAGCGGCGCACCGAGGGCCCGTTCGGCGATCACTTCGGCCACTACTCGCACGCCGCGCCGTTCCCCGTGTTCCACGTGCAGGCGATCACGCGGCGGAAGAACGCGGTCTACTACGCCTCGTTCGTCGGCAAGCCGCCGCAAGAGGACAAGGCGATCGGCGAGGGCGTCGGCGAGCTGATCGGGCCGCTGGTGCGCATCATCCACAAGGAAGTGAAAGCGGTGCACGCGTTCTTCGAGGCGGGCTTCCACAACCTGATGGCCGTCGCCGTCGAGGAGCGCTACGCGAAGGAAGGGATGCGCTCGGCTCTGGGCCTGCTCGGCACCGGGCAGCTGTCGCTCACCAAGTGCCTCGTGCTGGTCGACGAGGGCGTCGACGTGACCGACTGGCGCGCCGTGTTCCGCGCGATCCGCGACCACTTCGACCCGGCCGAGGACTTCCTGCTGCTGCCGGGCGTGCCGCTCGACACGCTCGACTTCACCTCGATGCGCATGAACCTGGGATCGAAGATGGTGCTCGACGCAATGGGTCGCCGCGGCGTGGGCCCCGGCGACGCCCGCCCGCCCGCCGCCACGACATCACGCGCCCGCGAACTCGACGCCGAACGCAGCGAACAGGCGCGCGCCCGACGCGACGTGGCCGCGCGCGAGCTGGCGGGCCGCCTCCCCGGCGTGCGCGATGCGCGCGTGATCGAGGACACGCTGCTGGCGATTCAGGTACGCGGCGAGGAGCACGGCCGCCCGGCGCTCGAAGCCGTGCTCGCCGAGCCGGTGTTCGCCGGCCTCAAGATCGCCGCCGCGGTCAGCGAAGACGTCGACCTCGACGATCCGATGATCCTGCTGTGGGGGATCTTCACGCGCTTCGATGCCGCGCGCGACGTGTTCTTCGCCGAGAGCACGCTGCGCGGCGCGTGGCCCACGCATCGCGGGATGATGGCGATCGACGCGACATGGAAGACCGGCTATCCCGAGCCGGTGGTCATGCCCGAGGACATCATCCGACGCGTCGATGCGCGCTGGGGGCAGCTGTTCACGGGCTGACCCGAGGCGCCCCCGCTCCTTCGTCAAGTCTCTGTTCCGCCCACGAATCTCCCGGGACACGCTGCAACCTTCCGGTCCGACCCACCGTCCAAGCGGTCGACCCCGGAGGAAGCATCGATGAACCGCCTCTCCAGCGCCGTCTTCGCCGCCGGGCCAGGGCATTCCGTGCAACTCTGACGGGCCATCCCGGCCGTCGGCCGCCCCGCTTTCCGGCATCTGCCATCCCTGATATCCTGCCTTTGCCGGCGTCGCGATCCCCTGCGGCGCCCCCACCCTTCGAAAGGCAGGACCGAGTGTCCCACCCGCTTCCCGTCGACGTCGACATCCGCTTCCGTGACCGGCGTCTGGCCGGCATCTGGGATCGCTTCAAGGCCGGCGAGCGCATGACGCTCGAAGACGGCGTGGCGATGCTCGAGACCGAGGACGTCCTCGCTCTGGGCCGCATGGCCGACGCCTACCGGACCGCGCTCCACGGCGACCGCACGTACTTCGTGTTCAACCGCCAGCTCAACCCGACCAACAAGTGCGTGCTCGACTGCATCTTCTGCGACTACGCGAAGAGCCCGACCGACACCCACGGCTACGAGATGGACATGGACCAGATCCTCGCCCACGGTGAGGGCGGCATCACCGAGATCCACATGGTCGGCGGGTTGCACCCCAAGTGGAAATACGAGCACTACGTCGACATCGTGCGCCAGCTCCGCGCGAAGTACCCGGCCCTGCAGATCAAGGCGTGGACCGCCGTCGAGATCGACTTCTTCGCGCGCCTCGCGCGCAAGTCGATCGCGGAGGTCCTCACCGACATGGTCGAGGCCGGCATGAACACCATGCCCGGCGGCGGCGCCGAGGTGTTCAGCGAACGCGTGAAGCAGATCCTGTTCAAGCAGAAGATCGGCGCCGATCGCTGGCTCGAGGTGCACAGGATCGCGCACGGGATGGGCATCCGATCGAACTGCACGCTGCTGTTCGGGCACATCGAGACCTACGAGGAACGCGTGCAGCACGTGCTGCGCCTGCGCGACCTCGAGGACGAGGCGCCCGGGTTCTTCGCCTTCATCCCGCTCGAGTTCCAGGTGGGCTACACGAACCTGGTCCCCCGCCAGGCCTCGGCGCTCGAGGACCTGCGCACGCTCGCCATGTCGCGCCTGGTGTTCGACAACATCCCGCACATCAAGTCGTACTGGGTCATGCTCGGCGAGGAGACCGCGTCGATCGGGCTCAACTTCGGCGCCTCGGACATCGACGGCACGATCGGCGAGGAGAAGATCGCCCACGCCGCACTCGCCCAGTCGCCGCTGGGCCTGGCCCGCGAGCGCCTGATCGAACTGATCCGCGAGGCCGGAAAGACACCCGTCGAGCGCGACGCGCTGTACAACGTGCTCAAGGTCCACGACGAGGTCCCGGCTTGAGCGATCTGCGCGCCACCGCAACGATCGCCACGCTCGCCCGGATTCCGTACCTCAACGCCGCGCCATTCTACGTGCGCTGGGGCGAGGCGCCCGGCGCCACCGTCGACCTGCCGCCGCGTGCGCTGGGCGAGGAGGCGCGCGCCGGGCGCGTCGACGCCGGCCTCATGGCCGCCGCCGACTGGTTCGGACTCGATCCCCGCTTCGAGCGCGTCGGCGCCTACGGCATCACCTGCCGCGGCGCGGTCTCGAGCGTTCTGTTGTTCGCGCGCGCCCCGTTCGCCACGCTGTTCGCGCCCGACGCCGGCCCGCGCACCGTGGATCTCACGACCGAATCGCAGACCTCGGTCGCGCTGACGAAGATCCTGCTCGCCGAGCGCTTCGGCGCCCGCGAGGTCTCGTACGTGCGCCGTGCCGTCGAGGGCACGGCGGCCCCCGTCGGGGACGCCTGGCTCCTGATCGGGGACGCCGCCTTGCGGGCGCGCACCGCCGCCGCGGCCGATCCGGCGCTCTACGTACTCGACCTGGGCGCCGAATGGCTCGCCTGGACCGGACTGCCGTTCGTCTACGCCGTGTGGGCCGTGCGCGCGAGCCTGCCCGCCGAGGAGAAGGCGCGTCTGGCCGGGTTCCTTGAGAGATCGCTCGCCGAAGGCGAGCAGGATTTGGCTGGCCTCGCCACCACGGCGGCCGCAGCCAACCCCGGGCTGGGCGACGCCCCCTGGCTGGCCGACTACCTGCGCGCATTCCGCTACCGCCTGGGCCCCGACGAGGAAGCCGGCCTTGCCCGCTTCCGCGCGCTGTGGAAGGAGCATCGCCTTGACGCCTGAGACCGCCGTGCCCGCGACCGGCGCCGCACGCCGCCTCACCCGCGAGGAAGCGCTGCACGCACTGACCGACATGCCGCTGCTCGAACTGGGGGCGCTGGCGCAGGAGGTGCGCTTCGCCAAGAACCCCGAAAAGCGCGTCACCTACGTGGTCGACTCGAACCCGAACTACACGAACGTCTGCACGGTCGACTGCACGTTCTGCGCGTTCTACCGGAAGCCGTCGTACGTCGGAGAGGACGTCTACACGCTGACGATCGAGCAGGTCCTCGAGCACGTGGAGAAGGCGCGCACGTACGGCTGCACGACCGTGCTGCTGCAGGGCGGGCTCAATC
Organism: Candidatus Eiseniibacteriota bacterium; assembly: GCA_031413115.1. Classification (GTDB taxonomy): domain Bacteria; phylum Eisenbacteria; class RBG-16-71-46; order RBG-16-71-46; family DASYSL01; genus JANPEF01. Next base: position 8,539 of record JANOEH010000270.1, on the reverse strand, counting down.
CCGCGATCCCGTGGGAGTTCTACCCGCGGCTCGTCAGGACGGTGCGCGAGCGCTATCCCGAGATCACCCCGCACTTCTTCTCCGCCCCGGAGATCCAGCAGATGGTCGAGGTGTCGGGGATGGACATCCGCGGCGTGCTCACCGCGCTGCGCGACGCGGGGCAGGTGTCGCTGCCCGGCGGCGGCGCCGAGATCCTGTCCGCGCGCGTGCGCAAGAAGATCTCGCCCAAGAAGGGCGGGCCCGAGACGTGGCTCGACGTCCACCGCATCGCCCACGAGGTGGGCCTGCGCTCGACCGCGACGATGATGTACGGCCACGTCGAAACCGCCGAGGACGTGCTCGAACACCTCGAGTCGATCCGCGCCCTTCAGGACAAGGCGCTCGCCGAGGGGAATGCCGGCTTCACCGCGTTCGTGCCATGGTCGTACAAGCGCGACAACACCCCGCTGCGCAAGTGGGTCCCGCGCAACGCCGGCCCGGCGAAGTACCTGCGCATGCTCGCGGCCAGCCGCCTGATCCTCGACAACTTCGACCACGTGCAGGCGACATGGTTCTCCGAGGGCAAGAAGACCGGCCAGGTCTCGCTGCAGTTCGGCGCGGACGACTTCGGCGGCACGCTGTTCGAGGAGAACGTGCACAAGGCGACCGGCCACGTGAACATGACCACCGTCGAGGAGACGCGGATCCTGATCCGCGAGGCGGGGTTCGAGCCGGCCCAGCGCACCACGCTGTACGAGATCATCGCCGACGCCCCGTCGACCGCGTAGCCGCTTTCACCCCTCCGTCGTTTCGTTTCCCCGTCCGCAAGGAGTCGCGACCGTGGTGAAGTCCGTTCTGGATCGCGTTGCCCGGCTGGCCTTCGTCCTCTCGATCGCACTGGCCGGCCGAGCCAATGCGCAGATGTTCGACCTGCCTGCGGCGCCTCCCGGCTACACGTCGTTCGTCCCGGACATTTCAGACAGCACCTACAACAGCACCTCGATCCGGGATCGCTGGTTCACGCTCAAGTTCGGCGCGGTGCCCATCGTCGACTACACGTGGTTCGCGCAGGACCAGGCGAGCCTCGACCAGGTCGGCGAACAGGAGGATGCGTGGGACATCCGCTCGGCCCGCATCCTCGCGCGCGGCGAACTCTTCCGCAACCATGCGAAGCCCTGGACCTACCTGGTCAGCTTCGAGTACCGCGGCTTCGACACCGATCCCGACAACGACTGGAGCTTCACGGACATCAGCATCACGGCCCCCGTCGGCGGGCTGGGCAAGCTCACCGTCGGCAAGACGAAGGAATCGACCATCTACGAGATGGTCGGCGACGCCGCCAACCTGCCGCACATGGAGCGCCTCCTGAGCCCGTTTTTCGTCTCGCGCAACATCGGGCTGCGCTTCAATCACGTGATGGCGGACGAGCGCGGCACCTGGGCGCTGGGCGCCTACAACGACTGGTTCACCAAGGACCTGTCCTACGAAGACAGCGGCTGGGACCTCTCGGGCCGCGTCACGAGCCTGCCGGTGTGGAGCGAGACCGGCCGGCGCTTTCTCCACCTGGGCGCGAGCTGGCGCTACGCCGCGGCCGATGACGGCGTCCTGCGCTATCGCGGTCGACCGGAATCGAACGTGGCGGATTACTACGTGGACACCAAGGCGATCCCCGCCGAGAACGCCAACACTTTCGCTGCCGAGGCGCTGTGGAACGCGGGGCCATTCTCCCTGCTCGGAGAACTCACGACCACGCACGTCAACGTCGTGGGCGACGACGAGCCGAACTTCCACGGCTACTACCTGACCGGATCGTGGGTCGTCACGGGCGAGCACCGCCCCTACGACAAGAAGGTGGGCTACGCCCGGCGCGTCATGCCCAACGGCCACTGGGGCGCGCTCGAATTGTTCGGGCGCTACGGCGTCGTCGACGTCACCGACCAGGGAATCGACGGCGGCGAGATGAAGGCGTGGTCCGCCGGCGCCAACTGGTGGGCGACGCGTCGCTGGCGCGTCACGGTCGGGTACGGCGAGGAGACGCTCGACAAGGGCGGCACCGAGGGCCGCACCGAGCAGCTGCACACGCGCCTGCAGTGGGTGTACTGATCAATCGATCACGACCAGCTCCGGCACCGCCGGAATCAGCCCCTTCTCCGCCCCGCGCTCGAAGAGAAGTTTCAAGGCAGCACGCCCCGGCTGTCCCATGTCGATGGTGTCCTCGCTCACGTACATGCCGACGAACTTCTTGCCCAGGTCGCGGTCGAGGCCGCGCCCGAACGTCAGCGCATAGTCGATCGCCGGCTCGAGGTTTGCGCGCGCGTGCTCGATCGAGGCGCGGAGGCCGCGGTTGATCTCCTTGCACAGTTCGGGGCCCAGGTCGGCGCGCACGACGTCGAGGCCCAGCGGCAGCGGCAAGCCGTCGGTCTCGGCGGCCCATAGCTCGCCGTAGTCGGCGATCTTGTGCAGGCCCATGCCGCCGTAGGTGAGCTGACCCTCGTGGATGATCACACCCGCATCGACCTCGCCCGACAGGATCGCCTGCGGCACCTGGTCGAACAGGACCTCGACGGGCACGTGGCCCTCGGCGTAGATCGACGTCAGGAGCGCGGCCGTCGTCCACGGACCGGGGATCGCGACGCGCCTGCCGCGCAGGTCGGCGATGGCCATGGGCACACGCGACGCCAGGATCGGGCCGTAGCCGCGACCCATCGACGCGCCGGTGGCGAGGATGTGGTACGCGTCGGCGACGCGCGGGTAGGCGTGCGCCGAGATCGCCGTGACCTCGAGGTCGCGCGCGATGGCGCGACGGTTGAGCGACTCGATGTCCTCGAGCACGTGCTCGATCCGGTAGTTGCGGATCTTCACCGCGCCGTGGGCGAGGCCGTAGAACATGAACGCGTCGTCGGGATCGGGGCTGTGGCCGACGCGCAGGACGGGCGCATCGGTCGCGGTGCTGCCGGTGATCATCGTCGTGTCGGACATGAAAAAAGCCTCCGTGGGGTCGGAGGCAGTGTACGCGGAAGGCGTCGTGCGTGCGCGCAGAACGCAGGTTTCATGGCCGGAACCGGATGGATTACAAAATCGCCGGCCGGAATGGCTCCCCCCGAAGTCAAACCGGACCGGCGTCCTGTCGGTCCGTCTCGCGGACCAGTATTCCATCCATGTCGCTCTGGCGGCTGCGCGTGACACACGGAACTCGTCACGACTGTTGCCACGGAGCGGGAAGACCGAGAGCCGTCCGGGGTGGCTCCCCCCGAAGTCCATCCCCGGAGCAGGCTCCAGCGCCCGCGAACTGCGGGCATTACAAGAGACGCGGGGTGACACCGAAAATCAGCGGCGTCCACGCGGTCGCGCAAATCGTCTGCACGCTATTCGCGGAACTCGGCCGGTAAATCTTTTCGGTGCTCCATATACCCGCTGGACAGTGAGCGTAGGTCCGTTCGTTCCGGGCTACAACAAAATTCTGCGCCTGATCCAGGCGAGGCCGAAGCTCCGAGTGGTGGCCGATTTCGATTGGATCTGATTTATTTGCAATGACTTGACTTTTATTTTGCTTTTCAGGAACGCCATGCTGAATGGACCGCGGAACCGCTCAGCCCGTTGAGCCGGCCCGCAGGAGATCGAGCACGCGCCGGTGGGGTCCGTAGGCAAGAGGTGTCGGCGGGGCGTCGAGGGGAAAGAAGCCGGCGTCGCTCGCGTCATCCCCCGCTGCAAGCACCCCGCCTTCGACGACGCCGCGGTAGACCAGCAACACGACGCGGGCGTCCGGCGCACCGCCTGGAAACGCCCCCAGGAGTGCGGTCGGGCGGATGAGAAGGCCCGTTTCCTCCTCGGCTTCCCGGCGTGCGGTGGCCGCGGGCGCCTCGTGTCCCTCGATAAAGCCCGCCGGCAATGCCCAGTGCCCGACCATCGGCTCGTACTTGCGGCGCACGAGGAGGACGCATCCGGCTTCGACCACGGCCATGGCCACGGCGGGCGCGGTGCGCCGGCGGTGCACCCGGCCGTCGCCGCATGCGGGGCAGCCCCCACCCGACTGAAGCGGGGTGCCACAGTGCGGGCAGTAGAGCCAGGGAGTCATGTCGGGTAAGATACCCGGTGGCTCCACTTCTGCGCTGTCCGAATGCCTCACCTGCGAGCCCCTGGTCCCCGTCCGCCGAGGTTCTTGCCGTGGCCGAAGTCGTACGCCTGATGATTCCCGAGGGGGAGGGCAAGGTCGCCCGCATCCTCGAGCAGTTCCCGTTCAAGATCGGTCGCCTCCCCGAGAACCAGCTCGTCATCCAGGAGGGCGACGTCTCGCGCGAACACGCCGAGATCACGCAGGACGGCACCGCCTACGTCCTGCGCGACAAGGGGTCGAAGTTCGGCACCTACGTGAACGAGAAGAAGCTCGAGGGCCCGCACCGCCTGGCCCACGGCGATCACGTGCACTTCGGCTCGCCGCACCGGCCGCCGGTCGAGTTCCAGCTCGTCACTGACGAGATCACCAGCCGCTTCACCGTCAGCACGCCGCCCGCCCTGCCCGAAGACGCGAAGACGCGCGGCGTGGTCAGCGGTCGCTCGATGAACATGCTCGGCCAGGCCCTCAAGGCGATGGCCGAAGGGCGCGTGCTCGAGGAGGTGCTCGCCATCGTCGTCGACCAGGCCGTGGCGCTCTCGAGCGCCGATCGTGGCTTCGTCATGCTGTCGCCCGAGGGCGCCGGCAGCAACGGCCTCGTCATCCGCATGGCGCGCGACCGGCGGCGGCGCACGATCGACTCCGAGACCGTGCGCCGCAGCCACACGGTGCCGTCGCGCGTGTTCGAGTCTGGCCAACTGGTGTTCGAGAACGAGGTGCCGGACGGGCGCAACACGATGGTCGACGGCATCCGCTCCGTGCTCTGCGCGCCGCTGCCCAAGGTGCGCGGCTCCGGCAACCAGCCGCTCGGCGTGCTCTACGTCGACAGCGGCGGACTGGGCAAGCTCGAGGACGCGGACCTGCACTCCGCGTTCGACCAGCTCGCCGCCGAGGCCGCGGTGGCGATCGAGAATGCGCGCCTCTACCGCGAGGCCGAGATCAAGGCGCAGATGGTCCAGGAGCTCAATATCGCGGCCGAGATCCAGCGCGCGCTCCTGCCGCCCGAGCGCTACGCGGCCGGACCGTTCGAGGTCGCGGCCATGACCGAGCCGTGTCGCTCGATCGGCGGCGACTTCTACGAACACACCGAGCTCACCGGCGGCCGCCTCGGCTTCGCGCTGGGCGACGTCTCGGGCAAGGGCCCGCCGGCCGCGCTCATGGCGGCCGTGATCCAGGGGATCCTCAACTCGCACGCCGAGGACGAGCCCGGTCCGGCCGACACGCTGTCGCGCCTCAACCACACGCTGGTGCGGCGCTCGATCCAATCGCGCTTCGCCACGGTCGCGTTTGCCATCGCCGAGCCCGACGGGCGCCTGCGCGTCTCGAACGCCGGCCACAACCCCACATACGTGCTGCGCAGGAACGGCCAGCTCGAGACGCTCGACAAGGGCGGGCTCATGGTCGGCATCTTTCCCGACGCGACGTACGAGGAAGAGGTCACCATGCTCGAACCCGGCGACCTCGTCATCCTCTACAGCGACGGCGTGACCGAAGCCTTGAACGCACACGGCGAGCAGTACGAGGAGGAGCGCCTCAAGGCGTGCCTCGCGGGCACGCACGATGCGCCCGCGTCCGAAGTGCTCGCTCTCCTCGTCGACAGCGTGCACAAGTTCGCCGGCGCGTATCCGCAGGCCGACGACATCACCGCGCTGGTCTTCCGCTACCGGGGCCCCACGGCCTGACCGCCGCCGCCACCCTCACGGCCGCGATCAAGGCCGAGGCGCTGCGCCTGGGCTTCGCCGCCGTCGGTGTGGCCCGCCTCGATGCCCCCGACGCGAGCGATCCGCCCGGGCTCGCCATGCGCGAGGCCGGGGATCGCCTCCACGCCTGGATCGAGCGCGGCGATCACGGCGCGCTCGACTGGTTCGAGCGCCAGGCCGCGGATCGTTCCCACCCGCGCACGATGTGGCCCGCCGCGCGTTCGCTGCTCTCGGTCGCGTGGAACTACCATCGTCCCGACGAGCCTTCCGGCACCGCCGCCGGGATCGCGCGCTACGCGCGCGGCCGCGACTACCACCGCGCGGTCACCTCGCGCCTGAGAGCCCTGGCGCGCTTCGCACGGACGGCGCTGCCCGGGGCCGAGGTCCGCGTCGCCGTCGACACCGGGCCCATCCTCGAGCGGCCGTGGGCCGAGCGCGCAGGGATCGGTTTCGTCGGCAAGCACACGAACCTGGTGCGACGCGATCTGGGGAACTGGTTCGTGATCGGCGAGCTGCTGCTCGATCGCGCACTCGATCCCGACGTGCCCGCCGAGCGGCGCTGCGGCACCTGGGTCCGCTGCATCGACGCCTGCCCCACCGGCGCGATCCCCGAGCCCTACCGCGTCGACGCGCGGCGGTGCATCAGCTACCTGACGATCGAATCGCGCGCGCCGATCCCCCTCGCGATGCGCCCGCTGATCGGCGAGCGCATCTACGGCTGCGACGACTGCCTCGACGCCTGCCCGTGGAATCGCTTCGCCCAGGCCGCACGCAGCGACGAGGTGCGCGCGCGGCCCGGCCTCCTGACCACTCCGCTCACGGCCTGGCTCACGCTCGACGCGGCGGCGTTCGCCCGCACGTTCGAGGGCAGCGCGATCCTGCGCGCCGGGCGCGGCGGCTTCGTGCGCAACGTGTGCATCGCACTGGGAAACCGCGCCGAGCGCTCGAGCGTGCCCGCGCTGGTTGCAGTCCTGGGCGATCCCGATCCCCTGGTCCGCGGGGCCGCGGCGTGGGCCCTGTCCCGGATCGGCGGCGCCGAGGCCGCTGCGGCGCGGGCGGGCAGGCGTGCCGTCGAGTCCGACCCGGCAGTGGTCGCCGAGCTCGGGCTCGGCTAGAATCGCGGCCATGTCCGACCGCTCCGCCGCTTCGGGCTTCTCCGGCGTCGTGCCCGTGTTCCCGCTGCCCGACCTCGTGTTCTTTCCCGACGCGCTCCTGCCGCTCCACGTCTTCGAGCCGCGCTACCGCGCGATGGTCGAGGCGGCGCTCGACGGCGAGAGCCTGATCGCCGTCGCGACGCTCCTGCCCGGCTGGGAGAAGGACTACGAGGGCGCCCCGCCGTTCCACCCGCTGGCCACCGTGGGGCGCATGATCCAGGTCCACCCGCGCGACGACGGCCGCTTCGATATCCTGCTCCTCGGCCTCGAGCGGACGCGGCTCGAGGAGGAGTTCGCCGCCCACCCCTACCGCACCGCGCGCGCCCGCACCGTGCCCGACGAGGCGCTGCCCGGCGACGACCCCGAGCTCGACGAGTCGATCCGCCGCCTGCTCCTCACCTACGACTACGCGCTCCAGTTGAGCCAGCAGTCGGGCGGGCCGATGGCCGCCGCCGGGAACGCGGTGACGCGCGAGACCGCGATCCACACGATGTGCCAGAACGCCGGCGTGCCCGCATTCCAGCGGCTGCGCGCGCTCGAAGCGGCGGGGCCGGCCGAGCGCGTGCCGCTGGCGCGGGCCTGGTGGAGCGAGGGGCTGGACGGGGCGCTCGCGGCGCGGCGCCTGCCGCGGCTCAAGCTCGAGGTCGGCGAAGAGAACTAGTTCGGGGCGCTCACCACAACCGGATCGCGACCATCTGCTGGCCGCGGCGCTGGAGCCGGTTGGTCCGCTGGCAGGCCGCGCACTCGGTCGTGAGCGAGCCGTCCGGCAGGCGCCGCGCGTCGGGGATCGCCTCGCCGCCCGCGGCGGCCGGGCGGTCGAGCGGGGCGAGCGGATCGCCGCAGCCCAGGCACTCGAGGCGAACGACGACCTCGTCGGTCTCGCCGGAGTGCCCCGAGCGCGGCCCGGACCGCGCATACGTCCACTGCTGGACGAGCAGGTCGACCGGGAGCTGGCCGCCCTGGCGCAGGCTCTGGCAGGCGCGGCACAGGGGCAGCGAGTGGTCGTCGAACAGCCCCTGGAGGACGACCCGATACGGGCTGTCCTCGACCGGTGAACCGCAGTGGTGGCACATGCTTGGCGTCGGCGTCATCAGGGTCTCCGAACCGGCATGATCGGGGCGGATCGCTCCCCTGTCAACGCCGGGGTCGCCCTACAGGCAACCCCGGGCCTTGAGCGAGACGTGTCCCCGCCCGGCGACGACGACGTGGTCGACCAGCTCGATGCCGAGCAGTTCGCCCGCCTCGCGCAGGCGGCGCGTCACCGCCAGGTCCTCGGGGCTCGGCTCGGGGTCGCCGCTCGGGTGGTTGTGGGCGACGATCACGCCGGCCGCGCTGCCGGCGACCGCGGGCTGGAACACCTCGCGCGGGTGGACGATCGACGCCGACAGGCTGCCGATGCTGACCAGGCGCCGGCGCAGGAGCTGGTGGCGCGCATTGAGATCGAACGCGATGAAGTGCTCGCGCCGGGCCTCGCGCCACTCGGCGAGCCACGGCACGACGTCGTCGGGGCGCGCCATCTCGACGCCCGGGGCCGGGCCGAGCGCGCGGCGCGCCAGCTCGAACGCCGCGGGCACGACCCGCGCGGCGGCCCCGTC
>JANOEH010000269.1:0-20805 GCA_031413115.1 Candidatus Eiseniibacteriota bacterium | reverse complement strand
CGTCGCCTGCTCGAAGTTCGCCGGCTTGACGCCCTTGTAGACGACCTCCATCACCTCGTGCTTCTCGTCCTGGAGGGCAAACACCAGTTCGGCCTTGTCCACGTCGTACTTCACCTTCGAGGGATCCGAGAGGGTGCCGTTGACCTGCGACGACGTGCCCGAGCGGCGGGCCTCGGCGAACGGAACGTAGGGAGTGAGGGACTTCTGGAACGAGGTCACGCCGAAGGCGATCGACGCGGCGACGAGGAGAAGACCGAAGATCAGTTTGGGCTTCATCGCTTGTCGAGCTCCCGGACCTTGCGGTCCAATCGCATCAGGTAGAGAAAGATGGCGCCCCAGACCACGAGGGCGACGACCATCACGACGTAGTCGGCGACGATGCGATCGCCGATCGTCCTGCCCAGAACCTCGTTCATGCCGCACGATCCTTTCCGGATCCGGTCCATGCGCCCTCACGGGCCAATTGGTGGAGCCGGAGCCTCACGTCCAGAGCATAGACCCAGAAGAAGATCCCCGTAAAGCCGACCAGGGAAGCGAGGAACACCTGGAACATGCGGGGATGCATCTCGAGCTTGCCCGCCGAGTTCACGATCGGGTCCGGGTGCAGGGTGAAGAACAGCCGCGGCACGACAAAGAGCAACAGCGGGGTGACGGCCGCCGCAAAAAGCCCGTACACCGCCGACAGGCGCGCCCGCCGGGCGGGGTCCTCGACCGCGGCGCGCAGGGTCAGCGCGGCGGCATAGACGAGCAGGAGGAAGAAGATGCTGGTCTGGCGCGGGTCCCAGTTCCAGTACGAGCCCCACATCCCCTTCGAGAAGATCGCACCCGACACGGTGGCCAGCACGCAGAACAGGAGGCCCAGCTCCATCGCCACCGCGGCCCGCGCATCGGCGACCAGGTCACGCGTGACGAGGTAGCGCCACGACTGCCAGCCAACGACCAGGAAGGCGACGAGCGTCACCCACGCGACCGGGATGTGCCAGTAGATGATGCGGGTCTGCTCGTAGAGCTTCTTCGCCAGCGGCGCGTAGAGGAACGCCGCCACCGTCACGACCGCCATCCAGAGGAACAGCCCCCAGCGCCACCACACGATGCGCATCCCTCCCTAGAGCCCGGAACTCAGTCGTCGAGCACGTGCTCGGCGAGCAGGACTCCGATTCCGACCACCACGCCCGCGTACGCCGCGAGCACGCGCCACTCGGGCGGCCACGCGCCCGGCTCGGTGAACGCGCGCCGCGTGCCGACGATCGCCGCCATCAGCACCGGCACGACGAGCGGGAACGCCAGCGCCGAGACCAGCGCGCCGTGCGCCCGCGCCTGGGCGAGCAGCGCCGAAACCAGCGTGAGCGCCGCCGACAGGCCCAGGTTCGCGAGCACGAGGATCGCGAGGAACGCGGGCAGCGAGCGGAACTCGACGCCGAACAGCACCAGGAACGCCGGCACGACCAGCACTTCGATCGAAGCCAGCACCGCGAGGTTCACGCCCCACTTGCCGAGCAGGATCGCGCCCGGCGCGGCGACCAGCCGAAGCGTGAGCCAGGTGCGCCGCTCGGCCTCGCGGACGAACGCCTGCGCCAGCCCGGCCGCGGCGGCGAACAGGATCACCGTCCACAGGAATGCGGCCAGCAACTCCGCGCGTCCCCCGAACGGCCCGACCGCGAAGCTCACCACGGCGAGTGCGGCCAGCGCGAACGTGGCGGTCGCGGCGACCGCGTAGCGCGAACGCAGCTCGGTCGTCACGTCCTTGGCGAACACGGCCCAGGCCGTGCCCAGAAGGCTGCCGCCATTGCTCCCGCCCGCGACCGATCCCGGAGTCACAGCGCGATCCCGTTCGTGCCCCACGCGGCCTCCGCGGGGTCGTTCGTGGCGACGACGACAAGTGCGCGCCGGGCCACCTCGCGCACCAGCATCGCGACGGCGACGCGACCCTCGTCGTCGAGGTTCGAGCCCGGTTCGTCGAGCAGCACCAGCGCCGGCTCGCCGAGCATCGCGAAGGCGAGCTTCACGCGCTGCTTCATGCCCGACGAGTACGTCGCGAGGCGCTCTCCGCCGCGGTCCCCGAGGCCCAGGCGGTCGAGCCACGCACTCCCGTGGGCGTCGCTCCAGGCGAGCCCGCGCGCGCGCGCGCCAAACGCCAGGTTCTCGAGCGCGCTCAACTCCTCCCACAGGCCGAGCTCAGGCCCGGCGAAGCCGAGGCGGCGGCGCGCAGCGGCCGGCGTGAGCGCGCCGACGCCGTCGAGTTCCCAGCGCACCGCCCCGCGCCCGGGCCTCAGGAGCGCCGCGATCACCTTGAGCAGCGTCGTCTTCCCCGCGCCGTTGCGCCCGGTCACAGTGAACAGGCCGGGCCCGTTCCACGTGAACGCGACGTCCGCGAACACCACGCGTCCCGACAGCCGAACGCCGAGTCCCTCGGCAACGATCTTCACCTAGCGCGCGGCCCCCGCCGTGCCCGGCGCGGGCGCATAGGCGCGCACCGTCGGATCGAGCCCGGCCACGGCCTCGGCCAGGGTGGCCCGCAGGCGCACGCTCGCAGCCTCGAGTGGTCCCTCGAGCGTGGCGCCCGCGGCGAAGCGATGTCCCCCACCGCCGAACGTCTTCGCCACCCCGTGCACGTCGACGCGTCCCGACGAGCGCAGGCTCGCCTTCACGCGACCGTCACCCAGATCGGTCAGCAGCATGACCGCCTCGACGCCGGGCACGGTGCGCGGGAAGTCGACCAGGCCCTCGGTATCGGTGCCGTCGACGTCGTACCGGGCGAACAGCTCGGGCGTGACCTCAAACCACGCGACCGAACCATCGTCGCTGGTCTTGAGGTTGGTCAGCAGGTGGCCGACGAAGCGCAGGCGATTCATGTGCTTGTGCCGATGGATCCAAGACTGGATGACCGCCGACTCGACGCCGAGCGCCAGCAGCGCGGCCGCCATCGAGTGCACGTCGGGATCGGTGTTGGAGTGGCGGAACGACCCGGTGTCGGTGACCAGCGCGGTGTACAGCGCATCGGCCATCGGCCGGGTCAGCGCGCCGGGGGTGCGGCGGATCAGGTCGTAGACCAGCTCGCCCGTCGCGGCCTTCTCGGGCAACACGACATGCACGGTCCCGAACGCGGGCGCCCCGACGTGGTGATCGAGGATCGCGACCGTGAGCCCGGGGCGCGCGGCGTAGGGGCGCAGGCGGCCCAGCCGCTCCTCGTTCTGCATGTCGAGCACGACCAGCGCGTCGGCGACGGCAAAGACCTCCTCGGCGCGTTCGGACGTGAACGTCTCGACCGCGACGTGCTCCGCCAGGTACTCGAAGTTCTCGGGCATCCGTCCGTCGTTGAGGATCGTCGCGTTCTTGCCGAGCGCCTTGAGCCACAGCGCAAGCGCGACCTCGGAACCCAGGCCGTCCCCATCGGGGTTGACGTGCGTGGTCAGCACGAAGTTCTGCTTCGTGGCGACCAGCGTGTCGAAAGCCGAGAAGTCGGGCGCGCTCATGCCACCACCGGACGCGTCGACGCCGGCGCGGATGGCGGAGCTGCTGTCGCCGCGTCCGCCGGATGCGTCGCCACGATCGTGTCGAGGAACCACGTGTGGAAGCGCAGGTCGTCGGTCAGCTCGGGATGGAACGCGAACGCGGCGATCACTCCCTGCCGCACGGCGACGGCCTCTGCACCGTGGCGGGCGATCGTCTCGACGCCCGGCCCGAGTCGCAGGAACCGCGGGGCGCGGATGAACACGCCACGAAACGTCGCTCCCTCACCGAGCACGGGCGCATCGAGCACGGCCTCGAAGGAGTCGAGCTGCGTCCCGTAGGCGTTGCGCGCGATCCCCGCGTCGAGCAGGCCGAACGGCGGCGCCGGCAGCCGCTCGGCATCCTTGCCGACCAGGATCGCGCCGGCACAGGTGGCGAACACGGGCAACCGGGCCAGCGCCGCGCCGAACGCGTCGCGCAGGCCGGTCACCGCGAGCAGGCGCAGCATCGTGGTGGATTCACCACCGGGCAAGGAGAGTGCCGCAAGCCCCTCGAGGTCGGCCGCGCGGCGCACTTCGCGGACGGGCACGCCGAGCTTTCGCCACGCCTCGGCATGGCGCACGAAGTCCCCCTGCAACGCGAAGACGCCGATCGGCCGGACGGGATCCACGCGGCTCACCACCCGCGCGGCGCGAGCAGGTCGCCGGACTCGATCGAGCTGGCGGCAATGCCGCGCATTGCGCCGTGCTTGTCGTCGAGCTCCTTCATCGCCGCGAGCACGACGATCGGATCGTCGTGGTGTGCGACGGCGCGCACGATCGCATGGGCCCGCTTGCGCGAGATGTCGAGCGCGCGCTGGTATGCGGCTGCACGCTTGACCGAGTCGTCGCCGGCGAGGTCCGGCAGGTCCACCTTGAAGATCCCCGAGCCCACGAACACCGTCTCGGCGCCGAGCTGCATCATGAGCGCGGCATCGGCCGGAGTGGCGATGCCGCCGGCGGCGAAGTTCGGCACCGGCAGCTTCCCGGTGCGCGCCACCTCGGCGACCAGCTCGAACGGGGCCTGCAGGCGCTTGGCCTCGGCCATCAGCTCGTCGCCGCGCAGCGTCGTCAGCATGCGCATCTCGCGCGTCACCGTGCGCATGTGGCGCACGGCCTCGACCACGTCGCCGGTGCCCGCCTCGCCCTTGGTGCGGATCATCGCGGCGCCCTCGCCGATCCGGCGCAGCGCCTCGCCCAGGTTGCGGCAGCCGCAGACGAACGGAATCTTGAAGTCGTGCTTGGCGACGTGGTTCTCCTCGTCGGCCGGCGTGAGCACCTCGGATTCGTCGATGAAGTCGACGCCCATCGCCTCGAGCACGCGCGCCTCGGCGAAGTGCCCGATGCGACACTTGGCCATGACCGGGATGGTCACCGCGGCCTGGATCTCGGCGATCATCCGCGGATGCGACATGCGCGCCACGCCCCCCTGGGCGCGGATGTCCGACGGAATGCGCTCCAGCGCCATGACGGCGACGGCGCCGGCCTCGGCGGCGATCTTCGCCTGGTCCACGTTGGTGACGTCCATGATGACGCCACCCTTGAGCATCTCGGCCAGGCCGACCTTGAGACGGAACCCCTCGTGTTCGAGCATGATCATCCCCTCGTCGCTGCGGTCACGAGTTCATCCGCGGCCGGCGCCGGGACGGCCGCACGAGCCGCCTCCACGGGCGCCGCGACCGGAACCAGGTCCGCAAGCGTGAACGAATCCAGGTAACCGAGAACCGTCGCATGCAGTCCACGCCAGAGCGGGTGCGCCACGCAGGCGTTCCCCGCGGCATCGCCGCACGTGCCGCCCTCGTCGACACAACCGACCGGCGCGAGCGAGCCCTCGAGCAGGAGCAGGACCTCGCGCACCGTGATCGCCACGGGATCGCGCGCCAGCACGTAGCCGCCGCGGGCCCCGCGCACGCTCCGCACCAGACCGCCGGTGCGCAGGCGGCCGAGGAGCTGTTCCAGGTACTTCGCCGACAGGTCCTCGACGCGCGCGATCTCGCGCACCTGCGTCGGTCCCCGCCCGTGACGCCCCGCCAGCACGACGAGGGCCCGGATGCCGTACTGACCCCGACTGGAGATTCTCATCGCGCTTCCGGCGCTTCCGCGCCGGCCTCCCTGATCTGCGCTTCCTTCTCGCGCAGGACCTTCTCGACCTCGACCATCAGGTCGTCGACGATCGTGGCCTCCTTCACCTTGCGGAGGATCTCGCCCTTCTTGAAGATGAGGCCCTCGTGCAGCCCGCCGGCGATGCCGACGTCGGCGTCGCGCGCCTCGCCGGGACCATTCACCTCGCAACCCATGACCGCGACCTTGAGTGGAATCTTCGTATTGAGCGCGGCGACGCGCTGCTCGACCGCGGTGGCGAGGTCGATCAGGTCGATGTCGCAGCGACCGCACGACGGGCACGAGATGACCTCGGGTCCACGCTGGCGCAGGCCGACCGCCGAGAGGATCATGAACGCCGTCTCGATCTCCTCGACCGGATCGGCGGTGAGCGAGACGCGCATCGTGTCGCCGATGCCGTCCTCGAGGAGCATGCCGAGCCCGACCGCCGACTTGATCGAGCCGCGCCGCGTCGATCCCGCCTCGGTGATGCCGATGTGCAGCGGATACGGAATGCGCTTCGACGCCAGGCGGTACGAAGCGACGGCGAGACCCACGTCCGAGGCCTTCATCGAAACGACGATGTCCTCGAACCCCGCGTCCTCGAGGATGCGGATCGGGATCAGCGCCGCCTCGACGATGCCCTCGGGATCGTGTACGCCGTACTTCGCGATGATCTCCCTGGGCAGCGACCCGGCGTTGGCGCCGACACGGATCGGGATGCCACGATCCTTCGCCGCGGCGACGATCTCGCGCACGCGCGACTCGCCGCCGATGTTGCCGGGATTGATGCGCACCTTGTGCACGCCCGCGGCGATCGCCTTGAGGCCCAGCTTCCACGTGAAGTGGATGTCGGCGACGACCGGCAGCGGCGATCCCTTGACGATCTGCGGCAGCGCATCGGCCGACTTCTCGTCGGGCACCGCGACGCGCACGATCTCGCAACCCGCCTCGGCGAGGCTCCTGATCTGCGCCAGCGTCGCCTCGACGTCCCACGTCATCGTGGTGGTCATCGACTGCACGGCCACCGGTGCACCGCCACCCACCTTGACGCCGCCCACGCTCACCTGGCGCGTGCGGTCCCGGGGAGCGCTGCGCACGCCGTCCTTGCCCGCCGGGCCGAGCCCGTGCGTGCGGACGTCGATCGAATCGCCGAAGGTCTTGTTGCCGTTGGCCTGGTCTGCCGAGTCCATCGCGTTTCCTCCGCGGGTCGTCCAGTGGGGGGCCGAAGCCCCGGACATCAAGTCGCGCTGACGGTCGCGGGCTCGCCCGCGGCCTGGATCGAGAGTCGGGCGGCCAGCTGCCGGGCGGCGGCGCGGAACGCTGCGGCCTCGGCCGAGTTCGGCGCCGAACGCACGATGGGCGCGCCACGATCGCCGCCCTCGCGCACACCCGGGTGAAGCGGAATCTCGCCGAGGAACGGGATGCCCTTCCCGTCGGCGTACGCCTGCGCCCCGCCGTGGGCGAAGATCTCGTGCCGCGCGTCGCAGCCGGGGCAGATGAAGTACGACATGTTCTCGATCAGGCCGAGGATGGGCACGTCCAGCTTCTCGAACATCGCGATCGCCTTGACGGCATCCTCGAGCGCCACCGCCTGCGGCGTGCACACGATGACGGCGCCGGCCAGCGGCACCTGCTGGACGAGCGACAGCTGGACGTCACCGGTTCCGGGCGGCAGGTCGACGAGCAGGTAATCGAGCTCGCCCCACGCCACGTCGCGGGTGAAGTTCTGGATCACGCCGTGCAGCATGGGTCCGCGCCAGATCACCGGCGTGCCGGGTTCGACGAGGAAACCCATCGACATGAGCGACAGGCCGTGCGCGGTGAGCGGCAGGATCTTGCCGTCGCGTTGCAGCGGTGTCTCGCGAATGCCGGTCATGAGCGGAAGATTGGGGCCGTAGACGTCGGCGTCGAGCAGGCCGACGCGCGCGCCGTCGAGGGCCAGCGCGGCCGCCAGGTTGACGGCGACGGTCGACTTGCCGACGCCACCCTTGCCCGAGCCGACGGCGACCACGTGGGCCACACCGGGGATCGGCTTCTTGTCGGCGGAGGGGTTGGCGCGGCCGCGCACCTTCGAGGTCATGGTCACCTCGACCGCGGTCACGCCGGGCAGCTTCGCCACGACCTCCTTGCACTGCCGCTCGAGGTCCTCCTTCACCGGACACGCCGGCGTGGTCAGCGCAACGGTGAACGAGACACGCCCACCGTCGACGGCCACGTCCTCGATCATGCCGAGGGTGACGAGGTCGCGGCGCAGGTCGGGATCCTGCACGGCCTTCAGCGCCTCGAGGACGGCCTCGCGGGTGACGCTCACGAGGCGGTCTCGAGCGCGGCGTCGACGGAGGTCACGCCGGCAATGCGCGTCATGAGGAGATTCTCGATCCCCTGCTTGAGCGTGAGCTGCGACATGGCGCAGCCGGTGCATGCGCCGAGCAGGCGGACGAGCACCCGGCCGCCCGGCTCGATATCGACGAGTTCGACATCGCCACCGTCCATCTGGATGGCGGGACGGATCTCCTCGAGCACGGCCTCGACTTCGAGGCGCAGGCCCAGCGTGGTCGGTACGGCGTCGGCAGGTTCGGTCACATTCCCTCCGGGGATCGCGCCTCGCAGCGTGCAGGCGGATTCCCCACCGATTCGGTCAAGTTGCTTGCACTCTACGAGCCCCGCTGCGGGTCGTCAAGCCCCCACCGGGGCCCGGGGCCCCTGGGGACAAGACGTTGCCCGATGCAACGTTAACATCGAACTTGCGTTCGCGGAGCAGCACCCGGGGGGGCACTTCGTGAAAGAATGCACAAGCCTTGAATCCACCCCCGGGGCCATTCACGCGAACCTGACGAAGCGCGGACGCCCCCGACCCTTAGAGTCCTCGCGGTGGCCGGTTCCGTTCCCTCATTTCACTGGAGATCACGCATGATGCCTTCGACTACACGACGGACACCGGGAACGCGAGGGACGCGTCGCCTGGTCCTTGTCGCGACTGCCGTTGCGGTCGCCTTCCTCGTCGGCGCCCCCGCGGCGCAGACGCCCAAGGCGGGTTCCCCCCCCATGATCCAGCTCGACCACGAGAAGTACACGCTGCCAAACGGACTCGACGTCATCCTGCGCAAGGATCCCAGCGTTCCCATCGTTGCCGTGAACCTGTGGTATCACGTCGGCCCCGCCAACGAGACCAAGGGCCTCACCGGCTTCGCCCACCTGTTCGAGCACATGATGTTCCAGGGTTCGGCGCAGGTCGGCGATGACCAGCACTTCGCGCTGCTCGAGGCGGCCGGCGCGTCGCTGATCAACGGCACGACCGACTTCGACCGGACGAATTACATGGAGGACCTCCCGTCGAACCAGCTCGAGCTCGCGCTGTGGCTCGAGTCCGACCGGATGGGCTTCCTGCTCGAGACGCTCGACCAGGCGAAGCTGTCGAACCAGCAGGACGTTGTGCGCAACGAGCGCCGCCAGAGCGTCGAGAACGCGCCCTACGGCCTCGTCGAGGAGGAGCTGTGGCATCAGCTCTTCCCCGTCGGCCACCCGTACTACGCGTCGGTGATCGGTTCGCATGACGACATCCAGAACGCGAAGCTCGAGGACGTGCGGGCGTTCTTCAAGCAGTACTACACGCCGAACAACGCCAGCCTGGCGATCGTCGGCGACATCGACGTGGCGAAGACCAAGGCGCTGGTCGAGAAGTACTTCGGGCCGATCGAGCGCGGCGCGCCGGTGCCGAAGATCACCGCCGTGACACCGCCGATCACGTCCGAGCGCCGCGTCACCGTGACCGACCAGGTCGAGCTGCCGCGCGTCTCGCTGGCGTGGATCACCTCGCCGATCTACACCGCCGGCGACGCCGACTGCGACATGCTGTCGCGCATCCTGGGCGGCGGCAAGGCCAGCCGCCTGTACAAGTCGTTGGTCTACGACAAGAAGATCGCGCAGTCGGTGAGCGCGTCACAGCAGTCGCTGATGCTCGGCTCGGTCTTCCAGATCAACGGCACCGCGAAGCCCGGCCACACCGCCGAGGAGGTCGAGGCCGCGATCGTCGCCGAAATCGAACGCATGGCGCAGAGCGGCCCCACCGACGCCGAGCTCGAAGCCGCGAAGACCGGGATCTACTCCGACATCGTGACCAGCCTCGAGGAGAAGGGCGGCTTCTCGGGCATCGCCGATCGCATGAACCGCTACAACCAGTTCCACGGCGATCCGGGCTGGCTCAACCAGGACCTTGCGCGCTACGCGGCGGTCACCGCCGACGGCGTCAAGGCCGTCGCTGCGAAGCAGCTGACGAAGAACTCGCGCGTCGTGGTCTACGCGATTCCGGGCGAGAAGAAGATCCCGCCTGCCCCGCCGACGCCGGCAGCCATCGAGAAGAAGCCGTCGACCATCGAGCCAAAGGTGGCGTGGCGCAAGGACATGCCGAAGCCCGGGGCGCTCTCGACCGCGGCGCTGCCCAAGGCGCAGACGATGAAGCTCGACAACGGGCTGACCGTCTACCTGGTCGAGAGCCACGAACTGCCGGTCGTCGCCGGCCAGCTGGTCGTGCGCTCGGGCAGCGCGGCCGATCCGCTCGACAAGCCCGGCCTGGCCGCCTACACCGCGGCGATGCTCGACGAAGGCACGTCGAAGCGCGACGCGCTCCAGATCGCGACGGAACTCGAGGCCATGGGCGCGAGCCTCTCCTCGGGATCGACCGTCGACGGCAGCTTCGTCTCGTGGCGCTCGCTCAAGCAGCGGGCGGGCACGGTCGCCGCCCTCGCCTCGGAGATCGTGCTCGAGCCGTCGTTCCCCACGACCGACGTCGAGCGCGTGCGCAGCGAGCGCCGGACGATGCTGCAGCAGCAGAAGGACAATCCGTTCCAGACGGCGTTCCGCGTGCTCTACCCGGCGATGTACGGCGCGGATCACCCCTACGGCCACGTGCCGCTGGGCACGGACGAAGCGCTGGCCGCGATCTCACGGGAGGACCTCGTGGGGTTCTGGCGCACGTCGTATGCGCCGCAGAATGCAGCGCTGGTGCTCGCCGGCGACCTCACGGCCGCCGAAGCGAAGGACCTGGCGACGAAGTCGTTCGGCTCGTGGCGCGGCACGGCCACGCCGACGCCGCGGCCCGCCCCCGGCAAGCCGATGGCCGAGCGTGTCGCGATCGTCGACAAGTCGGGAGCGCCGCAGACCGCGGTCGCGGTCGCGCAGTTCGGCGTCCCGCGCAACGATCCCGACTACGAACGCATCAACGTGATGAACCAGATCCTGGGCGGCCTGTTCGCCAGCCGCGTCAACATGAACCTGCGCGAGAAGCACGGGTACACGTACGGCGCGTTCTCGTTCCAGCAGGACAACCGCGGCGCCGGACCGTTCATCATCGGCGCGCAGGTGCGCTCGGACGTGACGGGCCCCGCCATCGCCGAGATGTTCAACGAGGTGAAGGGCATGCAGAACGCCCCGATCACAGAAACCGAGCTGAACCTGGCGAAGGAGTCGGTGTCGCGCTCGCTGCCGGCGCTGTTCGAGACCACGAACAGCACGGTGGGCACGGTGGGCCAGCTCTACCTGTTCGAGCTGTCGCCCGACTACTACTCGGGACTGCCGGCGCGCATCGCCAACGTCAGCGCCGCGGAAGTGCAGGACGTGGCGAAGAAGTTCCTCAAGCCGGAGCAGATGAAGGTGATCGCCGTGGGGGATCGCGCGCTGATCGAGCCGCAGATCAAGGAACTGAATCTCGGAGGGATCACCCACCGTGGCGCCGACGCGAAGGTGATCGCGGACGCGCCATAGCGCGCGAAGCGCAAACGCAGTGCAACGAACGAGGGGGCGTCCCGCACGGGGCGCCCCCTTCGTGCTACGCGGCCGGTGCGGCGCTCCGCGCCGGCCCGCGATCGCCCAACAACCCGAATGCCGCGAGCAATCCCACCATGTAAAGGATCGCAGCCCACGCCAGCGCCAGCGCCAGCGCCGGCTCCTCGGCCACGCCGACCCGTCCCAGGAACCAGACGAACGAGGCCTCGCGCACGCCGATCCCACCGGGGGTGATCGGGACCTGCGCGGCGAGCATCACGAGCGGCACCGCGGCAGCGATCGCCGGCCACGGGGCGGCGATCCCGAGCGCCCGCCCGAGCAACACCGCCGTCGCGATCAGGAGCACGTGGTTGAGCATCGACAGGAGCACCGTGCCCGGCAGGGCGCCGCGCAGTCGATCCATGACCTCGCGCGGAAACGCCTCATTCACCCATGCCGCAAGGCGTGGGCCCGGACCGGGCAGGCGGGCAAGCAACGCAGCCAGCCTCTCGGGCCCGCCGGGAATCGAAATCGCGAACAACCCGACGACCCCCGCGATCACCCCCACCACCAGCGGCACCCCCCAGGCCCGCGTCCCCGGTTGCGCGAAGACGAATCCGGTCCCCACGAGCAGGAGCGCCAGCAGGCCGACCGCGCGCTCGAGCAGGATCGTCGCCCCGCCGCGGACGAGCCCCGCGCCACTGCCGCTCACACGCGCCAGCCGGTAAACGTCGCCGCCGATGCCGGTCGGGATGAACAGTCCGAGGAAGATGCCTGCCGCGTACACGGCCGTCGTGCGCGCAAAGCGCCAGGTCGCGCCCGCGGCGCGCAGCAGGCGATGCCAGCGCAGCGCCGCGCTCGCGTGCCCCGCGACGACCGCAACGGCGGCCGCCGCCAGGAAGCGCGGGTCGGCCGCGGCGAGCGTGCGCCCGAAAGCGGCGAAGTCGACCCGGCTCGCGATCCATGCGAGCAGCACGACGACGAGGATCAGGCGCAGGAGGAGTGCGATGACGGGCGGGATCGCGAAGCGACGGCGGGACGGGGCGGGATCGGGCGCGCTCACGGGCGGCAACGTACCACGGAAAACGAAACCGCAGGAATCACTGGAGCCGGCGAGGGCACAGGCCCGGCCCCGGGTCGAGGCGACCCGGATCCCTGCGGTGGGCGACGACGCGGCCGTCGCACCGCATCAAGGGTAAGGCCGCGTGCCACGGGCGGTCAAGCCGACCCATCTCCGGCCGCGCCCCGCGCGGCCGCTCGAGCCGCCACCCAGCGGGCAAGACGTGCCGCGATGTCGGCCTCGGCGCCCTCGCCACGAGGCGCATAGAAGCGGCGCTCGCGCAGGCGATCGGGCAGGTACCCCTGCGCCGCCGCGAAGCCCGACGCCTCGTCCGGATCGTAGCGATAGTCCTTCCCGTAGCCCAGGTCCTTCATCAGGTTGGTCGGCGCGTTGCGGATGTGCAGCGGCACCGGCTCGGCGGGAGTCTCCCGGGCGGCCTCGAGTGCGGCGCCCCACGCGCGATAGACGCCGGTCGACTTCGGCGCGGTCGCCAGGTACACCGCGGCCGCCGCGAGAGCCAGGTCGCCCTCGGGGCTGCCGAGAATGGCATAGGCGTCGCGCGCCGCAAGTGCCACGACCAGCGCCTGCGGATCGGCCAGGCCCACGTCCTCGACGGCGAAGCGGATCGTGCGCCGCGCGACGTACAGCGGATCCTCTCCGCCGTCGATCATGCGAGCCAGCCAGTAAAGCGCGCCGTCGGGATCGCTGCCGCGCATCGCCTTGTGATACGCCGAGATGTGGTTGAAGTGCTCCTCGCCGCCCTTGTCGTAGCGGGCGAAGCGCCGCTGCAGCGCGTCCTTCGCCCCGTCGCGCGTGATGCGCCCCCCGGCGGGCACGGCCTCAGCCGCCGCCTCGAGCACGGTGAGGGCACGTCGGGCATCGCCGTCGGCCTCGCGCGCGAGAAGGGCCAGCGCGTCGTCGTCGAGCGTGAGATGTCGTGCGCCCAGCCCACGCTCTACGTCCGCCACGGCGCGTGTCATGAGGGCGCACAGATCCTCTTCCGACAGCGGCTCGAGCACGAACACGCGAAGGCGGGAGAGCAGCGCGCCGACGACCTCGAACGACGGGTTCTCGGTCGTCGCGCCCACCAGCGTGACCGTGCCGCGCTCGACGTGCGGCAGGAACGCGTCCTGCTGCGCCCGGTTGAGCCGGTGGATCTCGTCGACGAACAAGATCGTCCCGCGGCCGGCCTTGCGCCGCGTCTCGGCCTCGGCGGTGATCTCGCGCAGGCGCGGGATGCCGTCGGCGACGCCGCTGAAGGCGACGAACTCGTGCTTCGCATGGCGGGCGATCAGGCGCGCGAGCGTGGTCTTGCCGACGCCGGGAGGGCCCCAGAACACGAGCGAGCCGGGAGCGCCGCGCTCGATCGCCTCCCGCAGCGGGCGCCCCGCGGCCAACACCT
This sequence comes from Candidatus Eiseniibacteriota bacterium, assembly GCA_031413115.1. Taxonomy (GTDB): domain Bacteria; phylum Eisenbacteria; class RBG-16-71-46; order RBG-16-71-46; family DASYSL01; genus JANPEF01. The sequence continues at coordinate 6,992 of JANOEH010000269.1, read as the reverse complement.
GCGCCTGGCCGACGAACTCGTCGAGCGAGCGCGGGCGCATGCGCTCGGCGAGCGGGGGACGCAGGTCGTCGGAACCGAAGAGGTCCACGGCGGGCGGGCTCCCGGGGCTCAGGCCGAGGTGCGGCCGCGCGCGGCGAACGCGGCGAACGCGGCCTTGAGCCGCTCCAGGGCATCCTCGACCGAGAGCGGGCGACCAAGCGCGAACCCCTCGTCCTCGAGGCGCTGGAACAGTTCGACGATCTGCGGTGGCTCGACGTTCGAGGCCTTGAGGCGCGCCGTGTCGGCGAAGATCTCCTCGGGGGCGCCGCGGGCGATGATCTCGCCGCCGGTGACGAGCACGTAGACGACGTCGGCCAGGTCACCGACGACGTGCACGTCGTGCGTCGCGGTGATCATCGTCATCCCCTGGGCGTGCAGGCGCTCGAGCAGGGCGGACAGGTCGCTCTTCGATCGCGGATCGAGGCCTTCGAAGGGCTCATCCATGATCAGGAGCTCGGGTTTGAGCACCAGCGCGCCGGCCAGCGCGACCTTCCGCTTCTCGCCGCCCGAAAGCCCGTGGCAGATCTTGTGGCGCAGGTGCCTGATCCCCACTTCCTCGAGCACCGCGTCGACCATCCGGTCGACCTCGGCGGCGGCATAGCCGTAGTTGCGCGGCGAGAACGAGACGTCGTCCCACACCGTGGGTGCCAGAATCTGCTCGTCCACGTTCTGCAGCACGACACCGACGCGCTCGCGGATCTTGTTGAAGCCCTTGGCCGGGTTGACCCCGAAGACCGTGACCTCGCCCTCGTGCGGCGCGAGCAGGCCGAGGATGTGGTACAGCAGCGTCGACTTGCCACAACCGTTGGGGCCGAGGATTGCGACGCGCTCGCCCTTCTTGACCACGAAATCGAGGCCGCACAGGTGGACCTGCGTGCGGTCGGCATAGACGTGGCGAACACACGAGACGTAGACCGCCGTCTCGTCGGGCGCGTTGGTGCGGGGCTCGCTCACGATGTTTCTCCCCGCGCGATCGCGCACAGGACGACGATGATCCCCAGCGCCAGCGGCAACAGGTCGATGGGCGTGAAGTGCGCCCAGTGGCGGCAGCCGCACACGCGCCCCGAGTGTCCGCGGATCTGCATCACCGCGTAGAGGCGCTGGCTCCGGTCGTACGAATGCAGCACCAGTTGCCCCAGCCCGTCGCCGACATGGCGCAGGTCGCGCGGCAGGCCGTTCCCCGCGAGCCCGCCGCGCAGGCGCAATGCGGTCCAGGTTCGCTCGGCGCGGTGCAGAAGTCCGAAGAATGCACGGTAGGTGAGGAACAGGCCGTCCCCCAGCAGGCGCGGCGTGACACGCGCGATGGGGGCAAACAGGTCGGGATACGGCGTCGTCGAGACCAGCAGCACCGCGGCGAGGCCGCCCGTGAGCGAGCGCAGCAGCAGTACGGTCGGCGTTTCCCACGTGCCGTCCCAGCGCGAAAGCACGTACAGGCTGGAGAACACCAGCGGGTACAGGGCGAGCAGGAGCGCCGGCCCCACCGGGATGCGCGCCGTCGCCAGGCACACCAACAGAACCGTGGCGAGACCGGCCAGCAACGAGGGGTCGTGCACCGTCACGACGGCGAACAACACGCAGGCCACGAAAGCCATCTTCGACAGCGCCGAAGCACGGTGCCAGGGCGAACGGCCGGAGGCTGCCCACGTGTCGACGAGCGCGACGTCCGAACTCATGGCAACAACTCCGGCCTCGCGCGGGCAAGGAAGCCGATCACGCTCGCCGAGACGATCGCCTCGACAGCGAGGCCCAGCGCCCAGAACGGCGAGGCGAACGCGACGAAGCGCGACGTCGCGGACAGTCCCTCGAGGTGCCCGGTCGGTTCGACGTGCGCGACATGCTCGACTGCGGGCCCGCCCCCCGCAAGCGCGAGGACGACCCACAGCGCGAGCACGCTGGCGACGCCGGCGATCACCGAGGCGATCGCGGCGGCCGTACCGGGGATGAAGCGCCCCCGCGCCAGGCGATAGAGCGGCTGTGCCGCCATCGTCGTCGCGCCGAGGACCAGCGCATTGAGCCCCAGCACGGTGATTCCGCCGTGCCCGAGCAGCGCGAGGATCGCGTTGACGACGACGGCTGCGAGGAAACCCAGGCCCGGCCCCAGCAGGATGCCGACGACCGGCGCGAAGCTCAGGTGCCCGATCGGCCCCAGCGGCACGGCCATCGCCGCGAGCATGAGCGCAGCCAGAGAGCCGAGCAGCGTGAGCCGATCGGCGCGGTCGTTGCGATGCCGGTACGAAACGATCGCAACCAGCCCGGCCATGATCAGGAGGCCCGCCGCCCACAGGTACACGGGCAGGACGCCGTCGGCGATGTGCAGGTGGGTCATGGACGGCTCCCCTCACTCCAGCGGTTCGTAGGCCAGGCACCACGCCTCGACCGAAGACGCCCCGGCATCGCGTAACGCGGTGATCGCGGCGAGCATGGTCGCACCGGTGGTCACCACGTCGTCGACCACCGCCACGCGGCCTCCGGTCAGCGCCGCTGCCGCGGGCAGCGCACGGAATGCGCCGGTGACATTCGTGCGGCGCCCCGCCGCATCGAGCTTCGCCTGCTGGCGCGTCGCGCGCGTGCGCTCGAGTCCACGCACGAGCGGCGCGCCGGTGCGCTCGGCAAACGCGCGGGCCAGCGCCTCAGCTTGATCGTAACCGCGCTCGCGACGCCGCACGCGGTGCAGCGGCACGGGCACGATCGCGTCGGGTCGCGCCACGGCGGCGAAACCGGCGGTGTCGAGCGCCGAGTCGACCAGCGGCGCAGCCAGTTCGACCGCACCGGAAAACTTGAACGCGTGGACGAGCGCACGCAGCGGCTCGTTCCAGGTGAAGCCGGCGCGCAATCGCGGATGACCGGCGCGGCGACAGCCGCGGGGATCTCGCCGCTCGCGTGCACAGACGAGGCAGAAGGCCGGTCCCGCCTCGACGGCTGTGGCCGCGCACGCCGCGCACAGCGGCAGGTCGTCCACGACCAGGAGTCGCGCGCCGCAGGCTGCACAGGCGACCGGCAGCGCCGCCTCGATCAGGGCCCGGGTGCCTCCCCCGACGATGCGGACGAGAAGGCGAACGGGTCGCTCCATCGGACTGCCTCTTCGAGGGCGGACCGCGGGGGCTCTTGACCGAACCAGAAGCGCTGCGCCAGCAGGGCCTGCTCGACGAGCAGCCCCAGGCCGTTCGCGGCGCGCACGCCCCGGGTCCGCAATGCGGCCAGCCACGGGGTCACGGCCGGATGATACAGGAGATCGACGGCGACCGCCCGTGGGCCCGGCCAGTCTGCCGGACAGGGCAGGGGATCGCCGCCGCGCAGCCCGAGCGGCGTTCCCTGGACGACCAGCGAGGCCTCCCCCACCGCCGGAGCGCCCGCGGACTCGTCGAGCGCCACGACGCGCACACCGCGCGCGGCGAAGGGCGCGAAGCTCGCCGCAACCTCGAGCGGTCGACGCACGACGAGCGTGATCGGCCCCGCGCCGCCCGCGAGCAGGGCCGGGACGAGCCCGCGCACTGCCCCCCCGCCGCCGAGGAACGCGACCGCCTGTCCGGAGACGGCGACACCGGCGCGATCGAGAAAGCGGATGAAGCCCGCGCCGTCGGTGTTGTCGGCGTGCACGCGGCCATCGCGAAAGGCGAGCGTGTTCGCGGCGCCGGCCTCGCGCGCCGCGCCTGTCGCCTCGTCGGCGGCAGCGAGGCCGAGCGGCTTCAGGGGCGCGGTCAGATTGACGCCCGCGTAGCCAGCGGCGCGCAGGCGCGCGAGCGCGGCGGTGAACCCGACGGCGTCGACCTCGATCGCCTCGTACGCCGCGTCGCGTCCGGTCGCCGTGAAGGCCGCCATGTGCAGGCGCGGCGACAGCGAATGGGCGATCGGCACGCCGAGCACGGCGAAGCGCTGGGTCATGCCGCGTCGCGCGCGGAGCCCCGGCGTCCGGCGCGCACGAACAACACGACACCGATCACGACGAGCGCGAGCCCGATCAGCTCGCTGTCGGTCACGAAGCGCCCGAAGATCTTCGTCACGTAAGCCGAGGACTCGTAGTAGCGGGTGGCATCGATTGGGATGCGCACCAGCGCGAAGAGGATCACGAACGCCCACCACAGCTGCCCGTCGCCCTTGAGCCGCGGCCGCAACCACAGCGTGAGCAGGAACAGCCCGAAGAACGCCGCCGCGTTGTAGAGCTGCGACGGATGGACGGGAAACCCGGGGAACAGGATCGACGCCGGCGCGCCCGGCGGAAAGTGCACACACCACGGCTGGCTCCCGGGCAGGCCGAAGCAACAGCCGTTGAGGAAACAGCCGACGCGCGCGATCGCCACGCCCAGCGCGACCGAGGGCGTGACCGTGTCGGCGGTGGCGCCCAGCGGCAGGCCGGCCTTGCGCATGTAGGCGAAGCCCGCGACGGTCCCGGCGACGAAGCCGCCGATCAGCGTGAGGCCGCCCTCCCAGATGCGCAGGAACGACAACGGATCGCCGCGCAGCTCGGCCGGGTGGGTGAACACGTAGAACGCGCGCGCGCCCACGATCGAGGAGACGAGGATGACGAGCACCATGTTCACCAGCTTCGTCTCGTCGATGCCCCGTCGGCGGGCCTCGCCAAGGGCGATCCACGTGCCGATCAGGAAGGCGGCGGCGAGCAGCACGCCGAACGTGCGCAGGTGAAACGGGCCGAACGAGAACAGTTCCGGAAACACACGACCTCTCAGTCCAGGCGGAGCCTAGTACTCGTGGCGATGGACGCCGACGTTGAGCAGGAGCCCGATCTGCAGGCAGTTCATGACCAGCGACGTGCCGCCGTACGACAGGAGCGGCAGCGGCACCCCCGCCACGGGGGCCCAGCCGAGGGTCATGAGCACGTTGACCAGCACGTGATAGAAGAACACGGACACGACCCCGATCGCCACCAGGCTGGCGAAGGCGTTGCGGGCCGAGGCGGCGATCCGCAGGCCGCGGAAGCAGACGATGGCGAACAGCAGGAGCACGAGGCTCGTGCCCCAGAAGCCCATCTCCTCGCCCAGCACCGAGAAGATGAAGTCGGTGTGCTTCATCGGGAGGAAGGACAGGCCCTTCTGTGTGCCCTCGAGATAGCCCACGCCGGTCGGCCCGCCCGAGCCGATGGCGATCTGCGACTGGATCACCTGGTAGCCCGCCCCCGTGGGGTCGGCCCCCGGGTTGAGAAAGGTCTCGATGCGGCCGCGCTGGTACGGCTCGAGACCGTTCCAGATGTGCGGCAGCGCGACCCCGACCGCGAGGTTGACGAGCACCAGCGTGACGAGGACCGGCATGCGCGGACGGGTCCAGGCGAGGAGCGCGAGAAACACCAGGACGAACGGCCACTCGCTGCGGGTGAGGAAGAACGAGGCGACCGAGATCACTGGGGAGAGCGCGAGCAACAGCGTCGACAGGGGCATGCCCGCCCAGAACATCATCGACACGGCGAAGACGAAGAACGACAGCGACGTCGCGAGGTCGGGCTCCTTGAGCACCAGGATCATGGGCACGATGACGATGAAGAACGGGGCGATCCAGTTCCTCGCACGCGCCAGGTCCAGCCGCTTCTGGTCGAGATGTCGGGCGAGCACGAAGATCGTCGCCAGCTTCGCGATCTCCGACGGCTGGAACTGGAAGCCCCCGATCCGCAACCAGCGCTTCGCGCCATAGACCTCGACGCCGACGAAGAACACGAGCACGAGCAGCACGATCGAGATCGCGTACGCCACCCACGCCAGGGTGTCGTAGTTGCGATAGTGCACGGCCGCGACGGCATACGCGCAGACGGCGCCGATCCCGAACCACGTGAGCTGGCGCCAGTGGAACCCCTCGTGCGCCGAGCCGGGGTGCGAGGTGGCGCTGAAGACGAGCAGGAGCCCGATCGTCACCAGGCCGAGCACGGCGAAAATGAGGATCCAGTCGATCTGTCGGGCGCCGCGTCGATCGGCGAGGGGAAGGGCCACGTCAGTCTCCCAGCAACATGGAATCGGCCGGCGCGGGCGCCACGGCGACGATGCCGCGCACTGCGGCGAGCGAGTCGTGCCGCGCCGTCTCGCGCTGCTGCGCCAGGCGCAAATCGGGAGCGAGCCACGCCAGGAGCGCCTTCTGCGCGATCGGGGCGGCGACCGAGCCGCCGTGTCCGCCGTTCTCCACCAGCACGGCGATCACGATGGTCGGCTTCTCGACCGGAGCGTAACAGACGAACACCGCGTGATCGTCGCCGTGCGGATTCTGGCCGGTTCCTGTCTTTCCGGCGACCCGCACGCCCGGCACCTGGGCGCGGCCCCCCGTGCCCGAGCTGACCGTGCGCTCCATGGCGTTCGACAGTGCGGCCCAGGTCTCGGCCGACAGCGTCAGCGCCTGGCGCGGCGCGGGTTCGACCGCCTTGCCGTGGCCCGTTATCGGATCGAGGATCTCCTGCACCATGTGCGGCGTGCGCAGGGCGCCCTCGGTCGCGATCGTCTCGCCGATCTGCGCGATTTGCAGTGGCGTGTACAGGTTCTCGCCCTGGCCGATCGCGATGTTGAGCATGACGCCGTTCGACCACTTGCCCACTCCGCGCCGGCGGTCGTACCACTTGGTGGTGGGCACCAGCCCCGAGCGCTCCTGCGGCAGGTCGATCCCGGTCTTCTGGCCCAGGCCGAGCTTCTGCGCCCAGGTAGCGAGCCGGTCGACGCCCAGCCGCAGCCCGAGCTGGTAGTAGTAGACGTCGCACGACCAGGCGAGCGCGGCGGGCAGGTCGAGCGAGCCGTGGCCCGAGTGATTCCAGCACTTGTACCAGCGGCTGCCGTAGCGATAGCCGCCGGAGCAACTGACCGGCATGTGCGTCGACGGCTCGATCACGCCCTCCTGCAGGCCGGCCAGCGAAGTCACGATCTTGTAGGTCGAAGCCGGGGGATAGGTCGACTGGATCGCGCGATTGAGCAGCGGATACGACCGATCCTGCATGAACTCGCGCCAGCGCGTGCGCGACAGGCCGCGCG
>JANOEH010000268.1:0-31344 GCA_031413115.1 Candidatus Eiseniibacteriota bacterium | reverse complement strand
AGAGTCGCGGCATTGCTCGATTCCATTCAGGTGAAGTAGCGCGCGCCTCAGCCTGCGTGCCCATGCCGGTGATGCAGATCCGGCGGATGCGGATGCGCGTGGACAAGCGTCCGGTGTTCGTGCGGATGCGTGTGTCGCGTGGTCGCGGCGAGCCCCGGATGCGCGTGGTCGTGATGCCCGTCGTCGTGTCGGTGCTCGTGCGTGTGCGCGACGGGCTCGTGCGCGTGGTGGTGCGCGTGGATGCCCGTGAGCAGGAGCGTGATGCCGACCGCCATCACGGTTGCGGCGACGAGCTGGGCCGGCAGGACGGGTTCGCCGAACACGGTCCACGCGGCAATCAGCCCGAAGTAGGGGGCGGTCGAAAACAGGAACTGCGAGCGCGTCGCGCCCAGCATCTGCGCGCCCTGAACATAGAGCAGGATGGAGATGCCGTACGCGATGCCGCCGACCAGGAGCGCGCCGCCGACGGTCGGCGCAGCCGGGTGGGCTTCCCCGATGAGCCGACCGAGCCCCAGGTTGATCGTGCCGGCGGCGAAGCCCTTGATCAGTGTCGTTTGCGCCGGCGTGTAACCCGCGATGAGCGCCGTGCAGTTGTTGTCGAGCCCCCAGCAGACGCACGCCGCGGTCACGAGCAGTGCAGCCCGCAGGTTGCCACCATCGAACGGCAGAGCGAGGACGAGCCCGCCCGTGAGCATCAGGGCGATCGCCGCGATCAGGCGCGTTCCGATGTGCTCGCGGAAGAGCGCCCACGCGAGAAGCGCAGTCGCCACCGTCTCGAGGTTGAGCCACAGCGCCACCGAACCGGCCGCGGCCGAGCGCAGGCCGAGCAGGAGGAGGACCGGCCCCAGGATGCCGCCGAACACGACGGCGCCGGCGAGCAGCAGAATCTCGCGCGGTGTTCGCGTGGGCGTGCGTGAGGCACCGCGCAGGCTCCACGGCAGGACCGCGATTGCGCCGCCCAGGTAGAGAAGGCCGGCGAGCGTGAGCGGATCCGTCGTGCGCAGGAGCGTCTTCGCAATCGGGGTCGACACCCCGAACAGGAGTGCCGCGGCGAGGCACAGGGCGACGGCGCGGAGCGTGTCGCCGCGGTGAGCGTTCACCCCGCGACCATGTGGAGATCCGTCCCCACGCGATCCGCCATCTCGCAACAGCGCGCGAGGTCGGGGTGGCGCAGGATGATCATTCCGTCCGAGACGAGCGTCTGCAGCCAGTCGCGGCGCGGCGCGCCGATGGGCAGCAGGTCGACCGCGCAGATCGCGGGGCCGAACTCCGCGAGCAGCGGGCCCAGGCCCTCGATGCGCTGGATGCGCCCCTGGCCCTGCGCGCGCTTGAAGATCGAGACTGCGTTGTAGCGGCGCTCGATCGGTTGCGACAGTCGCCCCACGGTGATCGCCTCGGCCCAGGCGCGGAACAAGTCCGTGTCGCACGCGTAGTTCATCACGTCGACGGTGAACGCGCCGGGCGGGCGCGCGGCGATCTCGCCGAAGACGGCTTCGCCATCGGGCTTGAGATACCACTCCATGTGCGTGAAGCCGTCGGTGAAGTTCATGGCCTTGAGCACGTCGAAGCCCATGGCGCGCCCGCCGGCGAGGTGGGGGGCGTCAGGATCGCGCAGCGCCATCGTCTGCGGGCTCGTCCACTCGAGCGAGCGGGCGATCAGCGGGCGCGGGCGGTACCACGAGATGTTCCAGTAGAGCACCTGGCCACCGCCGCACACGGTGTCGAACGTGAACTCCTCGCCGTCGATGAACTCCTCGACGCTGACCTCGGCGACATGACCCAGGCGCGCCAGCGCCTGATCAAGTTGGCCGGCGTCGTCGATGCGGAACGTATCGGCCGAGCCTGCACCCGCGATCGGCTTGATGATCGCGGGGTACTGGATGTGCTCGAGGGCTTCACGCACTTCGCTCGCCGTGTGGGCATTCACATGCCGTGGCGTGCGGATGCCGGCGGCGTCGAGAACCTGCTTCATCTTCTCCTTGTCGCGGAACGGCACCGTCTCGGCGACCGTCAGGCCAGGGAGTCCCAGCGCCTCGCGGATCTTCGCCGCACCGATCATCAGCGGTTCCCACAGGCATTCGACACGGTCGATGCGCGCGTGTTGCGCGAGGCTCTGTGCGTCGCGAACCATCCCGTCCTCGTCGTGGAAGCCGGCCACACGCACGTACGCCGCGAGCCGCGCGCGCACGTCGGCCGGCAGCGCCTCGGCCGGCTGGTCGCCGAGGCCGATGACGCGCGCGCCGATCGCGGAGAGGCCACGGACGAACTTCGGCATCTCGGCCGGGTAGCCGGGCGACAGGAGCAGGACGTTCATGCGGTCTCCACGGAAAGGCCGGTGATGACGCGGGCGAGCGCAGGCTCGACGACCGCGGTGTCGGGGTGACGCAGGATGACGAAGCCTTCCCCCTCGTACGTGCCGCTGGCGGCCTGGCCGGCCTGAGGTAGGCGCGCTTCGACGACCAGGGCACCTACGTCGCGCGCCACCTCGGGCACGCCGTGCACGGCGCGCACCTGCCCGCCGCCTTGCGCGCGCAGGTAGGCGCAGCCGACGGCATATCGACGCGCGGGCGCGTCGAAGAGTTCGAGCGCTGCCAGGCGCGCCCAGACCCTGTAGAAGTCCGTGTCGTGCGCATACGACAGCAGGCTGGTGAACTGCGCGCCGGGCGGACGCGCCCCGACCTCCGAGATCGCGACCGAGCCGTCGGGGCGGCGGAACCACTCCATGTGCGCGAGTCCGGTGGTGAGGCCGAGGGCCTGGAGTGCGGCGAACCCCGTATCACGAATGTCGGCGTAGTCAGGCCCGTCGATCTTGCGCGGGAGCAGGACAGCCCACTGAATCCAGGCATGCTCGAGCACCTCGAGCGGGCCGGGGCGATAGCGCGAGATCGACCACCAGCGGGGTGTGCCGTCGACGACGACCGCGTCGAAAGAATGCTCCTCGCCGGTCATGAACTCCTCGAGCAGGACGGGCTGCGCGGCGCTCGGCGGCATTGCGGCGAGGGTCGCCTCGAGTTGACGCCTCTCTTCCACGCGAAACGTGTTGCGTGCGCCCGCACCGGCGGGCGGCTTGACCACCAGCGGGTAGCCGACGCTTGCGGCGAAGGCGTACGCGTCTTCGCGCGTGGCCGCGAGCAGGTGCCGCGCGCAGGGCAGGCCGTGCGCGGCGAGCACGGTCTTCATGCGCGCCTTGTCACGGAAGTTCGCGGCCGCTTCGGAGGACAGGCCGGCGATGCCCAGGCGCTCGCGCGCGATCGCCAGCGGGACCTGCAATTCCTCGAGCGTGCCGATCAGCCGCGTGGGTCGGCCGATGCGATCGGCGAGCCCGACGACGGCGGCGACGAGCTGGTCCGGCGCGAGGCAGTCGTCGACCCGCCAGTGCGCGGCGATGCGGCGCCGCAGGTCCGGTGGCAGGCGCTGCTCGGGGTCCGAGCTGATCACGCCCAGGCGCACGTCGTCGAGACGTGCGACCGCGTCGACGAAACGGAGCGTGGCCTCGAGAAAGTAGGGCGCGACGAACACGACGGTGGTCATGGGAGCCGCAGTCTAGGCGGTCGCGTGGCGTCCGTCGAGGGGGGCGTGGCCAGGGGTGGGGGCGGCCTGCGCCCGCCGCGAGCCTGCTGCCGCTTCCGGCTCATGAGCTCGCTCCCGAACGCGCGCTCGGCCTCGTACTGGTTGTGCGCCCGGCATCGCAGGCGCAGGCCCGTCACCGTCGTCTCGCCGCCGCGCGCGAATGGTACGACGTGGTCGTACTCAAGCGCCCGGGTTGCGCTGCAACGGCGGCCCGCGTCGCTGGTGAACGTGCAGCGCCTCGCGTCACGCGTCCAGACGGCCCGGCGCACGTGGGCGGGGACCGTGCGGGTGCGCTCTTCGGCGGCGGCCGCGCGCGGCGCCGGCTTGCGCGGCCGATCCGTGGCGCCCGCCTTCCGCCGCAGGAGTTCGGTGCGGAGCACCTCGAGCGCGCGGCGGAACACGGCGCCCACGTCGCCCGAAGGGATCGTGTGGCCGAGCAGGCCCTGGACCTCGCGGAGCAGCGCGTGGGTTTCCTCGTCGATCGGGATGTGGACGACGTGGGTGGCGGTCGTCTCCGGGGCGGCTGGTGGGGTCGCCGCGACCGCAGGGGCCTGCAGATTCACTGTCCCCGGGGACAGTTCGGTTGGGGAGAACAGTGGATCGACTGTCCCCGGGGACAGTTCGGCCGGCCGCTGCGCCGGAGCCATCGGCCGAACCGCGATCACCCGGGCCCGCGGCAGGCCCGGCGCAACAGCGGATCCGGCCGCAGTCCCGGGTGCGAAACGCCGCGCGAGCCACGTCTCGATCTCCGCCTTCGAGCGGTGCGTCGCCCCGGCAATCAGCGCATCCACGTTTTCATCCGCCAGGTGCGGCGCGAGCAGGCACACCGCCGAGAGATGAAGCCGCCCCACGGCGACCTCGACGAACAGGCGCGGGAAGCGCCGCGCGGCGCGCGCCGCCCGAATGCGCTTGTAGGCCGCGCCCTCGGAGAGGTGCAGCACCTGCATGCAGTAGGCGTGCATCGAGGAGCACGCCTCGACCAGATAGAGCCGGCGCGCGTCGAACTCGGCGATGTGGGCGAGCACGCTGGCAGTGGCGGTACGCTCTTCGGCGACGGTCCGGGCGAGTTCGCGACGCAGCGTTGCGTCGTCCAGTGAGGAGAGTCGGATCGCGTTCATGGTCGGTCCCGCTTCGGGGGCGAGTTCGACGGTGGTTCGACGAAAGTGGCAACGAGGGGAGCATAGCGCACGATTTCGCGGCGCACGCTTGTCGGCGCTGAACGCCTGCCCACAGGCCGGACGAGCGCGCGGGTGAGTGGAATCCCTCCACGCGTTCCTGGGCGATCTTTCGCGCTCCACGGGGCATCGCCGTGCACTGCGCCGGCCACGAACACGAATCCCCGTCGAAACCCGTCAACGGAATTCTGCGCGCAACGAGCGAATTCTTCGCCGACGCGCGCACGGGCGGCGTGCCTCCGCGAGCACGACGCCCGCGCCCGCCGCGCCCACAAACCGCCTCCACCCCGCCCGGTCGACAGCGCCTCCCGGATCGGGCATCATCCGGCCGAACGCCTGCCCCGGTGCGGGCCCTCCTCGACCCCTCGACGCAAGGACCCATGACTCCGCTCAAGATCCTCTTCCTCACCGCCGAGCTGGCGCCGTTCGCCAAGACCGGCGGCCTCGCCGACGTGTCGGCCGCGCTGCCGCGCTTTCTCACCGCGCAGGGCCATGACGCCCGCATCGTGTTGCCGCTGTACGGACGGATCGCGGCGCGCCATCCGGAGATCGTCTTCACGCCCGTGCCCGAGCTGCAGGACATCAAGTTCACGCACGGCCCGCATCGGGTGAGCTTCTCGGTCAAGACCACGCCGATCCCCGGCAGCGACACACCCGCGTACTTCGTCGACTGTCCCGCGCTGTTCCCGCGGGACGGGATCTACACGCAGGACCCCGACGAGCACCTGCGCTTCCTCGTGCTTACGCGCGCGGCGCTCGAGATGTGCCAGCGCTGGGCGTGGGCGCCCGACGTGTTCCATCTCAACGACTGGCACACCGCGATGCTGCCGCTGTACCTGCGCACGGTGTACGCGTGGGATCGGCTGTTCGCGCACTCGAAGACGCTGCTGACGATCCACAACCTGGGGCACCAGGGCGTCTTCGGCGCCGGAATCCTGCCGGAGCTCGGACTGCCCGACACGGCGCTCCTGCACCAGGACGACCTGCGCGACGGGCGGATCGGGTTCCTGAAGACCGGGCTCCTGCTCGCCGATCGTCTCTCGACCGTGAGCCCCACGTACGCGAAGGAGATCCAGACGCAGGGCTACGGCTTCGGGCTCGACGACGTGCTCCGCCGGCGTGCCGGCGATCTGGTCGGTATCTTGAATGGTGTTGATTACGACGTGTGGGATCCGCGCACCGACACGCTCCTCGCGGCCAAGTACTCCGAAAAGAGCCTGCACAGGAAAGAGAAGAACAAGGAGGCGCTGCTCGACGCTCTGGGGCTGCCCTACGTGAAGGGCGTGCCGGTGTTCGGGATCGTCACGCGGCTCTCGCACCAGAAGGGGATCGACCTGCTCTACGATCCGCTCCCGCGGATCTTGAGCGATCACGACGCGCGTTTCGTCGCCCTGGGCAGTGGCGCCGACGAGTATGCGACTTTCCTCACCGGCCTCGCGAAGCGCTTCCCGGGGAAGGCGCGCTACTTCGCCGGGTTCAGCGAGAAGCTCGCGCACCTGATCGAGGCGGGATCGGACTTCTTCCTCATGCCGTCGCGCTACGAGCCGTGCGGGCTCAACCAGATGTACAGCCTCAAGTACGGCACGGCGCCGATCGTGCGTTCCACCGGGGGGCTGGCGGATACCGTGCAGCCGTTCCGGGCCTCGACCGGCGAGGGCAATGGGTTCGTGTTCGAGCACTACACCGGCGACGGCCTGCACTGGGCGATGACGCAAGCGCTCACAACGTATGCCACGCCGAAGGCGTGGCGGACGCTTCAAAAGAACGCAATGTCCGCCGACTTCTCGTGGGAGGTCCAAGGACCTCGTTATGTCGCGCTCTACGACGCGATGCGTCCCGTCGCCGCCGGGAGGCCCGCATGAACGTCATTTTCATCGAGCCGTGTTTTCCGGCGAACCAGCGCGAGTTCGTGCGTGCGCTTTACCAGGCCGGCGCGCGCGTCATCGGCATCGGCGAGCGCCCGAAAGAGGCGCTCGACGACGACCTCAAGCAGTGGATGGTGCACTACGAGCAGATCGGCTCGGTGGTCGACGAGGAGGGGCTGCTCAAGGCCGTGCGCTGGCTGCAGGGCCGGGAGAGGATGGACCGGCTCGAGGCCGTGATCGAGGCCCACGTCATGGCCGCGGCACACGTGCGCGAGGCGTGCGGGATCCCGGGCACCTCGGCGCGCACGACCTGGCTGTGCCGCGACAAGCCGTCGATGAAGGAGGTGCTGCGCGCCGGCGGGATCGCCTGCGCGCGCTCGACCGGGGCGGATACGCCCGACGAGGCGCGTGCGTTCGCGAAAGAGGTCGGCTACCCGCTCATCGTCAAGCCGCGCGACGCCGCCGGCGCTTCGGGCGCCGCACGCGCGGACAACGACTCCGAGCTCGAAGGGGCAATCAAGGCCAGCGGCCTTGCCGCCGGCCGTTCGGTCGCGCTCGAGGAGTTCATCGAGGGGCACGAGGGCGTCTACGACACGCTGACGATCGACGGCCAGGTCGTGCACGAGTTCGCGCTCCACTATTACCCGAACGTGCTCGAGGCGATGCGCACGCGCTGGATCTCGCCGCAGGTCGTGGTCAACAACCGCTTCGACACCGCGCCCGGCTACGACGCGCTCAAGGAAATGGGGCGGCGCGTCATCCCGCTGCTCGGGATCGGCACGTCGGCGACGCACATGGAGTGGTTCTCCGGGCCCAAGGGCCTGCTCTTCAACGAGATCGGCTGCCGTCCGCCGGGCGTGCGCACGTGGGACCTGTATTGCCATGCCAACGAGATGGACCTGTACCGCGACTGGGGCATGGCCATCGTGCACGGTCGGGTTGCGCAAAAGCCTTCGCGGCGTTTCGCCGCGGGCATGATTGCATTGCGGCCCGATCGCGACGGGCGTATCGCCGGCTACGAGGGCGTCGAGCACATGCAGGCGAAGTACGGCGGTTTCGTCATCGACGCGCACTTCCCGCCCGCGGGCACGCCGACCCAGCCCGTCGAGGCCGGCTACATGGCGAACGCGTGGGTGCGGATGCGCCATCCCGACTACGACGCGCTGCGCGAGATTCTCGACGACGTGGGTCGCACGGTGAAAGTGCGCGCTTCGTGAGCCGACGGATCGGCCTCCTCGGGCCGCAACGCTTCGATCCCACGCTCGCCGAAGCCGTTCGCGCGCTCGGCATCGACGGCTCGTTCGCGACGGTCACCGCCGGCTGGCAGGAACGCGAAGCCGAGGTGGACGAGCTGCACGAGCATCTCGCCGGTCGCGCCGTGAACCTCGAGCTGCATCGGCGCGGAGAATCCGTCTTCGTCCGCGATCCCGAGCTGGCCGCGGCGCACCACGACCGCCAGGCGATGTTCCGGCGGCTTCAGGAGCTTTACGTGTTCCGGCTCGAGTCGCTCAAGCGCGTGTGCCGCGAGCTGTTCACGCGCCCGGAGAACGACCCGGCGATCGCCTCGGAGCGGGGCGATGCGATCGACGCGATGCGGCGCCTCGATGCTCGGCACATGGATCGCCTGGGCGAGATCCACGCCGCGTGGCACGAGCGCTGGCGGCCGTTCGAGCGCGACGCTGTCGCGACCGAGCGCGCCGAACTGGCGCGGAAGCTCGCCGACGCATCCGGCCTCGCGATCGCAGGCGGCCACGTTGCCGTGATCGTCAACCGCATGCGCCTGTTCGGAGTCATGGACCTGGTCGGCGACAAGCCGGTCGTCGCGTGGTCGGGCGGGGCGATGGCGTGCGGCGAGCGCATCGCGCTGTTCCACGACCGGCCGCCGCAGGGTCGCGGGAACGTCGAACTGCTGGATCGTGGGCTCGGGCTCGTCCCGGGCATGGTGCTGTTTCCGCACGCGCGCCGGCGACTTGACCTGGAGGACCCCGTTCGACTTCAGATTCTTGCGCTGCGCTTCGCGCCCGCTCGGTGTGTGCTGCTCGAGGACCGCGCGCAGTTGCTCTCCGACGGCCGCACGTGGAAGGCCGACGACGGCGTGCGCGTGCTCGATCCCGAGGGCCACGCCCGTGCGCTCGAAGGGAGCATGGTATGAGCGCCGAGCACCGTCTCGCCATCCGTCGCCTCGAGGAGGAGGTCGCGCACGACTCCGGCGCCGTCGACCGCTTCCTTGCGTCGCATGCCTTCCCGCTGGTCGAAGGCACGAGCGCCACGTTCGTCTGGCGCGGCCAGGCCGACGCGGTGCACCTGCGGCACTTCGTGTTCGGGCTGCCCGCGGTGCAGCCGTTCTCGCGGCTCGAGGGGACCGACCTGTGGTTCCACGTGCTGGAATTGCCGCCCCGGTCGCGCGTCGAATACAAGATCGAGGTCGTGCGCGACAAGGCGGGGGAGTGGATCGAGGATCCGCGCAACCCGCTCAAGGCGCGCGACCCGTTCGGCGCGAATTCCGTCTGCCAGGGCTTGGGCTACGCCGTGCCCGAGTGGACGCGCCACGATCCCGAGGCGCGCGAAGGCTCGCTCGAGGACCACGTGTTCCCGAGCCTTGCTCTGGGGCGCGACGCGCGCGTGACGCTGTACAAGCCGGCTCGCTTTCGCGCCCACCGCCGCTATCCGCTGCTGGTCGTGCACGACGGCGGCGACTACCTGGCGTACTCCGGGCTCAAGACCGTGCTCGACAACCTGATCCATCGCCTCGAGGTCGCGGACCTGATCGTGGCGCTCACGTATCCAGGCGATCGCCTGCGCGAGTACGCCGCCGATGCGGCGCACACCAGCTTCCTCGTCGATGAACTCGTTCCTCTTGTCGAGCGGATCGCGCCGATCGATGCGGACCCGGGCAAGCGCGGCCTGATGGGCGCCAGCTTCGGCGCCGTCGCCGCGCTGGCCGCGGCGTACGCTCACCCGGGCCGCTTCGATCGCCTGTTGCTGCAGTCGGGCTCGTTCGCCTTCACCGACATCGGCGCCAGCCGCCGCGGCCCTGCTTTTTCGCCGATCGTCGAGTTCGTGAACGCCTACCGCGATCGCCCGCTGCGCGTCGCCGAGAAGGTCTTCGTCAGCTGCGGGCAATATGAATCGTTGATCTATGAAAATCGCTCTCTCGTGCCCCTTCTTGATGCGACGGGCATGGAAGTCCGATATGTCGAGGCGCGCGACGGGCACAACTGGGAGAACTGGCGGGACCGCCTGCGCGAGGGCCTGTCGTGGCTGTTTCCCGGCCCGTTGTGGATGGTCTACGAGTAGTTTTGACCCGCCCCGCCGGGTCCGGTAGTCTCCCGACGAACGCACCCGCATGGCCGCTTTCCCCGAACCCCGGAAGAGACGTTCATGTCCGAAGTCACCCGCCGGATCGGGCTTTCGCTCGGCGCCGACCTGTGCTGGCCCCTGTGCTACGAGGGCATCCTTCAGCGCTTCGATCCCGCGATACCGGTCGGGAAGGACGTCGTGCGCTTCGCCGTCGAACGCGTGACGATCGAGCCGTTCGACCTGCGCGCGCCGGCGAAGTACGACCTGGTCGTCGACCGCCTGACGCACTGGTACTCGACGAGCCGCGAGTGGATCAAGAAGTCCATTCTCATGGATGGCACGTACGTGTTCAACAACCCGTGGGCGATCCAGTCGATGGAGAAGCACACGACCTACGCCGCGATGATGGCGCTGGGCTTCCCCGTGCCGGAGACCTGGATGGTCCCGCCCAAGGCGTACGAGGCCAGGCCGGACCTCGAGGTCACGCTCCAGCGTTACGCGCAGATGTTCGACCTGGGCGCGGTGGGGGCGAAGCTCGGCTACCCGATGTACATGAAGCCCTACGACGGCGGCGGCTGGCAGGGGGTCTCGCGGATCGACGACGAGGCCGCGCTGCGCCGCGCCTACGAGGCCAGCGGCACCCACCTCATGCACCTGCAGAAGGCCATCGAACCCTACGATCACTTCGTTCGCGCCGTGGGCCTGGGGCCGCAGGTGCGCATCATCCGCTACGATCCCGAGCTGCCGCTGCACGACCGTTACACGATGGAGCGCGACTTCATCCGCGACGCCGACGTGCGCACGCTGGCCGACATGACGCTGGTGATCAACGCGTTCTTCGGCTGGGACTTCAACTCGTGCGAGGCGCTGGCGAAGGACGGCGTATGGCATCCGATCGACTTCGCGAACGCCTGCCCGGATTCACAGGTCACCTCGCTGCACTACCACTTCCCGTGGCTCGTGCTGGCCAACCTCGAGTGGTCGCTGTTCGTCGCGGCAACGAAGCGCCCGCTGCGCACCAACCTCGACTGGGCGCCGTTCCAGGAGATCGCCCGCACGCCGGCGCCTTTTGCAGAAAAGCTCGCGGCCTATGCCGCGATTGCCCGGCAGCGGCTCGACGCCGATCGCTTCGCCGAGTTCAAGGCGACGCACCTGGCGCGGCTTCCGGGGATCGCCTGGGAGTTCTTCGGCTCGCCCGAGGCGAAGGAGGCCGTGCGCCTGAAGACCGCGGCGCTCTACCCCGCGCACGAGGTCGAGCGCTTCACCGAGCTGTTCTGGAGCCGCATCCAGCAGTGGCGCGACGATGCGCCCGGGGGGGTTGAACGGGAAAGCGTGGGTGTCGGCGCGCCGGCGGTTGCAACTGCAAGCGTCCCCGCCAAGAAACCCCGCAAACCCCGCGCGCCCAAGGGCGCGCGAACATGAAGCTCGCCAGCGGCTGGCACTCGGAGCGCCTGGGCCGGCGCGTCTCGGTCGTGCGCTGGGGCACGTTCGGCACGCCCGTTCTGCTGTTCCCGACCGCCGGCGGCGACGCCGAGGAGATCGAGCGCATGCACGTCATCGCTTCGCTCGGCGACCTGATCGCGGCGGGGCGGATCAAGGTCTACTCGGTCGACAGTGTGGCCGGGCGCACGTGGATCGAGGGTGAGGGCTCCGACGGCCACCGCGCCTGGATCCAGGGCCAGTTCCACGAGTTCGTGCGCCACGAGGTCGTGCCCGCCATTCGTCAGGACTGCCGCGATCCCGACATCGGCGTGATCACCGCTGGCGCGTCGATCGGCGCGTTCAACGCCGTCTCGGCGCTGTGTCGCTATCCCGACGTCTTTACCCACGCGGTCGGGCTGTCGGGCACGTACGACCTGACGCGCTTCCTCACCGGCGGCGTTCCGGCCGACTTCTACTTTGCCTCGCCGCTGCACTTCCTGCCGAAGCTCGAGGGCCCGCTGCTCGAGAAGCTGCGCACGCGCATGATCGTGCTTGCCTCGGGGCAGGGTCGCGCCGAGAACATCGGCGAATCGTGGCGCATGGCCCACGTCCTCGGGGCGCGCGGCATCCCCAATCGCGTCGACGCGTGGGGCGCCGAGTGGCACCACGACTGGCCGACGTGGCGGCGCATGTTCCCCCAGTACCTGGCCGAGCTCACGGCCGCACCGGGGGCCTGACCCGGCATGGGCGCCCCGGCGGTCGATCCCTTCAGCGGCGAGATGCGGCGCGAGTTCATGCGCGCGCTGCTGTCGGACCTGCGCGCCTTCGAACTGATGCTCGAGCGCGGCGCCTTCGAGGAAGGCGTCTCGCGCATCGGCGCCGAGCAGGAGGCGTTCCTGATCGACGCCGGCGGCCACCCCGCGCTGGGCGCGATGCAGGTGCTCGAGCGCGTCAACGACCCGCACTTCACGACCGAGCTCGGCCTCTTCCAGTTGGAGATCAACGCCGACCCGCTGCCGTTCGCGGGCGACAGCCTGTCGCGGCTCGAGAAGCAGCTGCAGAAACTGGTCGGCCTGGGCCGCAAGAGCGCCGCGGAGCTGGGCTACGACCTGGTGCTGACCGGCATCCTGCCCACGCTGCGGAAGACCGACCTGGGCCCCGAGGCCATGACGCCGTTGCCGCGCTACCACGCGCTCAACGAGGCCACCTCGCGCCTGCGCGGCGACGAGTTCATGATCGATATCCGCGGGGTCGACGAGCTGCGCGCGCAGCATGACTCGGTGCTGGTCGAGGCGTGCAACGCTTCGTTCCAGGTCCACCTGCAGGTCGGGGCGAGGGAGTTCGCGCACGTCTACAACGTGGCGCAGTTGCTGGCCGCGCCCGTGCTGGCGGCGGCGACGAACTCGCCGCTCCTCTGGGGTCGACGGCTGTGGGCCGAGACGCGCATCCCCCTGTTCGAGCAGGCGGTCGACAGCCGGAACCCGTCGCAGGCGCGCACCATGGCGCCGCGCGTCACGTTCGGCAACCGCTGGGTCGAGCGCTCGATCCTCGAGATCTACAAGGAGGACATCTCGCGCTTCCGCGCGCTGGTCGGCACCGACCTCGACGAGGACGCGGTCGCCGCGCTCGCCGCGGGGCGCGTGCCGGCCCTGAAGGCGCTGCGCCTGCACAACGGCACGATCTACCGCTGGAACCGCGCCTGCTTCGGCGTGACCGACGGGGTGCCGCACCTGCGGATCGAGAACCGCGTGCTGCCCTCGGGCCCGTGCGTGCTCGACGAGGTGGCGAACGCGGGGTTCTGGCTCGGACTGATGAAGGCCGTGCCGCGCCACATCGAGCACGTGCCGGCCGTGATGGAGTTCGAGCAGGCGAAGCACAACTTCGTCACCGCCGCGCGCCACGGGCTGGCTGCGCCGCTGACGTGGATCGACGGCGAGGAGATCCCCGCGCCGAAGCTGATCCTCGAGCGCCTGCTGCCGATGGCCGCCGAGGGACTGGCGATCGCCGGCATCGACAACGCCGATCGCGACCGCTATCTCGGCACGATCGAGAAACGCGTGGCCAGCGGTCGCACCGGCTCGCGCTGGATGCTCCACTCGCTGGCCGGCATGAAGGATCACGGCACGCCCGGCGAGCGCCTCAATGCCCTCACGCTGGCGACGGTGCAGCGCCAGAGATCGGGGAAGCCCGTGTCCGAATGGGAGCCGGCCCGGCTCGACGAGGGCGGCGGCTGGAAGAACAACTACCTGAAGGTCGAGCAGATCATGACCACCGACCTGTTCACCGTGCACGCCGACGAACCGGTCGACCTGGTGGCCCGGCTGATGGAGTGGGAGAAGATCCGCCACGTTCCAGTCGAGGACTCCGAGCACCGCCTGGTCGGCCTCGTCAGCTACCGCGCGCTGCTGCGTCTGCTCGCCAACAGCGACGGCGACGCGCACTGGCACGAGGTCGCGGTGGCCGACATCATGAAGAAGGACCCGATCGTCATCGCGCCGACCATGAGCACGCTGCGCGCCATCGAGATCATGCGCGAGGCGCGCGTCGGTTGCCTGCCCGTCGTGCTCGACGGCCGCCTGCTGGGCGTGGTGACCGAGGACGACTTCATGGACATCGCGGGCCAGCTGCTCGAGGAGCGCCTGCGTGGCTGACACGCGCGCCTGGCCGCGATCGTTGGGTCGGGTCGGTTCGCCGACAGGCGCCGCGCACGGCCCCGTCCTCGTCGCCCTGGGCGGCATCCACGGCAACGAACCGGCCGGATTGTTCGCCGCCGAGCGCGTGCTGGCGCGCCTCGCCCGTGAGCGCATGGTGGAGCGCGGGCTCCTGCGCGGCACGTTCGTCGTGTTGGCCGGCAACCGGGCGGCGCTCGCGACCGGCGCGCGCTTCCTCGCACGCGACCTGAACCGGGGTTGGAGCGACGAGGCGCTGACCGCGCTGCCGGACCGGGCGCAGGCGCAGGCCGAGGACCGCGAGCAGGCCGAGCTCAAGGCGGCGATCGACGACGCCTTCACGGGCGCTCCGGTCGATGCGCGCTACTTCGTCGACCTGCACACCACCTCGGCGCCAGGCGTGCCGTTCGTGGTCGCCGACGGGATCGAGCGGGCGCAGGCGTTCGCGCTGACGTTTCCGCTGCCCGTGTTCTTCGGGCTGATCGGCAAGCTGTCGAGCGCGCTCATGCCGTATCTCGCCCAGCACGGCGTGCTCGGGATCGCCGTCGAGGGCGGCCAGAACGAGGCGGCGGCCGCGGTCGACCACCACGAGTCGGTCTTGTGGATCGCACTCGTCGCCGCGGGCGTGCTCGCGGCCGAGGCGGTGCCCGATCTCGCCGCCCATCGCGCGACGCTGGCGAACGCGCGCCACGGGCTGCCGCACGCGATCGAGGTCTACCATCGCCACGGCATCGTCCCCGAGGACGAGTTCAGGATGGCGCCGGGTTTCGCCAACCTGCAGCCGATCATGGGCGGCACGCTGCTGGCCCGCGATCGCCGCGGCGAGATCCGCGCGCCCGAGGACTGCCTGCTGGTGATGCCGCTCTACCAGGGTCTGGGCGATGACGGATTTTTCCTCGGGCGGGAGCTGCCCGCCGGGGAAGTGCGATTGGCGAAGCTCGCAACCCGACCTCCCGAGAATCGGTGATCCGCGCCGGAAGACCCGGGGCGAGGTCAATTCACCGTCCAGACGCGCGGCGAGGCTCGGTTGAGCCCTCTTGAGCCTTGACGCACCACCGACGCCATGGCACCATTCCCTTCGCCATGATCCTCGTCCAGCGACATTCCCATCATCCCCACCACACCATTCCGCGGGTCGGATGATGGATTGATGTCGCTCGCCAGGCGAGTGAACGCCAACGCCGGCCCCTTCGGGCCGGCGTTCGTGTTTGGGGTCACGATGCCGGAGCCGCGGGGCCATTCCCGAACGGAGCTCCAATGCTTGCCGACGCCACTGACGCCACGACCGGTCGCATCACCGCGACCGCCGCATCGCTTCGCCTCGCGCTGCCCAAGGGCCGCATGCAGGATGGGGTCTTCGCGCTCCTTTCCGACGCCGGCATCCAGGTGCGCGCCGGCACGCGGAGCTACCAGCCGACGCTCTCGCTGCCCGGATATGCCGCGAAGATCCTGAAACCGCAGAACATCGTCGAGATGCTCCACGTCGGGTCGCGCGACGCGGGCTTTGCCGGCGCCGACTGGGTCGCCGAACTGGGGGCCGACGTGGTCGAGGTGCTCGACACCGGCCTCGACCCGGTGCGCCTGGTCGCGGCGGCGCCGATTGCGCTGCTCGAAGGCGGACGCCTGCCGGCGCGCCGGCTCGTCGTCGCGTCGGAGTACGAGGCGTTGACGTCGCGCTGGATCGCCGCGCGCGGGCTCGACGCGACCTGCGTCCGCTCCTACGGCGCGACCGAGGTGTTCCCGCCCGAGGACGCCGACGCGATCGTCGACAACACGGCCAGCGGAGCGACGCTCGCGGCACACGGGCTCGCCGAGATCGACGAACTCATGGCCTCGTCGACGCGTCTCTATGCGAATCCCGCGGCGCTCGACGACCCGCGCCGGCGCGAGGCGATCGACAGGATCGCGCTCCTGCTCCGCTCCGTGATCGAGGCGCGCGATCGCGTCATGCTCGAGGTCAACGTGAGCGGCGGGCAGCTCGAGGCGCTGGTCGCCGTGCTCCCGGCGATGCGCGAGCCGACGGTCGCGCCGCTCCACGCCGGGGCGGGTTACGCGGTGAAGGCCGCGGTGCGGCGCGCCGACCTGCCGCGCCTCATTCCGGCGATCAAGGCGAACGGTGGAACCGACCTCGTCGTCTCGACGTTCGCGCAGATCGTGCCATGAACGTCGACCTGTTTCTCGATGGCAACGAAGGGCCGGCGGCCCCGGCCGCGCTCGGCGCGCTCGTGGCGGCGCTCGATCCCGAGGCGTTACGCCGCTACCCGGACGCTTCGGGGCTCGAGGCGCGGCTCGCTGCGAGTCACGGCGTCGATCCCTTGCGCGTCCTCGTCACCGCGGGCGCCGACGAGGCGCTCGATCGCGCCTGCCGCGCGTTCCTCGGTCCCGATCGCTCACTCGTCCTGCCCGTTCCGACCTTCGAAATGATCGAGCGCTATACCGCGCTCGCCCGTGCCCGCGTCCTCGAGGTCGAGTGGCCCGGGGGCGCATTCCCGGTGGACGCGACGCTGGCCCGGATCGAGGCTGACACGGCGCTGGTCGTGCTGGTGAGCCCGAACAATCCGACCGGAGCGACGGCGACCCTCACGGACCTCGCCCGACTGCTCGACGGCACGGGCCGCGCGCTCCTGCTCGTCGACGCGGCGTACGGCGAGCTGGCCGATGTCGACCTGGGTCCGTCTGCCGTCGCCGACGGCCGGGCGCTCGTCGTCCGGACGCTGTCGAAGGCGTGGGGCCTCGCCGGGCTCCGCGTCGGCTACGCCGTGGGGCCGCCGCGGGTGATCGCCGCGCTGCGCGCCGCCGGCGGGCCGTATCCGGTCGCCGGGCCGGCCCTCGCCATCGCGCAGGCGCGGCTCGAGAGCGCCGGCCCCGACGTGGCGGCATACGTCTCCCGGGTGCGCGAGGAGCGTGCGCCCCTGCGCGCGGCGCTGGCGCGCCTCGGCGCCGAGGCGCCGCCGTCACAGGCGAACTTCGTCTTCGCCCGATTCCCGGACGAGGCGGCCGCCCGCGCCGTCCACGCGCAGCTGCGCGCGCGTGGGGTGTCGGTCCGCGCCTTCCCGGCGCGGGCGCGCCTGGCCGACTGCCTGCGCGTCACCTGCCCGAGCGAACCCGCAGCATTCGCGCGCCTGCTTGGCGCGCTCGAGGACGTGGGCAGCGAACTCACGAACGGAGGTGCGGCGTGAGCGGCATGGACGCAGGGCCCGCGCGCCGCGCCACGGTCCGCCGGACGACCACGGAGACGGCGATCGAACTCACGCTCGACCTCGACGGCCGCGGCGACGCACGGATCGAGACCGGTATCGGCTTTCTCGACCACTTGCTGGCCACGCTGACGAAGCATGCGCGCTTCGACCTGGCGCTCACTTGCAGTGGCGACCTCCACGTCGAC
Organism: Candidatus Eiseniibacteriota bacterium; assembly: GCA_031413115.1. GTDB lineage: Bacteria > Eisenbacteria > RBG-16-71-46 > RBG-16-71-46 > DASYSL01 > JANPEF01. The sequence continues at coordinate 13,958 of JANOEH010000268.1, read as the reverse complement.
GACCACCACACGGCCGAGGACTGCGCCCTCGCGCTCGGTGCGGCCGTCGACCAGGCGCTGGGCGAGCGCCGCGGGGTGCGCCGCTTCGGTTCGGCCTACGCGCCGCTGGACGAGGCGCTGGCCCGCGCCGTCGTCGACCTGTCGGGGCGTCCGTACGCCGTTGTCGAGCTTGGCCTCGTCCGCGAGGCGATCGGCGGACTGAGCTGCGAGAACGTGAGCCACGTCGTCGCCTCGTTCGCGACCGCGGCCCGCGCCGCGGTGCACGTCGACGTGCTGCGTGGCGTCAATGACCACCACCGCGCCGAGGCTGCATTCAAGGCGCTCGCACTGGCGTTGCGCGCCGCGGTGGCGCGCGACGTCCACGACGAGGTGCCGAGCCTGAAGGGGGTCCTGTGAACGCGCCCGACATCGTCGTCGTTGCGACCGGCACGGCGAACACCGCATCGGTGCTCGCGGGACTCGCTCGCGCCGGAGCGCGGCCGCGTCTCGCCCGCGACGCCGCGGACATCGACGGCGCCAGGGGTGTGGTTCTCCCCGGAGTCGGCACTCCGCACGCTGCGCTCGCCGGCCTTGCGGCCGGCGGACTTGGCGAGGCGCTCGTGCGTCGCCTGCGCGCGGGGCGCCCCACGCTCGCCATCTGCCTCGGCATGCAGCTCCTGTGCGAGACGAGTGCGGAGAGCCCGGGTGTGGCGGGCTTCGGTCTCGTGCCGGGCCGCATCGAGCGCCTGCCCGACCGGGTGCGCGTGCCGCACATGGGCTGGAACCGGGTCCTGCCCGATGACGCCGGTCCCGCCGGGCTGGTGCAGGAGGGCCACGCCTACTTCGCGAACTCCTATCGGCTCACCCACGCTCCCGCCGGATGGCGCGCGTCGTTCGTCGACTACGGCGGCCGCTGGGTCGCGGCATTCGAGCGCGGTGCCGTTCTCGCCTGCCAGTTCCACCCCGAACTCTCGGGCGCGTGGGGCACGGCGCTCCTCGCGCGGTGGATCACAGGCGCCGCGGAGGCCGCATGCTGACCGTGCGCATCGTGCCGTGCCTCGACGTGCGTGACGGGCGGATCGTCAAGGGAGTGCGCTTCCAGGGTCTCCGCGATGCCGGTGATCCCGCAGCGCGCGCCGCGCTCTACGAGGCGCAGGGCGCGGATGAACTCGTCATCCTCGACGTCGCTGCGACGCCCGCGGGGCGCGGTGCGCAGCGCGACGTGGTGCGCGCCGTGCGAGGGGTGCTCTCGATTCCGCTCACCGTCGGCGGGGGCGTGCGCTCCGCGGACGACGCTGCGGGCTTGCTCGACGCCGGCGCCGACAAGGTGTCCGTCAACTCGGCGGCCGTGCGCGAGCCGGGGCTGATCGACGCGCTCGCGGAACGCTTCGGAAGCCAGTGCACGGTCGTCGCCATCGACGCCGCGCGGGATGACGCGGGCGGCTGGCGGGCGCGAACCCACGGCGGCGGCGAGGACGCCGAGCGTGACGCCGTCGCGTGGGCCCGCGAGGCCGGCGAGCGCGGCGCCGGCGAGATCCTGCTCACCAGCTGGGATCGCGACGGCACGGGAGATGGCTACGACCTCGACCTGATCGCGGCCGTCGCGGCGGTCACGCGCGTCCCGATCATCGCCTCGGGTGGCGCGGCGCGCGTGGAGCACCTGGCCGCCGCCATCCGCGCCGGCGCCGGGGCGGTGCTGGCCGCGACGATCTTCCACGACGGGGTGACCGGCGTGGGCGACGTCAAGCGCGCCCTCGCCGCAGATGGCTTCGAGGTGCGGCCATGATCGTGCCGTCGATCGACCTCGAGGGGGGACACGCCGTGCAGCTCGTCGGCGGCGAAGACCGCGCACTCGATGCAGGCGACCCGCGGCCGCTTGCCACGCGCTTCGGCCGGGTCGGCGAAGTCGCGGTCGTCGACCTCGACGCGGCGCTCGGGCGGGGCTCGAACCGGGAGACGATCCTCGACCTCGTCGCCCGCGCGCGCTGCCGCGTGGGCGGCGGCATCCGCACGGTCGCCGACGCCATCGCCTGGCTCGATGCCGGCGCGAGCCGCGTCGTCCTCGGGACGGCGGCGCGCCCGGACGTGCTCGCGGCCCTGCCGCGTGAGCGCGTGGTCGTCGCCCTCGATGCGCGGGACGGCGAGGTCGTCGTCGACGGCTGGCGCACCCGCACCGGCCGTGGTGTCGCCGAGTGCATGCGCGAACTCGCGGGGCTCGCCGGGGAATTCCTGGTCACGTTCGTCGAGCGCGAGGGACGCCTTGCGGGCATCGACCTGGCCGCGTGCGCCGAACTTTCGGCGACGGCGCGCGGGGCGGGGGCTGCGCTCACCGTGGCGGGAGGGGTGACGACGCCGGCCGACATTGCCGCGCTCGACCGGCTCGGCGTCGACGCGCAGGTGGGGATGGCGCTCTACACCGGCCGGCTCGACCTGGCGGACGCGTTCGCGGCGCCACTGACGAGCGAACGCGCGGACGGGCTGTGGCCGACCGTCGTGTGCGACGAGCGCGGCATCGCGCTCGGCCTTGCCTGGTCGAGTGCCGAGAGCCTCCGCGCGGCGCTCGAGCGCGGTGTCGGGGTCTACTGGTCGCGCACGCGCGGGCTGTGGACCAAGGGCGAGAGCTCCGGAGCGACGCAGGAGCTGCTCGCCGCCGCCACCGACTGCGACCGCGACGCGCTGCGCTTCACCGTCCGCCAGGCCGGCGCCGGTTTCTGCCACCGCGAGACGCGCACGTGCTGGGGCGAGGAGCAGGGACTCGGCGCGCTCGCTCGCCGCGTGGCCGAACGCGCTTCGGCCGCGCCGCCGGGGTCGTACACCGCGCGGCTTCTCGCCGACCCGGTCCTCCTCGCCGCAAAACTGCGCGAGGAAGCGGCGGAGCTGGCCGCGGCCGTCGGCCCCGTCGACGTGGCCGCGGAGGCCGCCGACGTGTTCTACCTGGCGGCCGTGACACTCGCCCGCGCGGGCGTGCCGCTCGCCGACGTCGATGTGGCGCTCGACCAGCGCGCGCTTCGCGTGACGCGACGGCCCGGCGACGCGAAGCCCGCCGCGGGGTCGCGATGAGCGCGCCGCGCCTGCTCCGCCGCGTCGCTTCGCACGACGTGCGCGCTGCCGCCCGTCCGCGCGTCGACGCGCGGACGCGCGCGGACGCCGCGGCGATCGTCGACGACGTGCGCGCGCGCGGCGAGACCGCGCTCCGGTTTCATGCCGGGCGCCTCGGCGACCTCGGACCGGATGCGCAGCTCGTCCACGATCGCGCCGCGCTGGCCCGGGCGTTCGCCTCCGAGCCCCCGGCGACGCGCTCGCTGCTCGTACGCACGGCGCGGCGCGTCCGGGCCTTTGCCCGCGCGCAGAAAGCCGCGCTCCGCGCGCTCGACGTGGCCGTCCCGGGTGGGCGCGCCGGGCACACGATCGCGCCGGTCGAGCGGGCCGGTTGCTACGTGCCGGCGGGGCGCTTTCCGCTTCCGTCCTCGGCGCTCATGACCGCGGTGACGGCGCGCGTGGCCGGCGTGCGCGAGGTCTGGATCGCTTCGCCCCGGCCGACCGGCCGCGTGCTCGCGGCCGCGCACGTCGCGGGCGCCGACGCGGTGCTCGCCGTGGGCGGCGCGCAGGCGATTGCGGCACTGGCGTTCGGCGCCGGGCCGGTGCCGGCATGCGATGCGGTCGTCGGTCCCGGGAACCGCTGGGTCACCGCGGCGAAGCAACTCGTCGCCGGTCACGTCACGATCGACATGCTGGCCGGACCGAGCGAGCTGGTCGTGCTCGCCGACGGAACGGCCGATCCCGCACTCGTCGCCGCCGATCTCCTGGCGCAGGCCGAGCACGATCCGGATGCGCTGCCCGTCCTGGTCGCGCTCGATCGCACTTTGCCGGCCCGCGTCGAGCGCGAGCTCGCGCTTCAGCTGGCGACGCTGCCCACGGCGGACGTTGCCCGCGCCGCCCTGGCGAACGGATACTGCGTGCTCGCGGCCGACGAGGCCGAGGCGATCGCGACGTGCGACGCGATCGCGCCCGAACACCTCGAGCTGATGGTGCGGGCGCCGGCGCGGCTTCGCGGGCGGCTGCGCCACTACGGTGGCCTCTTCGTCGGAGCGGGTTCCGCGGAGGTGTTCGGCGACTACGGGGCTGGCCCCAACCACGTCCTGCCGACCGGCGGCGCGGCGCGAGGAGCGGGGGGACTCTCGGTGCTCACGTTCCTGCGGGTCCGCACGTGGCTGCGGGTCGACGCGACACGCGCACCGGATCTCGCGCGCGACGCGGCCGCGCTCGCCCGGCTCGAGGGCCTCGAAGGCCACGCGCGTGCGGCGGAGCGCCGGCTGCCCGGGCGGCGTGCACGGGCAAGGCGTTGAACCGGCGCATCTGGCGCGCGGGGCGCTGCGCGTTGTAGCCTGTCAGGACGCGACCCGTTAGCTCAGTCGGTCAGAGCACCTGCCTTTTAAGCAGGGAGTCCTTGGTTCGATTCCAAGACGGGTCACCATTCCTGAAGGCGCCGCGCGCGGCGCGTCCAACGCGTGCACCAAGGAACACGAAGGCCCCGGAGATCGCTCTCCGGGGCCTCGACTTGTTCATTGCGGCTGTCGCCGCTGAATCTCGCGGTGCGACGCCCGGCGTGCGGGGGGCGTGCCTCGCTGCGATCAGCGGCCGAACGAGAGGGCGAAGCCCAGGTTCGTGCTCGGGTGGGTGTGCTCGTAGTACGTGGTGCCCGAGATGGTGCCGCGGATCCACATCGGGCGACTGCCATGGCCGGCCCGGAAGCCGATCGCGGCGCGCGCATCCCAGCCGAGATTGAAGTTCGACTGCGACCGGATCGCGTACGGCGAGATGCCCTGCTCCCCGCCCGCACCGATGATGAGCGGATCCTCGATCCCGTCCTCGCCGAGCGTCTGGCTGCCGACGCCGTTGTTGACGGCGCTGGTGATCAGCGACTCGTGCGTCCACACGACGCCGGGGCCGGCCCCGAAGGACAGGTCCAGACCGTCGTCGATCTGGAGCGCGAACTCGCCGTTGATCGTCGCCGGCACCATCCAGAAGTAGCGCGACTGGATGTCCACGCCGCTGTAGGCGCCCACCGTGCTGATCGGCGCCGCCTGGGCGATCGCGTCCTGCGCGTCGTTGAAGTACGAGTCGTTGCCGAACATCGCACCCACCGAGCCGTAGGCGGAGAGGGGGCCGGCGCGCCAGAACGTCTGGTTGAAGCGGATCATCAGGCCCGGATCGATGTTGCGGTCCGCCAGGTTGCCGATCGGGTAGGCCGCACCGACGTCGATCCACAGGTCGATGTCGCGGTACGGGTAGAGCATGTCCAGGCTGACCTGGCGAATGGCCCCTGCCTGATCCGCCCCCAGATCCATGGGCTTGCGGTCGAGGACGGTGCTCTGCGCAGAGGCGGGCGTGACCGTGACGGTCAGCGCCAGCGCCATCAGGCAGGCGGGAAGAAGACGCCGCATGGAAAACCTCCGAACGTTGGGACCGGGCGAAGCACGCCGTTCGTGCCCGCGACCCTCATGGTCGCGTCACGCGCGAGACTACGGACGTCCCCGCGGGCCGCGCAAGGCGCAAATCGGGGGGACAGGATCCTTCCAACCACCGTTTTCGGCCGCCCGGGGGTCCGGCTTGAGGCCGATCCGCGCCTCGGGGGCAGGCGAGTCAGATGACTGTAGCACAGTGATTTGCGCGCGGGGCCACGGGCACTTTCGCCTTGCCGGACCCGGGGGGGCGTGGTTTTCTCCCCCTGCGGGGCGCAACCGACCCGGAACCGGCATCGCCCGGGCCGGACCCCGCATCCAACCCAGCGGAGACGGCCCGTCGTGGCGGGCCCCGTGACCACCCTCGATCCGGATCCGCCCATGCAGTGTCGACATGTGCTCGAGCAGATCTCTGATTATCTCGACGCCGAAGCGGCGCACGAGCTGGTCGTCCAGATCGAAGCCCATTTCGAGGCGTGCCCCAACTGCCGGGTGTACGTGGACACGGTGCGGAAGACGATTTCGCTCTACCGCTCCGAAGAGCCGCTCGACTGTCCCGAGCAGGTCCGCCTTCGCCTCCATGCCGTCCTCTCCTACGAATACAAGAATCGGAAATAACCACCCATGAGACTCGGCATTCTCGGACTGCCGCAGGGCGGCAAGTCCACGCTGTTCGAAATTCTCGTCGCCGGTGCGCCGGCGCGTGCCCCGGGCGCCCGCAAGGACCAGGTCGGCGTCGTCCGCGTGCCCGATGCGCGGGTTGATCGCCTCTCGGCCATGTACTCGCCGAAGAAGACGACGTACGCGACGCTCGAAGTCGTCGACTCGCAGGCCATGGGGCAGGGGAGTGCGGCCGGCAAGTCGGGCGACCTCTTTGCCTCGGTCCGCAACGCCGATGCGCTGGTGCTCGTCGTCCGCGGGTTCGACGATCCGGCGGTTCCGCACCCCAGGACCACAATCGACCCGGCGCGCGACCTCGCCGACCTCAAGGCCGAGATCGTGCTCAACGACCTGGCGATCGTCGAGACGCGGCTCGAACGCATCGGCAAGCAGAAGCGCCTGGCCGTGAAGGGGCAGGACCTGTCGCGCGAGGAGGCCGTGCTGGCGCGCTGCAAGGAGGCGCTCGATCGCGAGCAGGCGCTGCGCGAGATCGAGTTCGACAAGGACGACGTGAAGGCGCTGAGCGGCTTCCAGCTCCTGTCGCGACTGCCGCTGCTGGTCGTCTACAACACGGGCTCGGGACAGGCGTTCACCGCACCCGCGCCCCGACGCGCCCGGCACCGTGAGCGTCGTGCTGCCGTGCGCCGACGAGCGCGAGGTGGCGCAGCTTCCCGCCGACGAGCGCGCGCAGTTCCGCGAGGCCTACGGAATCTCGGACGACGGCCTCGTGCTGCTGGTGCGCTCGGCGTACCGCCTGCTGGGTCTCATCTCGTTCCTCACCGCGGGTGAGGACGAGGTCCGCGCGTGGACGATCGTCGACGGCGACAACGCGGTCGAGGCGGCCGGCGCGATCCACTCGGACCTGGCCCAGGGCTTCGTGCGCGCGCAGGTCATCGCCTACGACCAGTTCCTCGAGGCGGGGACGGAGGCGAAGGCGCGGGAGAAGGGGTGGCAGCGGACCGAGGGTCGCGACTACCGCGTCGTCGACGGCGATATCCTCCACATCCTGCATAACAAGTAGAGCCCGGCTCCGCCGCGCGGAAAAAAAGACTTGGACTCTCGCTTCGCGAGTAATACGCTCGTTGCACGCGGAAAGGAGGTGGTCCAGTGCACAGTACGAATCCGAGCTGTACCGAGGATCGCGGAGGTGGCAGCAGCTAGCCGCGGCAGCATTGCTACAGTGGCGGACAGCTAATCCCAACTGCCCACCGGAGATCGCGAGGGGGCCGCAACCGCGGCCCCCTCACTCTTTGGTGTCCCCTGTGGTAGGCTCCGCCTGTCTCTTTCGGGGCGGGGCGAAAGTCCCCACCGGCGGTACAGCCCGCGAGCGGGCGCAGCCTCCACGGAGCGTCCGCAGGATCCGGTGAAACTCCGGAGCCGACCGTCAAAGTCGGGATGAGAGAAGGAGACGCCGCGCCTTTCGTATCGGGCTGCGGCCGCTTTCGCACGCCGTCGCCCCGCGGTGCACTCCCGCGGGGCGACCGCGTTTTCGGGCTGGAGGCTTCCCCTGGGTTCATCCCTGCACGACGAGATCTGGATGCGCGAGGCGCTCGACCTCGCCGAGCGCGGTCGCGGTCGCGTCCGTCCGAACCCGGCGGTCGGGGCGGTGCTCGTCAAGCGCGGCCGGGTCGTCGGTCGCGGCTGGCATCGCCGCCTCGGCGGTGCGCATGCCGAGATCGAGGCGCTGCGCGATGCCGGACGGAAGGCGCAGGGCGCCACCCTCTACGTGACGCTCGAGCCGTGCGCGCACCAGGGGCGCACCGGGCCCTGCGTCGCCGCGATCGTCGCCGCCGGCGTGACGCGCGTCGTCGCGGCGATGCGAGATCCGTTCCCCGAGGTCGACGGTCGCGGCTTCCGCGGCCTGCGCCGCGCCGGGATCGCGGTCGAATCGGGGATGCTCGAGGCCGCGGCGCGCGACGCCAATGCCGGCTACCTCTCCGTGCATGAACGTGGCCGTCCGCGCGTCGCGCTCAAGCTCGCCGCCTCGCTCGACGGGCGCGTGGCACCGGCGCGTGGCACCGCGCGCTGGATCACCGGGCCCGAGGCGCGCCGCGCGGCACACCACCTGCGCGCCCGCCACGACGTCGTCGTGATCGGCGCGAACACGCTGCGACGCGACGATCCCGAGCTCACGGTGCGCGGGGTACCGCTGCCGCCGCGGACGCTCCAGCCGTTGCGCGTCGTTGTCTCGGGCGATCTCGAACTGCCCGTGCGTTCGCGGTTGTTCGGCCCGGTGCTCGCCGCCGGCACGGTCGTGGCGACGGTTGCGCCCGAGCACGTCGCCCGCGGGCGGCGCTCTGCGTTCGAGAAGCGCGCCGCGGCGCTGGCGCGCCGTGGCGTTGCTGTCTGGTTCCTGCCGCCGGCTGCCGCCGGCGGTGTGGATCTTGAAGTCCTCCTCGCCCGCTTTGCGGTCGAGGATAGACATGACGTGCTCGTCGAGGGCGGGGCGACCCTCGGTTCGCGCCTGGCCGGCGCGGGGCTCGTCGACGAGGTGTGGTTGTTCGTCGCGCCTCTGCTGCTCGGCGGCGCCGCGCCGGCATGGCGCTTCGGCGAGGCGCCGACCAGTCTGGCCGACGCGTGGCACCTCGAGGATGCGGTCGTCGTCGCGCTCGGTGGCGACTGGGTCGTGCACGGGCGCCCGGTCCGCCGGACGCCGCCGCGCAAGCGCGCGACGAAGCGGAGGTAGGGGCGCCATGTTCACCGGCCTGGTCGAGGAAGTCGGCGTCATCGAGGAGATCGAGCCGCACGACGGCGGGCGGCGGATCGTGGTATCCGCGCCGGTCGTCGTCACCGACCTCGCGATCGGCGACAGCATCAACCTGAGTGGCTGCTGCCAGACCGTGGTCGCCGTGGGCGACGGACAGTTCACCGTCGTCGCGGTGCCCGAGACGTTGCGGCGCACCCACCTCGGCTCGCTGGTCGAAGGGGACCCGGTCAACCTGGAACGCCCGGTGCGGCTCATGGATCGATTGGGCGGTCACCTCGTGCAAGGCCACGTCGACGCGGTCGGCCGCGTGCGCACGGTTCGCGAGGAGCCGCCGGGCTGGTGGCTCGAGATCACGACCGACGCGGAAGTCCTGCGCTACGTCGCACTCAAGGGCTCGATCGCCGTCGATGGCACGAGCCTGACGGTGGCCGGCATCGAAGAGGATGGGTTCTCGGTCGCGATCGTGCCGCACACGTGGCAGGCCACGGTGTGCCGTCACTACCGCCCCGGGAGTGAAGTGAATCTCGAAGTGGACCTGATCGCCCGCTATCTCGAGCGCCTGGTCCAGGAGGCCCGATGAAGACGAAGACTCCCCCCGCGCGGCGCAAGGTGAAGCCCGCGCGCGTCGCGAAGACGGTGAAGCCCGGGAAGCCGACGAAGGCGGGCGCTGCCTCGGGTGCCGGGTTGGCGCGCGCGATGGCTGCCGGCCGCCGCCGCAGCGCCAAGGATGCGCCCGTGCTCACGCCGCAGTTCGCGGCGGTCGAAGCCGCGCTCGCGGAGATCAGGCGCGGCCGCATGGTGATCGTCGTCGACGACGCCGAGCGCGAAAACGAGGGCGACCTGATCATGGCGGCGTCGAAGACCACCGCCGCCGACGTCAACTTCATGGTCACCGAGGCCCGCGGACTGCTCTGTGCTGGTCTCTCGCCCGAGCGAGCCGAGGCGCTCGACCTGTTTCCCATGACGGCCGACAGCACGGCGCTGCACGGCACCGCGTTCACGGTCTCGGTGGACGCGAGCGAGGGCGTGACGACGGGCAGCTCGGCGCCCGATCGCGCCCTCACCATCCGCCTGCTGGCCGATCCGGCGTCGACGCCCGGGAGCTTCGCGCGGCCCGGGCACGTGTTCCCGTTGCGCGCGGTGCGTGGTGGTGTGCTGCGTCGCGCCGGCCACACCGAGGCGGCCGTCGATCTCGTCCAGCTCGCCGGACTCGGCGACGTGGGCATCCTGTGCGAGATGATGGCCCCGGACGGATCGATGGCACGCCTGCCGGGCCTCACGCGGTTCGCGCGGAAGCACGGCCTGCGGATGCTCGCCATCCGCGACCTGATCGCGTATCGTCGTCGCCACGAAAAGCTGGTGAGCCGGCTGGTGCACACGGGGCTCCCGACGGTCGAGGGCGACTTCCAGATGCACCTCTACGAGAGCCTGCTCGATGGTGACCACCATGTCGCGCTGACCATGGGCGACGTGACGACGAAGGAGCCGGTGCTGGTGCGCGTCCACTCACAGTGCCTGACCGGCGACGTATTCGGTTCCGAGCGCTGCGACTGCGGGCCGCAGATGCGGGCCGCCATGGCGACGATCGCGAAGGAAGGTCGCGGCGTGTTTCTCTACATGCGGCAGGAGGGGCGCGGCATCGGTCTCGCCAACAAGCTGCGCGCCTACGTCCTGCAGGACCAGGGCTATGACACGGTCGAGGCGAACCTGGCACTCGGTTTCCCCGCCGACCTGCGCGACTACGGCATCGGCGCGCAGATCCTGCATGACCTGGGCGTGCGCAGGATCGAGCTGATGACCAACAACCCGCGAAAGATCGTGGGCCTCGAGGCGTTCGGCCTGACCATCACCACGCGGCGTCCGATCGAACTCCCGGCGAACCCCAACAACAAGCGCTACCTGTCGACCAAGCGCGACAAGCTCGGGCACCTGCTCGAGCTTCCCACCGGGGAGCCGCGGTGAGCGAGTCGAACCGACTGGCCGGCGCGATGCGGGAGCGAGCGCGCAACGACTTTCCGGGGATCGGCCGCGTGCATCGCGGCAAGTCCGATGGGCGCGGCGTTTCGATCGCCCTGGTGGCCTCGCGCTTCAACGAGCCGCTGGTCGAGAAGCTGGTCGAGGGTGCGGCGGCGGAGCTCGGGCGCCTCGGCGCCTCGCCGCAGCAGGTCGACCTGACGTGGGTGCCCGGCGCGTTCGAGCTGCCGTTCGTCGCCCAGCGGCTGGCCCGCACGGGGCGCTACGACGCGATCGTCGCGCTCGGTGTCGTCATTCGCGGCGAGACACCGCACTTCGACTACGTGTGCGGCGAGGCCGCGCGCGGGCTGGCCCAGGTATCGCGCAACGAGAACCTGCCCGTGCTGTTCGGCGTGGTGACCGCGAACGACGCGACGCAGGCGCAGGCGCGCTGCGGGGGCACGTCGAACAAGGGCGCCGAGACGGTGCGCGCCGCGATCGACCTCCTCGCGGCGCTGCGGGAGGTGCGATGAACAAGGGCGGATCGGGGCCGCGCCGTCGCGGGCGGGAACTGGTGTTCCGTCTGCTCTATCAGGCGGACCTCACGCGCGACGCGATCGCGACGACGTGGAAGCAGATCGCGGACGAAGAGAAGTTGCCCGACGATGCGCGCGCCTACGTCGACTCGCTCGTCGTCGTGCTCGAGGCCGGCCTGCCGGCGCTCGATGACGCGATCCAGCAGGCGACGCAGCACTGGAAGTTCGACCGGCTCGCCGCCACCGATCGCGGAGTCCTGCGCCTGGCCGTGGCCGAGCTGATGCACATGCCCGGCACGCCGGCGAAGGTCGTGCTCGAGGAGGCGGTCGCGATCGCGCGCAAATACGGGCGCGAGGATTCGGGGCGCTTCGTCAATGGTGTGCTCGATCGGGTCGCGCGAACCCTGCGGCCGGGTGAACTCGAAGGCGAGCCGGTCGTGGACGACCCGGCCGCCGCGGAGGAACGTTGATCGTCGCCGTGCTGTCCGACATTCACGCCAATCTCGAGGCACTCGAGGCCGTGCTCGCCGATGCCGAGCGCGCGGGCGCGCAGCAGTACTGGTGCCTGGGGGACGTCGTCGGCTACGGCGCCGATCCCGACGCGGTGGTCGACCGGGTGCGGGCCCTTGGCGGGCCGACCGTCGCCGGCAACCACGACTGGGCAGCGTGCGGGCAGACCTCGACCCGCCATTTCAACCGGCACGCCGCGTTCGCCGCCGAGTGGACGGCCGGCGTCATGCGCCCCGACAATCTCGATTGGCTGCGCGCGCTCCCGCTGGTCGAGCGGCGCGAAGGGGTGCTGCTGGTCCACGCGACTCCCAGTGACCCCGCGGCCTGGCACTACTGCATGCAGGTCGACGACGCGCTCGACGAGATGGAGGCGTTCCGCGAGGACATGTGCATGATCGGCCACTCGCACGTCCCCGGCGCGTTCGAGCGCCATGACGAGGACGTCCGCTACACGCGGGCGGAGGAGCTGGTCCTCCGCCCGGGCCGGCGGTATCTGGTCAACGTGGGGTCGGTCGGGCAGCCCCGCGACAAGGACGCCCGCGCGGCCTACCTGCTGTTCGACACCGAGGAGCGACGCCTGCGCCATGCCCGGGTGCCCTACGACGTTGCCCGGACGCAGGAAAAGATCCTCGCGGCGGGCCTCCCGCCCTGGCTGGCCAGCCGCCTGGCGGCGGGGGACTGAAGGCCGCGATTCGAGGTCGGGGCCGGCCCGGGGCCGGACGCGGGGAACTCCTCGCAAAAGCTTGTCCATCCTCAAGTTGACCGCGGCGGGCCGGGACCGTAGAGTCTCCCAATCATGACCCAGCTCCGTGAAACCACCCCCGAACACTGGCAGCGGTTCTGGACCGACGGTCGCCCCCTGCACGAGGTCTACTCGAACCAGGGACGGCTCGTCGACCAGGCGCTCGCTGAAGGCTCGCTTTCCGGTCGTCGCATCCTCGAAGTCGGGGCCGGCACCGGGCGCGACACCATGGAACTCGTGCGCCGCGGCGCCACGGGCTATGTCCTCGATTACACCTTCGGCAGCCTGCACCTGATGCAGGAGCACGCCCGGCACCTCGGCGTGCCGCTCCATCTCGTCTGTGCCGACGCGCGCGCCCTGCCATTCCGCGAGGGCTCGTTCGGGCTCGTGTTCCACCAGGGCCTGCTCGAGCACTTTCGCGACCCGGCGTCGATCCTGATCGAGAACGCGCGCGTGCTCGAGGCCGAGACCGGGACGCTGATCGTCGACGTGCCCCAGCGCTGGCACCCGTACACCGCCGCGAAGAAGGTGTTGATCGCGATGAACCGGTGGTTCGCCGGCTGGGAGACCGAGTTCTCGCCGCGCGAGCTCGAACGCCTGATCCGCGCCCAGGGCCTCGAGGTGCGGCGCACGTATGGCGACTGGATGGTGCCCGGCCTGCTCTACCGCGCGGTGCGCGTGACCCTGGCCAGGGCCGGCATCAAGATCCTGCCCATGTACCCCAAGGGTCCCGCGTTCTGGGAGAACTTCTGGAACGGGCACCGGGAGTGGCTGCGCGGCCAGCGCTGGGCGCTCTACACGACGCACGTGATCGGCGTCGTCGCCCGCAAGCGCGCCGGTGCCGAGCGGGAGCGCGCCGCCGACGGCGCGCGGAGGATGGCCTGAACCTCCTGGCCGTCAACTGGATGGATATCGGCGCACCCGCGGCCGGGGGGGCCGAGGTTCACCTCTTCGAGATCCTGCGGCGCTGGCGGGCGCGCGGACACGACGTGACGTGGCTGGCCGCGGGCTTTCCGGGCGGGGCCGCCGAGGACGAACGCGACGGCATCCGCATCGTCCGCGCCGGCGCATGGTGGAACGCCAATCACACGCTGCCCGCAGCCTACCGCCGCCGGCTCGCCGGCGAGCGCTTCGACGCCGTCATCGAGGACATCAACAAGCTGCCGTTCCTCGCGCCGCGCTGGGCGAAGGCGCCGGTGCTCGCGGTCGTGCCGCACCTGTTCGGCACGACCGTGTTCGCCGAGACCGCGTGGCCGCAGGGCGCCTACGTGCTCGCGCACGAGGCGCTCATCCCGCTCGTCTACCAGAACGTCCCGTTCCTCGCGATCTCCGAGAGCACGCGCGACGACCTCGTCGCCCGCGGGATTCCCGCGGAGCACGTGAGCGTCGTCCACTGCGGGCTCGACCAC
>JANOEH010000267.1:0-20783 GCA_031413115.1 Candidatus Eiseniibacteriota bacterium | reverse complement strand
ACCCAAAGGCCTTCATCCTCCACGCGGCGTCGCTCGGTCAGGGTTTCCCCCATTGCCGAAGCCTCTCGACTGCTGCCTCCCGTAGGAGTCTGGGCCGTATCTCAGTCCCAGTGTGGCTGACCATCCTCTCAGACCAGCTACCGATCGTCGCCTTGGTGGGCCATTACCCCGCCAACAAGCTAATCGGACGCGAGACCCTCTTGTAGCGATAGCTTGCAAGCAGAGGCCATCTTTCCACGACGAATCATGCGATCCATCGGGCACATGCGGTATTAGCACTCCGTTGGGAGTGTTATTCCCCTCTACAAGGCAGGTTTCTCACGCGTTACTCACCCGTTCGCCACTTTACTCAAGGAGCAAGCTCCTCTTTCACGTGCGACTTGCATGCCTAATCCACGCCGCCAGCGTTCGTTCTGAGCCAGGATCAAACTCTCCGTTGTATTTTACTTCGGAGGATCTGCGTCGCCCTGGCGGACGACATTGATCCGTAATCAAGGTCGCTCTCCAGTCCAACATCGGACCAGGAACGAGGGACCCTCTGGGCTCACTTCGAACAAAACGTGCGCTATTCAGTTTTCAAAGATCGGAGGTCACGAAAACGGACACGGGATCACCCGTGCCGCTCGGACAGCGGACGCAGAGCTGAGCAAAGGTCGGTGCCGAAGTCAACCTACGGACTGCGTGGGCTTTATCGCGGCGACATCCCTGCTGTGCTGCGGACAAACGGAAATATAGTGCGGACTTGCGAGGATGTCAACCCCACGGGGCACTTTTTTTTCGGAGCCCTTGCGCGCCCCCGTTACTTGGTGTAAGCTCTTTCCCTTCAACGCATTAGAGGTCTCGTTCAGGGAGGGAGCCGAGATGAAGCCGAAACGAGAGTGGACCACGGGACCCCCGCGCGCACCCACCGAGACCCCGATTCGGGGTGCCGAGAGAGCCAAGGCGTTGTCGTGATGACACTTCGTTCATGGGCCAAATCCGCTCCCAGGCACCTCGAGGGCGCTGCCACGGCGCGGGATCGGCCCCGCGGCCCCGAGCGGCGTGGCGGGGCCTCCACGGCCGCGTGGGCCCTGCCGGCGGTCGGGGCCCTCGCCCTGGGTGCGCTCGTCCTCGCCTGTCGCGGTGGGATCCCCGGGGTTCCGGTGGCCGACGACTACGATTCGCTGCACTCCCTGCGCTTCGAACGACCGCTCGACTGGCTCGGCACGATGGGTTCGCTCTGGTACTGGCGCCCGCTGAGCCGCCAGGCTTATTTCTCCTTCCTCTCCCCCCTGTTCTTCAGCGCTCCGTGGGTCATCGGCCTCTTTCACGCCGCGCTGTTCGCGGGGTTGTACGCGGCGGCGGCCCGCATTGCGCGCCGCGCTTTCGATCCGTGGAGCGCGGCGGCGATCGCGGCGTTTCCGCTGCTGGCCGAGCCGTCGCGGGCGCTCCTCGTGTGGCCCACGGGCGCCCAGCCCTTGATCGCGATGGCTTGCATCGCCCTGGCGCTCCACGAGGCCGCAGCGCGGCGGCTCCCGCGCGCGCTCGTCGCCATGGCGGCCGCACTGCTGGCGCACGAGCAAGCGTTGCTGGTCGTGCCGCTGGTCCCGCTGGTGGCGCGATCGAACCGCCGCGGCATCCTCGCCACGCTCGGGGTCGCCGGCGCGTGGATGCTCGGGCGCGGGCTCGCGCTGGGGCACGGGGCCGATGTGCCGGGGCCGGGCTCGCTCGCCGCGACCCTCGCGGCGGCGCCGGGCGTCCTGCGCGCGAGCCTCGAGGCGCAGCTCGGACTGGGCGAGCTCGATGGCGCCCTGCGTATGGGGATCGCCCTCTCGCTGGCAGCCTGCGTGGCAATGGCGGTGAGCGTCGTCCTGGTGCGTCGCGAGGCGCGCGCCCGGCTCGCCTCCCGCGCCCCCCTGCTGCTCGGCGGGGCGGCCTGGTTCGCGCTGTCGATCGCGCCCCTGGCCTGCGCCGCCGAGCTCTGGACGCCGCGGCACACGGCGCTCCCGGGCCTCGGGCTCGGTCTCGCGCTGGTCGGCGCGATCGCCTGCGCCTCGCCGCGCCTTGCGGTCGCGTTCACCGCGGTGCGCCTGGTCGCGCTGCTGCTCGCGCCGACCGCCCCGCCAGTCGTCACGGCCACGCTTCCCGAGCGCACGCGCCCCCTCTCGTTCCTGCACGTCACGCGAATGCAGCGTACGGTGGACTCGGCCCGCCGCGCTCTCCGTGCGGCGCACCCGGTCCTGCCCCACGGGGCGCGGATCGGCTGGTGGTCGTTGCCGCACCAGACCGCGATCGGCTTCGCCGGAGCCGCGGCGCTGCACACGTGGTACGACGACGCGACGCTCGAGTGGAAATTCTGGGATCGCTTCGCGCTCGAGCGGCCGGTGCCGGACGCGGTGCTCGGCTTCGACGTGGACGTGGCGGACCCGGCGCGCCTCATGCAACCGGCGGCGATCGCGGCGCTCGAGCACGGGCTCGCGATCGGCGAGGCGGGCGACCTCGCGGGCGCCGACCACGCCCTGGTCACGGCGCTCGAAGCGCAACGACCGTCGATCAACGCGTTCACGGTGGAGATCGTGCGCCTGCGCGCGCGGCTGGCATTCCGCGTGGGTGCGGTGGCGCGTGCGGACTCGCTCAACCAGGCCGATCGTGCGATCGCGGGCGAGTCGGCGTCGTACTATGGGCTGGCGGCGCTGCTGGCGGTGCAGGCGGGGCGCTTGAACGAGGCGCAGGTGAGCGCGCGACGGGCGCTCGCCCTGCGGGCCGACGACGCCGAGGCGCGCGAGGCGCTGGCCGCGATGGGGATCGCGGCGACGCCTGACCTCGCGGAGTTCTAGGGGCGGCTGGCTACTGGAGCGGGAGCGGACCCGGACTGGCAGTCGGCGCGGCCGCGTCGGTGGCGGCACGCACCTGGATCCAGCGGCGGCCCATGCGCACGAGCGTGACGCGATCGCCGGTGAGCGCCACCTCGAGCGCCGGATCGCTCACCGGCTGCTCGTTCACCTCGACGGCCCCCTCCTCGATCTTGCGCTTGGCCTCGCCGCCCGACTTCACCAGGCCCACGTCGACCAGCAGCTTGCGCAACGCGATCGGCGGCCCCGCCGGCAGCGTCCACAGCACCGCTTCGAGCGGGCGGCCGCGCTTCGAGAACTGCTGCTCGAACGCCTCGCGGGCGTGCTGCGCCGCTGCGCCGCCGTGGTAGAGCGCGACGACCCGCTCGCCGAGCTGCTTCTTCCAGGTCATCGGATTGTCCCCGGCGGCGAGGGCGGCTTCGATGCGCGCCACCTCCTCGCTCGGCGCGTGGGCGGCCAGCGTCCAGTAGTGGATCAGGCGCTCGTCCGGGATCGACATCAGCTTGCCGAACTGCTCGCTCGGCGACTCGGCGATCCCGACGTAGTTGCCCAGCGACTTCGACATGCGCTGGACGCCGTCGAGCCCGACGAGAATCGGCAGCGTGAGGATCGCCTGCGGCTCCTGCCCGGCCTCCTCCTGGAGCGCGCGGCCGACCAGCAGGTTGAACTTCTGCTCGGTGCCGCCCAATTCGACGTCGGAGCGGATCTCGACCGAGTCACGGCCCTGCATGAGCGGGTAGAGCAACTCGTGCACGCTGATCGGCTGGCTGGCCTGCCAGCGCTTGGCGAAGTCGTCGCGCTCCAACATGCGAGCCACGGTGGAACGCGACGCCAGTTGGAGCACGTCGAGGAAGCGCATGGGCGCGAACCATTCGCCGTTCCTGTGCACCTCGGTCTTTGCTCGGTCGACGATGCGGAAGAACTGATCGAGGTACGTGGTCGCGTTGCGCTCGACATCCGCGGCGGTGAGTTGCGGCCGCGTCTTCGAGCGTCCGCTCGGATCGCCGACCATGCCCGTGTAGTCGCCGACGATCACGACCACCTGGTGGCCGAGGTCCTGGAACTCGCGCAGCTTGCGCAGGCCCACCGCATGGCCCAGGTGGATGTCGGGGGCGGTCGGATCGAAGCCCTGCTTGACCCGCAGCGGGCGGCGCTCCTGGATCGAGCGCTCGAGCTTGCGACGGAACTCGTCGAGCGGCAGCAATTCCTCGACGCCGCGCAGGAGCACCTTCAACTGGCGGTCGGCTTCCCGGCGGGTGGCGTCGGCGGCGGGAACGGGCGGCTGGGACTCGGGGCGATCGGACATGCGTGGGAAGCTAACAGAGCACGACGACCCGGCTCAACGTCGGCGCGGCTGCCGGGCGCGGCTCGGACGCGATTCGCCGCTTGACCCTTCCGGTCCGGCTGCTAGGCTCGCGCCGTGCCCGTCGCCCCGAAGGATCCCATGGAAGAGGTCTCCCGAACGGTCCGCAAGAGCGTGCGCCGTTTCCCCTGGAAGTTCTTTCTTTCGGTCGTGCTCATCGTGCTGTGCGCCTCGGCCGGAGCCGTGTTCGGCCTCGCCCAGTGGATGTCGCGCGACCTGCCCGACGTGGCCAAGCTGTCGGCCATCCGGCCGCCGGTCCGCAGCACGGTCTACGACGTCAAGGGCCGTGAGATCGCCGCGTTCTTCAAGGAGAACCGCGACGTCGTCCCGCTCCGCGCGATTCCCAAGTCGCTGGTCGACGCCACGCTGTCGACCGAGGACCGCCACTTCTACAGCCACTGGGGCGTCGACCTGGGCGGGATCAGCCGCGCGGCGCTGACCAACGTCCTCAAGCTGCAGACCAAGCAGGGCGGCTCGACGATCACGCAGCAGCTGGCGCGCAACCTGTTCCTCACGCACGAGCGCACGCTCGATCGCAAGTTCAAGGAACTGGTCATCGCCCTGCGCATCGAGAAGATGTACTCGAAGCAGGAAATCCTCGAGATGTACTTCAACCAGATTTACTACGGCCACGGTGCCTACGGCACGCAGGCCGCGGCGCGCACGTTCTTCGCCAAGGACGTGCGACAGCTCTCGCTCACCGAGTCCGCGCTGCTGGCGGGGCTGCCGCAGAACCCCTCGGGGCACTCGCCCTACCGCAACCCGGCGGGGGCGATGTCGCGCCGCAACGTCGTCCTGCGCAACATGCTCGAGACGAAGGTCATCTCGACCAACCAGTACGAGGCGGCGATCAGGACGCCGATCGGCGTCATCGAGCGCGCGCAGACGGCCGGCCTGGCGCCCTACTTCGTCGAGATGGTGCGGCTCGCGCTCGACGACAAGTACGGCTCGAACCTGGTGTACGAGGGCGGCCTCAAGGTCTACACCTCGCTCGACCTCGACCTGCAGCGCGAGGCCGAGCGGGCCCTCGAGAAGCAGCTGTCGGACCTCGAGCGGCGCTACAAGTACAAGACGACGCGCGCCACCTGGGTGCCGCCGGCGACGGTGGTCGCGATCGCGGGCGTCACTCCGAAACTCCGCGGCGGCGTGCAGACGCCGTACCTGCAGGGTGCGCTGGTCGCGCTCGACGCGCGCACCGGGTACGTGCGCGCGCTGGTCGGCGGGCGCGACTTCAAGGCCTCGGCGTTCAATCGCGCGGTGCAGGCCAAGCGCCAGCCGGGCTCGGCGTTCAAGCCGTTCATCTACACAGCGGCGATCGACAACGGATTCCAGCCCACCGACATCATCGAGGACGCGCCGATCTCGCTGCCCGGCGGCGCCAAAGGGGCGGCGTGGACGCCGGGGAACTACGACCGGAAGTTCAGCGGCCCGGTCACGCTGCGCTACGCGCTGCAGCGCTCCATCAACATCCCGGCGATCAAGCTGCTCAAGAAACTCGGGGTCTCGCTGGTGGCGTCCTACGCGCGTCGGATGGGCATCAAGAGCCCGATTCATCCCAACCTGTCGGTCGCGCTGGGCACCAGCGAGGTCGACCTGCTCGAGATCACGTCGGCCTACGCGGTCCTGGCCAACGAGGGCATCCGCAACGAGCCGGCCTACATCCTCAAGGTCGAGGACAAGTCGGGCGCCGTGCTCGAGTCGCTGCAGCCGCGCCCGGTCGACGTGCTGTCGGCCGAGACCGCGGGCGTGATGACGAGCATGCTGCAGAGCGTGATGGATCACGGCACCGGCTACCCGGCGCGCGCCCGCGGCTTCACCGCGCCGGCGGCGGGCAAGACCGGCACGACCGACGACTATTCCGATGCGTGGTTCATCGGCTACACGCCAAGCGTCGTCACCGGCGTATGGGTCGGCTTCGACGTCAAGAAGACCATGGGCAAGGGCGTGACCGGCGGCGTCGGCGCCCTGCCGATCTGGACCGACTTCATGATCGCCGCCACGCGCGGGCGCTCGGTCGAGCAGTTCAACGTGCAGCACCAGGGCGAGACGCGCGAGATCTGCACCGAGACCGGACTGCTCGCGACCGAGGCGTGCGTCACGGTCACCGCCGAGGTCTTCCCGCCGGGCACCGAGCCGACCGAGTATTGCAACGTCCACGTCGGCCTGCCCCGCCAGCCCGGGCAGCACGACCCGCCGTACGACTCCGAAGCGCCGCCGGAGGAACCCGCGGGCGAGCCGGCCGACGGCGCCACTCCCGACGCGGCGCGCGTTCCGACGTCGCCGACCACGCAGCGCCCGGCGCTCGAGGGCATGCCCTCGACGCCGCCGGACGAGGCGAAGAAGCCCGCGACGACGCGGATCTGAGCTAGGCCGCGACCGTCACCCCGATGCGCGGGCAGACGTCGTTCATGAAGCAGGTGCTGCAGCGAGGCTTCTTCGCGTCGCAGACCTGGCGCCCGTGGTCGATCAGCAGGTGGCTGAACAGCGTCCACTCCTCCTGCGGCACGACCTTCGCCAGGTCCTTCTCGATCTTGACCGGGTCGGCCTGCTTCGTCAGGCCCATGCGCCGCGACAGCCGCCCCACGTGCGTGTCGACCACGACGCCGGCCTCGATCCCGTAGGCGTTCCCCAGCACGACGTTCGCCGTCTTCCGGCCCACCCCGCGCAGGGCGACCAGCTCGTCGAGCGTGCGCGGCGGCTGCCCGTCGAACTTCTCGACCAGGTCGCGGCTCATCTCCGACAGCGCCCGCGCCTTCATGCGGAAGAATCCGCACGAGTGGATCGCCTGCTCGATCTCGGGCAGCTCGGCCTCGGCCATGGCGCGCGCGTCCGGCCAGCGCGCGAACAGGTAGGGCGCGACCTTGTTCACGTTCACGTCGGTGTTCTGGGCGGCGAGAATCGTCATCACGAGGAGCGAGAACGCATCGTGGAACTCGAGCGCGCAGTGAGCGCCCGGGTAGGCCTTCTTGAGCCGCCCGCGCAGCAGCGCGACGTCGACGGATATCGCGGCGCGCTTGCGCGCCACCTTCTTCGCAACCATGCGGCGGGCGCCGCTCAGCGCACGAGCGTCTCGCCCGGCTCGTAGCGCGGACGGTAGCCCGGGGGCGTCGTCGCCAGCTGCGGGCGGTCGGCCAGCAGGGCGATCGGGTAGACCGTCTGCTCGCGCGAGGTCGCCGACATCTCGTAGTCCTGCGTCATGATAATCGCCTCCTCGGGGCAGGCGTCCACGCACAGGCCGCACATCACGCAGCGCAGCATGTCGATGTCGAAGCGCACCGGGTACTTCTCGTACTTGTTGTTCGGGTGCGCGCCGGCCTCGATCGTGATGCACTCGGCCGGGCACGCGGTCGAGCACATGAAGCACGCCACGCACTTGAGCGTGCCATCCTTGCGCTTGGTCAGCTGGTGGATGCCGCGGAAACGCGGCGAGTACTGGCGGCGCTCCTCGGGGTACTGCACGGTCGGATCGGCCTTCCGCGACAGCGCCGAGCGGATGAAGTTCTTCATCGTGACGACGAGACCGTACGCGGTGTGGAAGTAGCTGGGCCGCTCGGAGGACGGCGCTCCCGGCGGCGTCTGGCCCGCCTTGGGCGGCGGCGGCGCGACGGGCGCGAGCGCCTCGGGGCGCAACGGAATCCTGGTCCTGGGCCGCGGGATCGGCGTGTAGACGACGCTGGTGGTGGTATCGCTCATGGTGTCCTCAGGATCCCACGGTCTGGGGCGTCGCGTGCGGCAGCGGCGCTCCGAAGCGGCCAAGGCCGGCCCAGGTGAGGCCGGCGAACGACGGATGGGCCGCGGCCAGCGCGGCGAACAACTGGGAGCCCGCACCCGCGGGCAGCGGCGCATCGAGGCGGGCGGCTAGATCGGCCAGCACGGCGGCGGCCGGGCGCGCCATCGCGGCCGGCGGCATGACCTGCGCGAAGCGCTGCACGCGGCCCTGCGCATTGACGAACGTCCCCTCCTGCTCGTGCACCTCGGCGTCGGCGAGGATCACGTGCGCCACCGCGTCGACGGCCGGCAACGTGTGCGCGGCGTGGACGACGACGCACGGCACCCGGGCCAGTGCGCGGGCGACGCGGTCGCCGTCGCTGCGACCGGTCCACAGCTCGAGCCCGAGCACGTAGAGCACCTTCACATTGCCCGCCTCGCAGCCGGCAAGGATCGCCTCGACGTCGGCTCGGCCGGCAGCCGGGGCCAGCCCCAGGGCGGCGCAGCCGGCGTTGTTCGGGTGCGGATCGGCGCGGCGCAGGAGCTTGTCCTGCATCGTGCCGGTCTTCGCATGCGAGCCGTCGACCCGGTAATCGAGGTGCGGCGTGCCCACGGCCTCGCGGGCGAAGCGCGCGGCGACCCAGTTCGTCTCGTTCGACTGCCGGGGTGAGGCGATCACGGCGATCGACGCCGGGTCGGCAGCCTTTGCCGCGGCCAGGCGCGCGGCGACGACCGTCAACGCCTCGTCCCAGTCGGCATCACGCCAGGCGCCGCCAGCATCGCGCAGGCGGGGCATGGCGACGCGCGACTCGTGCAGCATCGCGTACGAGTCGCGACCGAAGTCGCACATCCACGACTTGTTCACCGCCTCGTTGCGCCGCGGGACGTAGCGGTAGATCGTGCCGTCCTTGTGGTCGACGCGCACGTTGCAGCCGGTCGCGCACTGCGTGCAGACCGACTCGGCGCTCTTGAGAAACCACACGCGTTGCTTGAAGCGGAAGTCCTTCGAGGTCAGCGCCCCCACCGGGCAGATGTCGACCACGTTGCCGATGTAGTCGTCGCCGGTGATCGGCTGGTTGTTCTCGGTGCCGATCTCGGTGGTGACGCCGCGGGTGAAGAACTGCAGCGCGTGCGAGCCCGAGACCTCGCGGCAGAAGCGCACGCAGCGCGAGCACAGCACGCAACGCTCCTTGTCGAGGATGATGCGGTCGCCGAGGTCGACGACCATGCGCTTGTGCACCTTGAGCGCGCGCGGCATGCGGCTGTCGTAGCCGCCGTGCTCCATGTAGTAGTCCTGCAGCTTGCACTCGCCGGCCTGGTCGCAGATCGGGCAATCGAGCGGGTGGTTGACCAGCAGGAACTCGAGCTGGCGACGACGCGCCTCCTCGGCGTCGGGGCGGCCGAAGTGCACGACCATGCCCTCACGGACCTCCTCGCAGCACGAGGGCACCAGCTTGGGCCGGCCCTCGATGCCGACCAGGCACATGCGGCAGCTCCCCTCCCACGACAGGTCCGCGTGGTAGCAGAAGTTGGGCACGCGGATGCCGACGAGCTTCGCGGCCTCGAGCACGTTCGTGCCCGCGGCGGCGGTCACGCTCTTGCCGTCGATCGTCAGGGTGACCGGGGGTCGTTCGCTCACGTATCGCTCCCGTGCCGTGGCGGCCGCATCAGCGGTCGAGCTCGCCGGCGATGATGTTCAGGGTTCCGAGGATGGCCACGAAGTCCGACACCATCTGGCCGCGCAGCATCTCGTCGTTGGCGGCGAAGGTGTAGAAGCTGGGCGCCCGCACCTTGAGCCGGTACGGCTTGCCGCTGCCATCGGACACCAGGTAGAAGCCCAGCTCGCCGGTCGGGGTCTCGGTGTACGAGTACACCTCGCCCACGGGCGGCGAGAAGCCGTGCATGATCAGCTTGAAGTGGTTCATCAGCGCCTCGATGTTGCCGTAGACGCGGTTCTTCTCGGGCAGCGCGACGCGGTGGTCGCTCGTGATGTGCGGGCCCTCGGGCACGCCGCGGTCGAGCATCTGGTGAATGATGCGCAGGCTCTCGCGCATCTCCAGCATGCGAACCATGTAGCGGGAGAACGTGTCACCGTCGGTGCGCATGGGCACGTCGAACTCGAGCGACTCGTAGCCGCCGTACGGCGCGTCGCGCCTGAAGTCCATGTCGAGGCCCGAGGCGCGACCGTTGGGGCCGGACCAGCCCCACGAGATCGCGTTCTCCCGGTTGACCACGCCCGTTCCCCGCGTCCTCTGCTGGAAGATCACGTTCCTGGTCGCCAGCTTGTCGACGTAGTCGATGAACTCGGGCATCTCGTTGGCCACCCGGCGCGCGTGCTCGGCGAAACCGTCCGGGATGTCCTGCGCCACGCCGCCGACGCGCCCGTAGGACACGGTCAGCCGCGCCCCGCAGGTGGACTCCAGCAGCTCGTAGATGCGCTCGCGCGGGTTGAAGAAGTACCAGAAGTTGGTCAGCGCGCCCATGTCGACGAGGTTCGTGCCGATGCAGATCATGTGGTCCATGATCCGGTTGAACTCCATCAGCAGCGTCCGGATCCAGACCGCCCGCGGCGGCACCTCGACCTGCATCAGCTTCTCGACCGCCATGGCGAAGCCGACGTTGTTGTTGAACGCCGAGATGTAGTTGAGCCGGTCGGTGAACGGGAACACCTGCGTGTAGGTGTGCGTCTCGGCCATCTTCTCGAAGCAGCGGTGCAGGTAGCCGATCTCGGTCCTCGAGTCGACGATGATCTCGCCGTCGAGCAGCGCCTGGATGCGCAGTGTTCCGTGCGTGGCCGGGTGCGACGGGCCCAGGTTGACGTACACGCGCTCGATTCCATCGGCGCCGACCAGGGTGTGCCGCCCCTCGTGCTCGGCTTCGAGGCCCGGGTACGCCGAGTACGAGCGCGACAGCATGTGCCGGCGGTCGGGCGGATAGTCCTTGCGCAGCGGGTGGCCGACGAACTCCTCGTGCGTGAGGATGCGGCGCAGGTCCGGATGGTTCACGAAGTCGAAGCCGAACAGGTCGTAGGCCTCGCGCTCGGCCCAGTTCGCCGACTTGTACAGCGGCGTGAGCGAGTCGACCGCGGGTTTCGCATCGTCGAGCGGCACGTGCACGCGGACGCGCTTCTTCCGCGTCGTCGAGTAGAAGTGATAGACCACGTGGAAGCGCGGGGTGCGATCGAGCAGCAGGTTGTCCAGCCCCGCGATGTCGGCAAGGATGTCGTAGCGCAGCTCGGGATGGATCTTGAGCGTCTGCGCCACCAGCAGCAGGTCGTCCGGCCGGATGGTCACCGACAGGTCGCCGCGGAAGTCCTCGACGCCGAGAACCGCGGCGCCGTGCTCGGCGCGCAGCGCCCGCACGGTCGGGTCGGCCTCGAGCGCGGCCGCGTCCTTCGCCTCGCCCCAGAACTTCGAGGGATCGGCCGCCATGGTGCCACGCGGCGTGTCGATCGCGCTCACGCGGGCCTCCCGCGGCCGGCGTCGGCCATCGCGCGCGCGCGGCCTTCCTCGAGCGTGCGCACGGCGCGGCGCGCGACCTCCTCGGCGTGGCCCTGCTCTTCGAGGCTGCGGCTCTTCATGGCGATCTGCGAGCGCGTCTCGCCGCGGGCGATCATCTCCTGCAGCTTGATGATGCCGTGGATCAGGCCCTCGGGCGTCGGCGGGCAGCCCGGCACGTAGATGTCGACGGGCACGATCTCGTCGATGCCCTGCATGACGTGATAGGCCCGATAGAACCCTCCCGACGAAGCGCAAACGCCCATCGCGATGCACCATTTGGGATCGGGCATCTGGTCCCAGATCTGCTTGAGGATGGGGCCCATCTTGTCGACGACGGTGCCGGCCACGATCATGAGGTCCGACTGCCGCGGCGAAAAGCGCACGACCTCGGCGCCGAAGCGCGACAGGTCGTAGTGCGACGAGACGACCGACATGAACTCGATCGCGCAGCACGCCGTCCCGAACGGCATGGGCCAGAGCGCGTTCTTCCGCCCCCAGTTGACGTAGTGGTCGAGCTGGGTCGTCAGCCAGCCTTCACGGCGCGGATCGCTCGCGGTACTTCCTGCCGCGGGCGCGCCGAGCGGGGTCTCGGGGGCCATCCAGGTCTCCTCGCGCGGGGTGCGCGGGTGGGACGTCGAACTGCGGAAGAGCTTCTCGATGGGGAAGATAGCAGCCGGACCCTCCCCTGCCAAGAGGACGGGCGTCCCGGCCGATGACCGGGGTCTAGATGTTCTTGGGCTGGATCGGGCGACGGCTCGAGAACCCGCCCGACAGCGGGTGCCAGTGGCCCACGCGGCGCTCCCCCCGCTGCCAGCAGAGGAACACGATTCGATCCCCCTTGAGCGAGTAGAAGTCGATCAGGGCGCGGTCCAGGTCCTTCACCACGCAGCCCTTGGCGTGAATCGCACTGACTGCCTCGGCGATCTCCTCGCCCAGGTCCTTGGCGCGCCGCTCGCGCGAGTCGCGGGCGGCGAGGTCGGGGTTGGCGGAGCTCGCGCCGGTCTCGATCAGCAAGCGCATCATCTCGAGATCGGACTGCACCTGGTCGAGTTCGCGCTTGCGCGCGATCAGGTGTGACAGCCGCGGCTCGAGGAACGGAATGAGCGCGTTGGCCTCGTCGGGCGAAAACAGGGTCAGCGACACCGGCATCGGGAACCCTCCTTCGGCGTGGTCGATTCGATCCGGTCGATTCGATCAGACAGAGACAAGTATAAAGGGCCCGGGCCCGCCCCGCCAGAGGGCGCTCCCGGACCCCGAAGGTCCCTGCGGACTGTGGCTTAGAAGCCGAACGCCAGGCCGATGGCCCCCTGGTTGCCGCTGGGCGTCCAGCTCGCCTCCGCGCCGGCCTGATCCGCCGAAGCACTGCCCAGGTATCCACCGATGTAGCCGTTGAGGGCCAGCGACGAGCCCAGTCCGACATGGGCGCCGATGCGCCCCGACAGCGAGATGCGGGTCGTGGTCCCGGTCTCGGTCACGAAGGACGCTGCCGGAAAGTCGTACTCGGCGCTTCCACTCCAGTACTCGATCCCCGGGCCGACGAACAGGTGGAAGTCGGGGCTCAGGTGGACGAATCGATCGGCGCCGACCCGGATGTTCCACGACGACTGCGTGTACTTGCCGTCGGGCGAGTTCGGCGCGGCATTGTCGCCGTACTTGTCCGTCTCGCTGAACGTGCCGATGCCGCCGGAGAGAGCGAGCGCCCAGTTGTCGGAGAGCAGCCGCTGAAACTGGATCTGCCCACCCCACTCCGTGTGATCGAAGGCGGAAATCGATCCATTCCCGAATTCCGGCGACACGAAGTCGCCGTCGCCATGCGCGAACTGCAGGGCGAGGATGTTCGAACCCTTCGCCAGGCCCTCGGCCCGGGCAGACGCAAAGAGGAATGCGGTGAGAAGGGCGGCTCCGGCGACGAGCGCGAGCGCGAGGCCGATACGTCGTGCGATGACCATGAGGGGGACCTCCATGTGCTTCCCGATCCCAGCGACCGGGCGCGGAGGGAACCTAATGGTCCCGGCGACGCATTTCAAGCCCCGCCGACGAGCACCGAGCGCATCGAGTGCCGTGATCGAGGCTCCACGCGGTGTCGAGGGTCGCGCCGATCGGGTCGTCCCCCTCCCCCGGCAGCTCGCGCACGCGGCGCTCCAGCGCGCGGCCGTGGCCCACGAACACCGCGAGCATGGTCATGTCGGCCTCAGCCCCCGGTTACCGGCGCGGCGAGCCCGTAGCGTTCGGCCAGCACGCCGAGATGATTCCTCGCATGCCCCACCATGATCCACGCCAGAGCGCGAGTGCTCGCCGGCGCGCCGTTTGCGGTGCCGATCCGACTCCAGTCGGCGTCGACGAAGGTGCGCAGCGCGAGCAGGTTGGCCCCCCGCAGGTGGGCAAACTCGGCGGCCAGATCGGAGAGTGATCGTTCGTCGAATCGCGAATGCGCCATGTACTCCTGTTCGTCGTAGCCCGGAAGCGATGCGGTGTCCCCGCGGCCGATGGCGAACGCGCGGTAGCCGAAGACGCGCTCGCCGTCGTTGACGTGCCCAAGCACCTGCCGCGGGCTCCACTTGCCGGGTGCGTAGCGGTACGCCTCCATGTCGGCGGGCACGCTCGCCGCCCACGCGATCATCGCGGCCGGTTGGGCCGCGAGCGCGCCGAGGATGTCGGTCTCGGGAACGAGGTTCATGTAGCCCGCGTAGTACGGCAGGTACTCGTCGGGGCCAGGCCGGTCGATCGCGATCATGGAGTCTCCCTGGACGCCCGGGGCTCCGCCCCGGCTCCGGCTTGCGCCGGAATCTCGAACCACGTGGCCCGCCCGACGCCGCGGCACGCGCCGTCCTCGCCGAACAGGGCCGTCCTCACGAAGTGCTTTCGCCCGTCGGCGCCGAGTTCCGTGCCGACGACCACGCAACGCTCGCCGACGTGGACTTCGCCGAATCGCTCGACGGCGAGTTCGCCGAGCAGGATCGCGCGATCGGGCGGCAGCGGGAAGGCGAATCCACCCGGGCAGTCGAGTGCAGCCCACACGAACTCGGCGGCGACGTGCGCCGGGTCGCCGGGGGCGGCGAGCGACGCGTCGGGGATCCACGGCGCGGCGACGTCGGCACGTCCAGGAAGCGGTCCGGCGAAGAGGCGCAGGCCGTTGCCCGCGGCACGATCGGGCCCGCACACGAAGCAGCCCGGGTACGGATGCGCGTGGAAGCCGCGGAACTCGCGCGCGGCGGCGGTGGCGTCGGTGAAACCCGGGACGAGCGGAAGATCCCCGGTGAAGCCCGCCGTTGCCGCGGGATCGAGTGCGCGGGCTTCTGCGACGGTCCCGCCGTCGGGCCCCGGGTCCCGCAGGAGAAGGCCTTCGGCCGACACTTCAACGAACATCACCCGCTCCAGCGGTGGCGGTACGCGGAGGCGCACCCGCACCACACGCGCAGCAAGCAAGAGATGCGCGGCGAGCCGTCCGCACACGTAGCCGCCGTTGCCCGAGTCGGGCGGGCCGTTGAAGCGACGGTCGATCGTCAGCGTCGCCGCGGGAACGAGCCCGGCGAGGTTCACGCCGGCGGGCTCTCCACCGCCTCGGCGGCGCCGGCGGCGAAGTAGGCGGCATCCGGATGATGGAAGACGAGCGCGGAGACGCTGGCCTCGGGATCCATCATGAAGCCGTCGGTCAGGCGCACGCCG
The DNA here is from genome assembly GCA_031413115.1 of Candidatus Eiseniibacteriota bacterium. GTDB lineage: Bacteria > Eisenbacteria > RBG-16-71-46 > RBG-16-71-46 > DASYSL01 > JANPEF01. The sequence goes on along the minus strand of JANOEH010000267.1, from coordinate 5,715 downwards.
ATGCCGCCGGGCTCGAGCAGGCGGAACAGGATCGCCTGGTCGTCGAGGTTCGGGCACGCCGGGTAGCCGAACGAGTAGCGCTTGCCACGATAGTGGCCGCGCAGGCGGTCGGCCATCGTCGTCGTCGTCGGATCGGGGAAGCCCCACAGGTTGCGCAGCCGCGCGTGCAGCCACTCGGCGGCGGCCTCGGCGGTCTCGAGTGCGAGCGCCTGCAGCGCGTGCGAACGCAGGTACTCACCCGCATCCTTGAGGGCCTCGGCGCGCTCGCGCACGCCCCCGCCGGCGGTGGTGACGAACATCGCGACGTGATCGCGACGCCCGTCGAGCGGCGGCAGCACGAAGTCCGGGATCGCCATCCGCGGCTCGCGCGCCTGACGCGGGAACGCGATCGTTGCCACCGGCGTCATGGAGCCGCGGCCTTCGTACAGGCGGAGCGTGTCGCCGGTCGACTCGGCTTCGAAGAAGCGCCACACGCAGCGCGCGCGCAACGCGCCGGCGCGCGCCTCGGCCTTGATCGCGTCGACCGTGGCCTCGAGCGCGAGCGCCTTCGGGTCGCCGGCGGCGCGCAGCTTCTCGAAGCTGCCCTTGAGCCCCAGGTGGCGGCCGTAGAGCATCTGCGGGCTGAGGAACTGCCAGATCTCGTCGAGCGACCGCAGGTCGAGCACGTGGCGCTCGAGGTCGGGCGCGTCGGGGATGGGGATCTCGAGCCGCACCGCCGGCGAGCGCGTGATCGCGGGCGCCCCGGCGTCACCGGCCGCCGCCGCGCCCGCAGCCGCGGCCGCCATCCCGGCCAGCGCGGCGGTCGACTCGAGGTCGAGCTGCGTCGCCATCGCCGTGCGGGTCGCGGGGTCCATGAGCTTGTGCATGAGGTCGAGCCCGTGCATCGCGTCCTTCGCGTAGGCGACGAGCGAGCCGTATGCCGGCGCGATGCGCGTGCGCGTGAACTTGTTGGTCAGCGCCGCGCCGCCCACCAGGATCGGCACGTCGACGCCGGCGGTCTTCAGGTCCTCGGCGGTGACCACCATCTGCTGCGCCGACTTGACGAGCAGGCCCGACAGCCCGATCACGTCGGGCTTGTGCTCGCGCACCGCCGCGACCAGCGCCTCGGGCGGGATCTTGATGCCCAGGTTCACCACCTCGTAGCCGTTGTTCGACAGCACGATGTCGACCAGGTTCTTCCCGATGTCGTGGACGTCGCCCTTCACGGTGGCCAACACGAGGCGGCCGCGCGCCGCGGTCTCGGACTTCTCCATGAACTGCTCGAGGTGACGCACGGCGGCCTTCATCGCCTCGGCGCTCTCGAGGACTTCCGCGACGATCAGTTCGTTGGCGTTGAACAGGCGTCCAACCTCGTCCATGCCCTTCATCAGCGGGCCGTTGATGATCTCCAGCGGGCGGGCCTCCGCCCGCTTGAGGTCGAGGTCCTCGATCAGCCCTTCCTTCGTGCCCTCGATGATGCAGCGCGCCAGGCGCTCGTCGAGCGGCAGCGCGGCGCGCTCGGCCCCGGTCTTCACGCGCGTCTTCACCTCGCGGAAATGGGCGGCAAACGCGGCGATCGAATCGGCGGCGCCGTCGAACAGCAGCGCCTCGGCGAGCTTGCGCTCGTCATCCGGGATCGAGGCGTAGCGCTCGAGCTTCTCGCTGTTGACGATGGCGAGATCGAGCCCGGCCTTCGTGCAGTGATACAGGAACACCGAGTTCAGCACCTCGCGCCCGGCCTCCGGCAGGCCGAATGACACGTTCGAGATGCCGAGGATGGTCTTGGTCTCCGGAAACGCCTGCTTGAGGAGTCGAATGCCCTCGATCGTCTCGACCGCGCTGCCCACGTAGTTCGCGTCGCCGGTGGCACACGGAAAGGTCAGCGGATCCCAGAAGATGTCCTCGCCCGGGATTCCGTACTTCGTGGTCAGCAGCTCGTACGAGCGCTGGGCGACGGCCAGCTTGCGCTCGCGCGTGACGGCCATGCCCTGCTGCGGGTCCTCGTCGATCGTGCCGCAGACGACCGCGGCGCCGAAGCGGCGCGCCAGCGGCAGCACGGCCGCGAAGCGCTCCTCGCCGTCCTCGAGGTTCACCGAGTTGATGATCGCCTTGCCCTGGCAGTACGTGAGGGCGCGCTCGAGGACGGCCGCGTCGGTCGAGTCGAGCATGAGCGGCGCCTTCACCTTGCGGATCAGGTCGGGCAGGAAGGTGAGCATGTCGGCCAGCTCGTCGCGATCCGGATCGGCGACGCACACGTCGACGACTTGGGCGCCGCCACGCACCTGGCTGCGGCCGATCTCGCTCGCCTCCTCCCACTTGCCTTCGGCGATCAGGCGCTTGAACTTGCGCGAGCCGATCACGTTCGTGCGCTCGCCGACCAGCACCGGGCGCACGTCGTCGTTGATCTCGAGAAAGTCGACTCCCGAAACCAGCGTGCGGCGATGGGCCGCGGGCACGCGCGGACGGCGGCCCTTCACCATGGCGGCCAGCGCGCGGATGTGGTCGGGCGTCGTGCCGCAGCAGCCGCCGACGAGGTTGATCCAGCCGTGTTCGATGAAGCGCTCGAGCACGCGCGCCATGCCGTCGGGCGTCTCGAGGTAGCGGCCTTCGCTGTCGGGCAGGCCCGCGTTGGGGATGCACGAGACGCGCGTCTTGGCGATCGCCGACAGCGCGCGCAGGTGGTCGGTCATGAACTCGGGTCCGGTCGCGCAGTTGAGGCCCACCGACAGGAGGTCGGCGTGCATCACCGAGGCGTACAGCGCCTCGACGCCCTGCCCGGCGAGCATCGTGCCGGTCGCCTCGATCGTGCCCGAGACCATGACCGGCACGCGACGACCCACCGCCACGGTCGCCTGCTCGATGGCCAGCAGCGCGGCCTTCAGGTTGCGCGTGTCCTGCTGGGTCTCGACCAGCAGCAGGTCGACGCCCCCGGCGAGCAGGCCCTCGACCTGCGTCCGGAAGGCGGCCGTGAGGCCGTCGAACGTGATGCCGCCGGTGACGGTGATCGCTTTCGTCGTGGGGCCGATCGAGCCGGCGACGAAGCGCGGGCGCGACGGGTCCGCCGCGCTGAACTCGCCGGCCGCCTGCACGGCGAGCTCGGCCGCGCGGCAGTTGAGCGCATGACAGCGGTCGGCCAGGCCGTACTCGCCCAGCACGAACGGCGCGCCGCCGAACGTGTTGGTCTCGATGATGTCGGCGCCGGCGTCGAGGTAGCCACGGTGGACGTCGAGCACGACGTCGGGGCGCGTGTCGACCAGCACCTCGTTGCAGCCCTCGAGGTCGGGCCCGCCGAAGTCGGCGGCCGTGAGGTTGCGCGCCTGCATCGCCGTTCCAGTCGCACCGTCGAGCACGAGGATGCGCTCCTCGAGCTGGTCTTCGAGCAGGCGGGCCCGCGGTTCGTAGGGAAGCGTCATGTCCGCCATTCTAGCGCAGGATCTCGAGGAGGGGGCGGCTCATGCCCGCCACCTGCCAACTCAGGGCCCGAGGTCGGCCTCGAGGGCGCGCTCGATCCGGCTGTCCGGAACGAGCCACAGGATGGCCACGAGGACGTAGATCCCGCACGAGACCAGTGGCGCGACCAGCGCCACGGCCACCGCGCACGCGTACAGCGCGAGCGAGAGGATCCCCTTGCCATCGCGTCCGACGGCGATCGCCAGCGTGGCATTCTCGGGATGGGTGGCGATCAGCGCCCGCGACAGCGCGTAGTAGGCGACGCCGGCGCAGAGCAGGACGACACCGTAGGCGGCGACCGGAATCGCGGCGAAGTGGCTCGTGCCCATCCAGGCCGTGACGAACGGAATCAGCGCCAGCCAGAACAGGAGGTGCATGTTGGCCCACAGAACCGTGCCATTGATGCGCTTCACGGCATGGAGCATGTGGTGATGGTTGTTCCAGTAGATGGCGAGGAACACGAAGCTCAGCACGAAGCTCAACAACACCGGCACGACCGGTCCGAGCGCGGCGAGGTCGTTGCCGTCCGGCGCATGCAGCTCGATCACCATGATCGTGATCAGGATGGCGATCACGCCGTCGCTGAACGCCTCGAGTCGTCCCTTGGTCATGCGGCTCCCCCTCCCTTGCGGATCACGTACCAGTTGTTCTGGATGTCGTGGGCCAGCTCGTGCTTCGCGAACGAACGGAACCCGGCCCGCTCGACGTATTCCTGCGTCTTCTGCTCGCCCCACATCGCGCCCAGGCCCTCGCCGTCCTGGGCCAGCGACACCGTCATGCAGTGCAGGCACGAGACGGCGTAGAGCATGGTGCCGATCGGATGATCGAGGTTCTCGTGCACGTGGCTCGAGCCCTTGATGTCCTGCATCAGGTAGATACCGTCGGGGCGGAGCGTGCGGTGGATGCCCTTGAGCATCGCCATGGGCTGCGCCTGGTCGTGCACGGCATCGAACGTGGTCACGAAGTCATACCGCGAAGCCTCCGCCTTGGTGTCGAAATCTGAAAGATCCTGCTCGACGAACGTGACCCGATCGGCGACCCCGCGCCGCCTCGCCTGGGCCCGCCCCCACGCGGTCGCCTCGGGCGACAGGTCGATGCCGGTGAACCGGCTCGCCGGGTACATCTCCGCGAGGCGGATGAGCACGAGCCCGCGGCCGCAGCCCAGGTCGAGCACGTCGATGCCGGCGGCCAGGCGCTCAGCCAGGCCCGGCACCAGCGGCACGATGTGGTGCTCGAGCGACGACAGCACCGACTGCCCGCTGTCCTCGGCCATGACGTCGTGGAAGCGCGGGAATTTCGCGTAGGGCACGCCGCCGCCGTGGCGGAAACACTCGAGGATCTCGTCCTCGACCCGGCCCAGGATCGGGATGTACTGCGTGAACACCGCCAGGTTGTCGGCGCCTGCCGGGCGCGTCAGGAACGCGGCATGCTCGGCCGGCAGGTGAAAGCGAGGGACTTTCGGGTCGGCCGAATCGACCTCGACGACGCGCGAAGTGGTCAGGGCCCCGAGCCACTCTCGCACGTAGCGCTCGTTCAGGCCCGTGCGCGCGGCGAGCCCGGCCGAGGTCTCGGGCGCGTGTTCGCGCATCGCGTCGAGCAGGCCCAGGCGATGGCCGATCGAGATCATGAGACAGAGCGCCGCGTCGTTGAGGGCGGAGACGAAGCGGGCGGCGAAGGCCTCGGCCTTCTGCGGATCGAACCCGGGCGTTGCGGTGGGACTCATGGGACACCTCGTGACATGGGCGTGATGGGGAACGAGGGTGGAACGAGCGGATTGTAGAACAGGAGTGGTGCCCGGGTCGCGTCCCGCTCAGCGCCGGCGACGCAGGCCGAGGGCCACGCCGCCGAGGATCGCGACAGTGGACAACGCGAGCCGCGGGGTCACGATCTCGCCGAGCCACAGGACGCCGCCGAGCGCGGCGATGACCGGCACCGTCAACTGGACGACCGCCGCGCGCGTCGCCGTGAGCCGGGGCAGCGCGGCGTACCAGATCGTGTAGCCGATGCCCGAAGCGAGCCCGCCCGAGGCGGCCGCGAGCGCCAGGCCACGCACGCTCGCGTGCGGGGCGAAGGGACTGCCGGTTCCGGCCGCCACGGCGACGAGCCCGAGCGGCACGAGCGCCAGCGGCAACGCGCGCGCGAAGTTGCCGGCCGTCACCGCGAGCGGATCGGCGCCGCCGCGGCCACGCAGCGAGTACGCGCCCCACGCGACACCGGCGCCGAGCATCGCCAGCGCGCCCAGGAGCGGCGGCGCGCCGAGGCCCGGCGCGACGAGCGCCACGAGCC
>JANOEH010000266.1:0-18443 GCA_031413115.1 Candidatus Eiseniibacteriota bacterium | reverse complement strand
CCGCGCCGGCTGCGCCCGCGGCATCGACTGCGGCGCGCCCGGTGGCCTCGGCCGCGGCTTCGCTGGCCGCGCTCGAGGCGTTGCGGCGAATCGGGCCCGGGGCGCCGGTTGCCGCGGTTGCGGCGCCGACGGCTGCGGCTGCGCCCGTGGTGATTGTATCCGCGCCCGTGGTGACTGCATCCGCGCCCGTCGCGCCTGTGCCTGCGCCCGCAGCTGCGCCGCCTGCGCCTGCGCCTGCACCTGCTCCGGCGACCGAGGTGGCCGACCGCTCGCTTGATCCCGACTTCGATGCCGCCTCGGCGTGGCCGGCCGTCATCGAGGCGGTGAAGGCGAAGAACCGCGTGCTCGGTCACTGCGTGGCCGACGTGCGTGTTCTCGGCGCCCAGGACGGCACGCTCGTGCTCGAGATCGACGCCGCCTCGCGCGCCATGCTCGAGCACCGCGACAATCGCGCCCTCCTGCTCGGCGCCTGCGCCAGCGCCTACGGACGTCGCCTCGACTATCGGGTGGTGGTCGCGCCGAGCGCGGCTCCGGCGAGCGGGCCGCGGGATGATGATGCGCCGCCGCCCGACGCGCCGCCGCCGGGTTTTGGCGACGGACCTCCTGCGCGCGGGCCGGCTCCCGGGACGAGCGCGACCAGCGCACCGCGCGCGACGAGCCCGGCGGCGGGTGTGCTCGCCAGCGCTCCGCCCACTTGGGTTCCGAAGCGCAAGCGTCCCGACGACCTCTCGCCGGGCGCGAAAAGCGCCATGGTATGGTTGGAAGGCGAAATCGTCGGGCCCGATCGCCCGGCCCCCTGATCGACCCGCGCACCGCCGGAGAAGAGCGCCCCCATGAAGAACCTGGATATCGCCGCGATGATGAAGCAGGCGCAGGCGATGCAGACCAAGATGCAGGAAGTCCAGGACGAGGTCGGCCAGAAGACGGTCGAAGCCTCGGCCGGGGGCGGCGCCGTGACGATGACGGCCAACGGCAAGGGCGAGTTCCTCTCGCTCAAGATCGACCCGGCGCTGGTCAAGGACGGCGACGTCGAGATGCTCGAGGACCTGGTCCTCGCCGCGGCCAACGAGGCGCATCGCCGCGCCGAGGAGATGATGAAGGCTGCCCTCTCCCGCGTCGCCGGTCCGCTTGCCGGCGGCATGCCGTTCTGACCGGGGCCCGCGCGCCTCGATGTCCCTCTCCAGCCGCTTCCTCGAAAGCCTGATCGACGAGTTCGCCCGGCTGCCCTCCATCGGCCGGAAGACCGCCCAGCGCCTGGCGCTCCACATCCTCAAGAGCCCGCGCGAGGAGGCCGCCCGCCTGGCCGAGGCGCTCCTCCTGGTCAAGGACCGCGTCGGCTTCTGTACCCGCTGCGGCAATTACGCCGAGCAGGATCCCTGCCCCCTGTGCTCCGACGTGCGGCGTGACCACGGGCTCGTCTGCGTCGTCGAGCAGCCCGTCGACGTGCTGGCGCTCGAACGCACCGAATCGTTTCGCGGCGTCTACCACGTGCTCGGCGGCGCTCTGTCGCCGCTCGACGGCGTCGGCCCCGAGGAACTGCGCGTGCGCGAATTGCTGCGCCGGCTCGAGCCGGGCGGCGGCGCCCTGGGCGCGACTGGAGCGGGTGGAATCGAGGTCCCCGTGCGCGAAGTGATCCTCGCCACCAATCCCACCGTGAACGGAGAAGCGACTGCGCTCTATCTGCAGAAGCTGCTCATGCCGCTCGGCGTGCGCGTGACGCGCATCGCCCGCGGTGTGCCCGTCGGCTCCGACCTCGAGTACTCGGATCTCGTCACGCTCGCGCGTGCCCTCGAGGGCCGCAAGGAGATGGACACCTGATCCTGACGACACCACGGCTCGGCCTCATCGCTGCAAGCGACGCGATTTCATACGTTTCCGCTTGCAGCCTTTGCGATGGTTGCCTATAAACGAACAAGTCAGTGATAACGCGCCTCCGGTGAGAGGCGTCGTGCTCCCGAACGGAGCAAGCCACCGCAGGGCCGCGGGGGAACCATGGCGAACTGGACGTTGTTCGAAGAGGACTTCCGGGCGGTCGATGCGGTGCTCACCGAGCTCCTGCGTCGCGCGCATGCCTTGAGCGTCCATCTGATCGACCGCTCCGGCCAGCTCATCACCAGCGTCGGGGCGGAATCCGACTTCGATCTGCCGACCTTCGCCTCGCTCGCCGCCGCCGATGTCGCGGCCAACGCCGAGCTGGGCAATCTCTTCGGCAAGCAGACTCTCGACACCGTCGTCTTCCTCGGCGAACCCCGCTCCATGGCCTCGACCCTGGTCGCCGAGCGAGTGATCCTGTGCGTCATCTTCGACAAGAACTCGACGTTGGGCCTCGTTCGCCTGCGCTCCAAGCGGGCGATGCGCGACCTGACGCCCGTGTTTGCGGGTCTGTTCGAGCGCCTGGGCCTCAATCCGCCGGCCGAGGTGCCAGCCGCATCGCTCGACCTGGGTGGCATCGATCCCGAGACGGCGTTCCGGCGCGAAGCTTCGCGCCGCGTCGACGAGCTCCTGGGCGGCGCCTTCGACCTGCCGGATTTCGGCGACTCGGTGCGCGAGTAGCGCCCCCGGGAGAGATCGCTTGGCCGTCCTCAATGCCCGCGCCGGAACGCTCGGCCTCAAGATCGTCTACGTCGGCGCTGCCTACAGCGGCAAGACGACGAACCTCCAGCACCTCCATCGCACCCTTCCGCCCGACCGCCGCGGCCGCCTCACGAGCCTCGCCGGCGAGGGTGAACGCACGCTGTTCTTCGACTTCATGGCGTTCGAGCTGGGCGTGGTCGCCGGCCTCAAGACTCACTTCCATCTCTACACGGTGCCCGGCCAGCCCGAGCTCATGGCCTCGCGCCGCGCCGTGCTCCGCGGCGCCGACGCGCTCGTCTGCGTCGTCGACTCGCAGGCCGCGCGCCTTGACGAGAACCGCCACGCGCTCGCCGATGTCGACGCCGCGCTCGAGGCCCTGGGCCGCGAGCAGGCCGCGATCCCGCGGGTCTACCAGTTCAACAAGCGTGACCTGCCCGATGCACTGTCGCTGACCGAGCTCGACCGACTGCTCAATCCCGGCCGCTGGCCCGCGTTCCCGGCCAAGGCTATCGAGGGTGTCGGCGTGAAGGACTGCCTGCAGACGATCTTCAAGCTGGCGATCGCGCACATCGGCCGCGCGAGGGCGGGGGCGGCGGCGTCGGCTGCGGTCGCGCCGGTGGTCGGCGCTCCCGTGACACCCGGTGCGTCCGGCTCCTTCGGCGCCGAAGCTCGCCCGCGTTCACCTCTGGCCGGTCCCGGCCGTCCTCCCTCGAAGCCGCGCCCCGTCACGCCGGTCGCGCGCCCCGCATGGACACGCTCGCCCGCCTGATCGCGACGTTCTTCGGCGCGGGCAAGTTCCCGATCGCGCCGGCCACGTTCGCCAGCGCCATCGTCGCCGGGATTCTCTTCTGGATCGGCCCGGGGCCCAACGGCTTCGGCCACTCGTTCAACGAGATGTTCGTGATCCTCGCGCTGCTGCCCATCTCGGTCGCTGCCGCGCATCGCGCCGAGAAGACGCTGGGCCACGACGCCTCGCCCATCGTCATCGACGAGGTCGTCGGCCAGATGATCGCCCTCTGGATGGTCCCGCGCTCGTGGACCTGGATGCTCGCCGGCTTCCTGCTGTTCCGCCTGTTCGACATCTGGAAGCCGCTCGGCGCCAACGAGGCCCAGCGCGCTCCCGGCGGCTTCGGCATCGTCGCTGATGACGTGATCGCGGGGATCTACGCCTGCCTCGTGCTGCAGGCGGCACTGTGGTGGGGCCCGTTCGGCCGATGAGACGCGGCTCCGCGCCGGCACCGATCGCGCCGGGCACACCCGCCCTGGGCGCTTCGCCCCGCGACTCCTGGTTCCATCCGTTCGCTCCGTACTTGATTCCGCTCGCGCTCGCGCTCGCCGCGCGTATCGACATGGCGCGCGCAATCCCATTTGCCGCCGAAGACGCCTACATCACGTTTCGCTACGCCGAGAATGGGGCGAAGGGTCTGGGCTTCGTCTACAACGCCGGGGAACGCGTGATGGGCTTCACCTCTCCCGTGTGGACCGCGTGGCTGGCGGCCGGCGCAGCGTTTGGCATCGACACGTTCGCGTGGGCACGGGCGTGGGGCGTCGTGTTGTCACTCGTCGCGCTCGGGCTGATCGTGCGCACGCTCGACCGGGAGCCCGGTGTGGGTCGCGTGTCGGCGTGGGCGTTCGGAGTGTTCTTCGCGGTGTTCCCGCTGTTCTCCGCGCACGCGGTGCTGGGGATGGAGACGAGTTTGTTCCTGTGTGCGCTTGCGGCGGCGGTTGCCTTCCGCGGGACCGCGCGGCCGTGGGGGCACGGCGTTGCGCTGGCGGTGCTCGCGCTCACCCGGCCGGAGGGGTTCGTTCTCGCGCTTGCGCTCGCGGTGTTTGCGGCCGGGCGCGCGCGGATCGTGTTCGCGGTGGTGACTTCGCTCGCGCTCGGCGCGCTCGTGGTCATCTACGGCAGCCCGGTCCCGCAGAGCTTCATCGCCAAGGCGACCACCTACGGCGTCGGGATGCGTCCCTTCGCGCTCGACTGGATCGAGGGATTCGTCCCGGCGTTCCTGTTCCCGCGCTGGCAGAACCTGCTCGAGGCGCAGCACCTGTTCCCGATGGCGATCGTCGGCCTGCCCGCCGCGCTCACGGCGCTATGGACGCTGGGACGCCGCCGCACATGGTCCCCGACGCTCGCGTTCGCGGTCGCCGGGCTCGCGGTGTTGACGGCCTACGTGGTGTTCGACGTGCCCTACTTCGGCTGGTACTTCGTCCTGCCAGTCGCGGCGTGGGCCGTCGCGGCCGCGGCGGGCCTGCCCATGGTGACGCGATCGCGGCTGGTCTGGGCGGCGCTCGGCGTGTACGTTCTGAGCGACGCTCCGTACCTGGCGGGGCTGTACGTGGGCCGGGCCGGGGCCGAAGTGCGGCTTTTCGTCGCCGCCGCGGATCGCCTGGCGTCGGCGAGTGGCGGTCGAGGCACGGTGTTTCTCGAGCCCATCGGCCACATCGGTTATCGCACGGGGCTCACGGTGATCGACGAGGTGGGCCTCGTCTCGCCCGACGTGCCGCGTCGCCGCAAGGCCGGCGCCGGCTGGTACGGTGACGTGATCCGCGAGCGCCGGCCCGAGTACCTGGTGGTCCGGCCCGCGCTCATGGACCAGAACAAGTCGCTGGCCGGAATCAACGCACCATTTCGCAGCTTCGCCGAACGCGACGAGGTCCTCGCCGACTACATCCTCGTCGGCGAGCCGCCACGCTCGGCCGACGAACTGGTCGTGCTCGCGCGCCACCCGGCCGTGACCGCGCCCTGAACCGCATTCCGCCTCCGATCGGAGATCGCCCGTGAAAGCCCGCCTGCTTCTCGCCGAAGCTGCCACCGCCCATCCCGACGGCACCATCTCGATGCTCCGCGCCGGCATCACCAACGTGTGGGGCGACAAGCCGCCCGTCCAGCTGCAGGCCTCGCTCGTCACGCGGATCGAGGCCGACCCCGGCGACGTCGGCAAGCATGCCGTCGAGATCTTCCTCATTGACGCCGATGGCAAGGAAGTGATGCCCAAGCTCTCCGGCGAGTTCGAAGTCGCCCGCGGCGGCGGACACAACAACATCATCCTCAACTTCCAGGTGCAGTTCCCCGCGCTCGGCATGTTCCAGTTCGTGATCCGCGTCGACAACGTGCAGTACGACACGTGGTCGCTGCGCACCGCGAAACCGCCCGCCCAGGGCGGGCTCGCCGCCGGCCCCGGCACGCCGCAGATGCCGCCGCCGCCGGTGCACTGACGCTCTGCCAGATGCGCCCCGCATGACCGCGGAAGTCCTGTCGATCGGCAACGAAGTCGTGTCGGGCCGCACGCTCGACACGAACTTCCAGTTCCTCGCGCGCCTGCTCGAGGAGTCGGGCGCGCGCATCGTCGGGCACCAGGCGGTGCCCGATACGCCGGAGGCGATTGCTGCTTCTTTGCGTTTGGCGCTGTCGCGTGCGGATGTCGTCTTGTGCACCGGTGGACTCGGGCCGACGCCGGATGACTTGACGGTGTCTGCGGTCGCTTCGGCGCTGGGCCTTGCATTGGTGTGCGATCCGGCCGTGCTCGAGTCCATTCGCACGCGCTGGTCGGCGATGCTGCGCGGGCCGATGCCCGTGAACAACGAGCGCCAGGCGTTGTTGCCGGCGGGTGCGGTCGCGTGGACGAATCCGGTGGGAAGTGCGCCGGGCGTTCTGATTGCGCACGAGGGCAAGTCCATCGTGCTTCTGCCCGGCGTGCCCGAGGAGATGCGGCAGCTTTCGCTGGAGTTCCTGGCGCCGATGGTGCGCGCGATTGGCGGAGGCGCGGTTTCGTACACGGTCATCCGGACGGTCGGGATCGCGGAGTCGATTCTCGAGGAGCGGCTGGGGGACTTGTCTGCTGCGCTCGAGGGAGCGGCGGTGGCGTACTTGCCCGGCCTCGGTGGGGTGGATGTGCGGATCGCGTTGCCGGCGGGCGCTGGTGCGGAGTTCGTTGAGCGCTCCCGCTCGATGCTCCGGGCCGCCGCCGGCGACTTCATCTACAGCGAGGACGATCGTCCGCTGGAGCAGGTTCTCGGAGACCTGCTCGTGGCGCGCGGGTGGCGGCTGGCCGTTGCAGAGTCGTGCACGGGCGGGCTGCTGGGTGGGCGCATCACTTCGGTCGAGGGTTCCTCCGCGTGGTTCGACGGTGGGGCGATCGTGTACGCCAATGCAGCGAAGGTCGCGGCGGCGGATGTGCCCCTGGCATTGCTCGAGGCCCACGGGGCGGTCAGCGAAGAAGTGGCGCGGGCGCTCGCGCGCGGGGTGGCTGCGCGGTTCGGCGTGCAGTGTGCCCTCGCGGTGACGGGAATCGCCGGCCCCGACGGCGGCACGCCCGAGAAGCCCGTCGGCACCGTGCATCTGGCCGCCGTCACACCCGACGGCGAGCATCACCGCAAGCTCGAGCTCAAGGGCAACCGCGCGCAGATCCGCGAACGCAGCGTGACCTTCGCGCTCGAGGTGCTGCGGCGGTTGCTGGTCGGGCTCCCGGCGGTTTCGCCGCGGGCGATCGGGACGCCGGCGTCTGGGTCGGGCTGGAGCCGGAGGGCCCGCGGGCGTGAGTGACGACATGGTCCGCGCGTTCATTGCGGTGTTTCCGCCCGCCTCCGTGGTCGCCGCGCTCGATGCGGCGATCGCCCCCGTGCGCTCACGCGGCGACGGCGTCGCGTGGGTCGCTGCGGCAAACCTGCACATCACGCTGCGCTTCCTCGGCAAAATTGCGCCGGGGCAGGTTGAAGCGGTCCGGCGGGCGTTGATCGCGGCGGCGGGTGCGGCCTCGACGTCTGCGGCGCCGTTTGCGGTGGCAACCGCCGGGCCCGGCGCTTTCCCGGGCCCCGCGTGTCCGCGCGTCCTGTGGATCGGCGCACGCGAAGGTGCGGTCGAACTCGTGGCGCTCGCCGCGCGCGTCGAGAAGGCGCTCGTGCGCGAAGGATTCCCGCCCGCCGAGAAGCCGTTCACGCCGCACCTGACAGTCGGACGCGTGCGTGCCGTCGGCGCCGTCGTGGCGCCCTCGGCGCTCGCGGCTGCCGCGCGGTTCCTCGCCCTGTCGATTTCGTCGCAGCGATTCGAGGTCGGCGCGATCGCGCTGGTGGCGAGCACACTGGCGCCGGACGGCGCGCGGTATGAGATGATCGCAACGGCGGCGCTCGGAGGGGCGGCGGGGTAGGCCCCGTGGCGGGCGGCTCGGCCGGGGAACAATTCTTCGCGCTTCGGTAGAATTTGGATTGACGACATTGCGCGATCTCGTGGCATCGTGACGCGAGTGCTGCGCGCGGGAGCGCCTCGACGCTTCGAGATTCGCGCGGGCGCCCGCGTTGGGCGACCTCCCTGCGCCCGACTCTCGATCCCCGCAGCCGCGCGTTCCTGACGCGCCAGCGACCGCGACCTTCGACCGCGCTACAATGTTCGTGGTGCCGCGATCGCCGCACCAGGACTGGAACCTCGCCCCCGAAGCGAGACCTCGCATGTCCGACTACCGCCTGACGCACCTGACCGACTCGACGCTTCTGGGCAACCTGGCCACCCTCGTCGCGACGGACCGTTCGACCACGGCGGCGTTGCTCGCGCACATCGCGGAGGTCGACGCGAGACGCCTCTACCTGCCGGCGGCGTACGCCTCGATGTTTGCGTACTGCGTGGGCGAACTGCGGCTTTCCGAGGACGCCGCCTACAAGCGGATCCGGGCGGCGCGCACGGCGCTCCAGTTCCCGCGCCTGTTCGAGGACATCGCGGCCGGACGGCTCCACCTTGCGGCCGTGTGTCTTCTGACACCGCACATCACGGCCGAGAATGTGGACGAGCTGGTCGCCGCCGCAACTCATCGGCGAAGGAACGAGATCGAGACCATTCTCGCTGGTCGCTTCGCCCCGGCGGAGGGATCCGGCCTGGCGGCCATCCGTGCAAAGGTGATTGCAGTTCGCGCCGTCGCGCGTCCCGTAGCACTCGCCCCAGAACAGCTCGATCGCAGCGCGCTCTTCCTCTCGGCCCCCACGAGGGAGGGCTCCGGAGTGCCGTTGCTTCCAGCCGACGCCACGCCCGCATGTGCAGAATCACTGGCCCCGGGGCCAGTCGTTTTGCATGTCCCGGGACCTCCGACCGCTCCGACCTCGCCCCGCTTCATCGTCCGGATTCCCATCGAAGAAGCGACGCACGCCAAGCTGCGCCGCGCGCAGGCGCTCCTCGGCCACTCCGTGCCGAGCGGGGACCTGGCGCAGGTGTTCGAGCGGGCGCTCGACGCGCTCATCGCGACGCTCGAGAAGCGCAAGATCGCGACCACCGACCGGCCGCGGCCCGCATGGCCCACGGAGTCCGCGCAGCCCGCCGCCCCGCGCTCGCGTCTCGTGCCCGCCGCCATCCGCCGCGCGGTCTGGAAGCGTGACGGCGGGCAGTGCACGTTCACCAGCGCCGTGGGACGGCGCTGCGCCGCTCGACGGGCCCTCGAATTCGATCACGTCGTTCCCTTCGCTCGCGGGGGCGAGGCCACGGTCGAGGGACTGCGTCTGCGCTGTCGCGCGCACAACCAGTTCGAGGCCGAGCGCGCGTTCGGGAAGGAGTTCATGCGGCGCAAGCGGGAGCGGCCGGCCGCCGTGCCGCAGTCCGTGCACGATCGAAGCGCCGCGGGCACCAGGATTCCCTCGCTCCCACCCCCTGTGAAGGCTCCCGCATGACAGGACGCAGCTTCGGGACAGGATCCGCGTCCACGAGACCGCGACGGAAGCCAGGTCGAGGCCTGGTGAGCCCCATGCGCGCGGCGACGCAACTTGTCCCACCCGCGCGCTACTACTCAGTTCGAGTCGTCGCGCAGGCGCCAGAGCGCCAGACAGTCCGGCCGCCGCACCCGGACCGTCCGGACGTCGCCGAGCCCGGAGCCGGTGGGCCCAGATCTCAGCAAGAAAGGGGTCCATCCCGGTTGGCGCCAAAAAATGAACTTGCGCGACCTGCACAAATGTATACAATGGCCCTCGTAAGCCGCTGTGGGAGCGGGTTTCGTGGCCCTGCCCGGAAGGATTCGGGGTCGGGTCACCCAGGGTCCCCGGCAGTCCAACGCAGCTCCCGGAAGGAGATCGTTCCCCATGCACCAGCAGCCGACTTCGAACGCCAAGGAAAAGACGAAGGCCCTCGAACTCGCGGTCCAGCAGATCGAGAAGCAGTTCGGGAAGGGGGCCATCATGCGTCTCGGCGGGGAGCGCGCAAGCATCGCCATCGATGTCATTTCGACCGGCTCCATCGGTCTCGACCTCGCGCTCGGCGTGGGCGGCGTGCCTCGCGGCCGCGTGATCGAGATCTATGGCCCCGAGTCCTCGGGCAAGACCACGCTGGCGCTGACCATCATCGCCCACGCGCAGAAGGCGGGTGGGAACGCGGTCTTCGTCGATGCCGAGCACGCGCTCGACGCGGCCTATGCGCAGAAGCTGGGCGTCAACCTCGACGACCTGCACGTCTCGCAGCCGGACACCGGGGAAGAGGCGCTCGAGATCACCGACCAGCTCGTGCGCTCGGGCGCGGTCGACGTCGTCGTCGTCGACTCGGTGGCCGCGCTCGTGCCGCGGGCCGAGATCGAGGGCGAGATGGGCGATTCGCACATGGGCCTGCAGGCGCGGCTCATGTCGCAGGCGCTGCGCAAGCTCACGGGGACCATTTCCAAGAGCCGGTGCACGGTCATCTTCATCAACCAGATCCGCATGCAGATCGGCGTCATGTTCGGCAATCCCGAGACGACCGCCGGTGGCCGCGCGCTCAAGTTCTATGCCTCGGTGCGCATGGACATCCGGCGCATCGCCTCGCTCAAGGAGGGCGAGACGGTGGTCGGCAACCGCACGCGCGTCAAGGTGGTGAAGAACAAGGTCGCCGCGCCGTTCCGCGAGGCCGAGTTCGACATCCTCTACAACCAGGGGATCTCGCGCGAGGGGGAGCTGATCGACATCGGCGTCGACAAGGGCTTCGTCACCAAGCTGGGCACGTGGTTCAGTTTCGGTGAGGAACGCCTGGGCCAGGGCCGCGAGAACGCCCGCAGCTACCTCAAGGAGCACACCGACACGCGGGCCCGCCTCGAGGGCAAGCTGCGCGGGGCGCTGGCGATTCCGTTCGCCGCAGGTGCGGTCGAGGCGACGAAGCCCGCCGAAGAGCCGGTCGCCATCGGCGCAGGCGCGGGCTCCGGTGCGGGCTCAGGCGCGGGCTCCGGTGCAGGCACCGCCGACACGAACGGGGCGACGCACGCCGCCGTCAACGGTGCGGTCGCCGATCGTCCCGAGCGTCCGGCCCGCCGCGGCTAGGCGGCCTGCCGCCGTGGCCGACCACGAGAACATCGACACCGCCGCGGTCGAGCGCGCGCGCGAGGCTGCGTTGCGCAGCCTCGATCGCTCGCGCAAGACGCGACGGGAACTGGAGCGCCGGCTGGCCACCAAGGGGTTCGACGCCCCCACGGTGGCCGCCGCGCTGGATCGTCTGCAGCGCGTGGGCCTGGTCGACGACGTCGAGTACGCGCGCGCGTTCGTGCGGGCGAAACTCGCGCGTCGGGCGGTCGCCCTGCGCGTGGTCGAGGGCCAGCTTGCGGCCCGCGGCATTTCGGCGGCGGATCGGGCGGCGGCGCTGGCCTCGCTCGATGCCGAGGCCGCGTGCGAGACCGGCGATCCGGCGGTCGCCCTGCGCCGAACCGGCGAGGCAGGGGAGCGGGCCCGGGCTGAGCAGGCGCTCGCGCCCATCCTCCGGCGTTACCGCGGGTTGGACCGGCGGGAGGCCCGGGGCAAGGCCCAGGCAGCCCTGCTGCGGCGTGGCTTCGACTATGCAACCGTCCGCGAGGCGGTCACAGCCGCCCTCGATGGGACCCTCGAAGGGCCCCTCGAAGGGACCTCCCCCGAGGACGCCAAAGTTCGCTAGACTGCGCAGGGTGCGCGTAGCCGCCGAGGCGCACCTTTCCCCGGTATTTTCGGCGGTCCGGCCCCATTGCAGGTTCCGACACCCTCGTGCCGTTCCGCCTTCGTCCTTGCAACAGGGCCGGCGGACCCGCGTTCGCATTTCCGAACGGATCCGCTGTGCCCTCGATCCTCGCCGTCCTCGCCGTCCTCGCCCTGCTCACCTGCGGCGCGGGATCGGTGGCGCTTGCCCGCACCTATGACCCGAGCGTTCTGCCGCGGGCGCACTATGTCGCGCCGCTGGCCCCATACCCGGCAGCGTCGTACCGGGCCAAGGACTTCTCGATCATCAAGCAGGGCGACTGGTACCACCTCTTCTATACCCGCGTGCAGCGCTTCTCACCAGCCCACTGGAGCGACGGTACGCAGACGATCCTCAATGAGACGTCGCTTGGCCACGCGATGTCGCCCGATCTCGAGACCTGGTTCGAGGTCGACACCGTGCATACGATCAGCCGCGTGCCCGGCGCGTGGGACGAGCACCACGTCTGGGCGCCGACGATTGTCGAGCAGGACGGCGTCACGTGGATGCTGTACACCGCCGTTCGCGATCGTCAGGAATCAGCCAATCCGGCCAACTGGCTCCCGCGCTGGCAGGTGATCGTGGCGACCTACTCGACCGATCCGCTCCTGCGGACATGGGTGCGCTACTTCGATCCGGTGTGGCAGCCCTGCGCGTCCGCGGACATGCCCGGGGTGAGCTGGGCGCTGTGCACGCCGAACTCGGGATCCCCGACGGCGGACTTCCGCGATCCGTACGTTTTGCCACCGGCGGAGGGGAGCGGGGACCCGTGGTTGCTTTTCTACACGGCGCGCGTGCGCTGGGATTCGTCGAACTATGTTGCGGGCGTCGCCTCCGGGCCCGGCCCGGCCGGACCGTGGAGTGACCTGGGTGCGCTGTGGGATACATACTATCCGCCGATCAACTCGAAGGTCGAGTCGCCGCACGTGTTCCGTCGCGGGACGGACCTGCACTTGCTCTTCTCTGGTGACGACGGCTCGACCGGGATCGCATGGCACACCTCGCACGGCTCGCCGCTGGGGCCGTGGACGACGCGCCCGCGCCTCAACGAGTTCCTCAAGGACACGCCGGATCGGCCCTACCAGTTCAACCTCGAGCCCGAGGCGTGGTTCGCCAGCGAGCAGTGGTCGGAGACTTCCGCGAACGGGCCCGTCGACTACCTCGCGGTGGTGCACAGCTACGACGCGCCGCCGCAGTACAACCCGACACCGCCGGCGATCGGCGAGGACATCTCGACCATCGAATTCCGACGCATCGTCTGGGATCAGGACGGCTCGTCGTTCCACCTCGTTGCCCCGAACCTGGTGCGCGCTCTGCGTGTGTCGGCCAAGGCGGCGCGCCTCGGCGACGAACTCACCCTGGAGATCGACAGCGAGGGCGGGACCGGCGAGCAGGTGGTTCTTGCGGTGACCGTGGAGGCGAATGGGAGGGAGTTCACGGTCGATCCCGGCGCCGTGGGGCTCCCGGGCGTGGTCATGCTCACCTATCCCACGACTGTCGTTCGGTGGACGATCGCCGATGGCGGCCTCAGCCTACTGTCGAGCATCCGGGTCGCAATCGCGAACCAGCCGATGCGTCATACCGCAACGGTGGACCTCAGGGGCGGAGGTGATTCGTCGGACGGGCCCCCGCCGGTCGTGCGCACCATTCCCTGGCGCAATCCTCGGTTGTCTGCGCGCAGCGCCAGCG
This sequence comes from Candidatus Eiseniibacteriota bacterium, assembly GCA_031413115.1. Lineage (GTDB taxonomy): Bacteria > Eisenbacteria > RBG-16-71-46 > RBG-16-71-46 > DASYSL01 > JANPEF01. The sequence continues at coordinate 5,269 of JANOEH010000266.1, read as the reverse complement.
GCGGCTCGACCTCGGAACTCGGACTCGACCTGCCGACGGCCGGCCGCGCCCGCATCGCCCTCCATGATGTGACGGGCCGTCTGATCCGCACGCTGGTCGACGAGGTGCTCACCGCCGGCACGAGCACGTGGCGATGGGACGGCCTCGACACGCAGGGCCGCCCGGCTCCGCGTGGCCTGTATTTCGCACGGCTGACCACCGAACAGGGCGTGGCGACGGCAAAGGTGCTGATGGCCCGCTGATGCGCCCGGGGCTGTCCGGGCGCCCTGCTTTCCGGTAATCTGCGTTCCATGAAGAAGATGACGTCCTCCGAACTTCGTGGGTGCTTCCGCGATTTCTTCGCCTCGCACGGCCACACGGTCGTTCCCTCGTCGCCGCTGGCGCCTCTGGGGGACCCCACGCTCCTGTTCACCACCGCTGGGATGGTCCAGTTCAAGCCCTACTTCGGGCTCGATCCGGACCGCCTGCCGTACCGGCGCGCCTGCTCGATCCAGAAGTGCGTGCGGCTCACGGATCTCGAGAACGTGGGCAAGACTCCGCGGCATGACACGTTTTTCGAGATGCTCGGCAATTTCTCGTTTGGCGACTACTTCAAGCAAGAAGCCATCGAGTTTGCGTGGGACTTTTGTACTGCCGAGCTCGACCTGCCGGCCGAGCTTTTATACATCTCCATTTTCAACGGCGAGGGCGGCGTCGCGCCGGTGGACGAGGAGGCGCGCGGCTTCTGGATGGCGAAGGGCGTGGCCGCCGACCACATCGTCGAGATGGGGCGGAAGGACAACTTCTGGGGCCCGGCCGGCGGCACCGGCGCGTGCGGCCCGTGCTCGGAGATCTACTTCGACCTGGGATCCGACGCGTGCACGTGCGGCGGCGGGTGCAAGGCCGGCGACGATTGCCCGCGCTTCATGGAGTTCTGGAATCTGGTGTTCCCGCAGTACGACGCGCAGGCCGACGGCTCGATGCCGCCGCTGGCTCGCCCCGGAATCGACACCGGTATGGGGCTCGAGCGGCTGGCGCTGATCGTCCAGGGGAAAGCGTCGATCTTCGAGACGGATTTGTTCGAGCCGGTGGTGGCGGAAGTCGCGCGGATGGCGGGACTCGAAGCGCTGCCGGCGCTCGGAAAACCCGGCGACGCCAAAGGCGTCGCGTTATGTGTGATCGCCGACCACGTGCGGGCGCTCACGTTCGCGCTGGGCGAGGGCATTGCGCCGTCGAACGAGGGTCGCGGCTACGTGCTGCGCCGCCTGCTGCGCCGCGCCTCGCGCAACGGGCGGCTGCTGGGACTCGCCGGCCCGTTCCTCGTTCATGCCTGCGAGATCGTGATCGAGCAATTCCTCGGCGACTATCCCGAGCTGGGCGCGGCGCGGCGGCGCATCCTCGGCGTAGTCGGGCGCGAGGAGGAGAACTTCCTGCGCACGTTCGACCAGGGCCTCGCGCGTTTCGAGAAGCTCGCGGCCGACGCGAAGGCGAAGGGCGTGCAGACGCTCGCCGGCGAGGACGTCTTCCAGCTTCACGACACGTACGGATTTCTGGTCGACCTCACCGCCGAGATGGCGGCCGAGCACGGGCTCGCCGTCGACGACGCGGGCTTCGAGCGGGCGATGAACGAGCAGCGCACCCGCGCGCGCAAGGCGGGCGCGTTTGGTGGGAAGAAGGCGGTGCGCGATGCGGGTCCGGAGTGGGTCGAACTCCCCGGCGTCTTCGACGCCGGTACCGCCACCGACTTCGTCGGATATGAGGCGCTCGAGGCGATCTCGCCGGTCGTGCGCTGGCGCGCGCTGCCCGCGCCGGAAGCCGTCGCCGAGATCGTGCTGGCGACGACGCCGTTCTACGCCGAGTCCGGTGGCCAGGTCGCCGACTCAGGCACGCTCGAGGGCCGCAACGACGGCGGCCCGGTCCGGCTCGAAGTTCTGCACGTGCGCAAGGACGGCGACGCGATCGTGCACAAGGTGCGCGTGCTCGCGGGAGCGCTGCCGGTGACCGAGGTGCGCGCCCAGGTCGACGCGGCCAGGCGCGCGGCGACGCGGCGCAATCACACCGCGACCCACCTGCTCCACGCGGCACTCAGGCGCGTGCTTGGCGATCACGTGCTGCAGGCCGGTTCGCTGGTCGCGCCCGATCGTCTGCGCTTCGACTACTCGCACTTCGAGGCGCCCACGCCCGAGCAGCTGCGCGCCGTCGAGGACGACGTCAATCGCGCGGTGCTGGCCAACTTCCGGGTTGCGGTCGAGCTGCGCTCGCTCGAGGACGCGCGCAACTCCGGCGCGATCGCGCTGTTCGGCGAGAAGTACGAGAACGAGGTGCGCGTCATCCGCATTCTCGACAGCGAGCACGGCGACCTGGTCTCGGCCGAGCTGTGCGGCGGCACGCACGTCGGGCGCACGGGCGACATCGGGCTGTTCCGTATCGTCAGCGACGAGTCGATCGCCAGCGGAACGCGCCGGCTCGAGGCCGTCACCGGACAGTTGCTGGTCGACTGGTCACGGGGCTCGGATGCGCGGCTGACCGATCTCGCGAAGGCGCTCAACACGCGCCCCGAGGACGCGGCGGCGCGGGTGCAGGCGCTGCAGGACGAGCTCGCCGCGCTGCGTGCCGCGCATGCGAAGCTGGCGGCGGCGGGCGCGCTCGATGCGGCGTTGGCGCTGGTGGCGAAGAAGAGCGCGGGCACCAGGGGCGCATGGGTCGCGGGACGCCTCGACGGTGCCGACCCGACGGCGCTGCGCGACGCGGCCGATCGCATCCGCGCCGAGCTGGGCACGGGCGCGGCGGTGTTTGCGGCGGTGAACGAGGGCAAGGTGTCGTGGGTCGTGATCGTCACGGCGGACCTGGCGTCGGCGAAGTCGCTGGTCGCCGGTGACGTGCTCAAGGCCGGGGACATCAAGGGTGGCGGACGGCCGGACCTCGCGCAAGGCGGCGGGCAGGACGTCGACGCCGTGCCGGGACAACTGGAGCGAATGGCTGCGTTCCTCGCGCAGAGACTCGAAGGCGCGGCGGATGCGGCGGCGAAGGGAGCGGCGTGAAGGGACTCATTCTCAGCGGCGGGCGCGGCACGCGCCTGCGCCCGATCACCCACACCAGCGCGAAGCAGCTGGTGCCGGTGGCGAACAAGCCGATCCTGTTCTACGGCCTCGAGGCGATCGTCGAGGCGGGGATCACCGAGATCGGCATCGTCGTCGGCGACACGCATGCCGAGATCAAGGAGGCCGTGGGCGACGGCTCGCGCTTCGGCGCGAAGGTCACCTACATCCAGCAATCGGCGCCACTGGGCCTCGCGCACGCGGTCAAGGAATCGAAACCGTTCCTCGGCGACGACCCGTTCGTCATGTACCTGGGCGACAACTTCCTGCGCGAGGGCATTTCGGCCTTCGTCCGTGAGTTCGAAGAACACCGGCCCGACGCGCAGATCCTGCTGGTCGCCGTGCCGAACCCGCAGGACTTCGGCGTCGCCGAACTCTCCGGGGACCACGTCGTGCGCCTCGAGGAGAAGCCGAAGGAGCCGCGCTCGAACCTGGCCCTGGTCGGCGTCTACATGTTCACCAGGTCGGTGTGGGAGGCGGTCGACGGCATCCGCCCGAGCAAGCGCGGCGAGCTCGAGATCACCGACGCGTTGCAATGGCTGATCGACCACAAGAAGACCGTGCGCTCGCACGTCATCGACGGCTGGTGGAAGGACACGGGCAAGCTCGAGGACATGCTCGAGGCGAACCGCATGGCGATGAGCCGCTGGACGACACGCATCGAGGGCTCGATCGACGCCGCCTCGGTGGTCGAGGGCGCCGTCGTCGTCGAGAAGGGCGCCACCGTCGTGCGCTCGCGCCTGCGCGGCCCGCTGGTGCTCGGCCGGGGCGTGGTCGTCGAGGACGCGTACATCGGCCCGTTCAGCGCCATCGCCGAGGGCGCGCGCATCGTGCGCTCCGAGATCGAGCACTCGATCGTGCTCGAACGCAGCGTGATCGAGGACGTGCCCACGCGCATCGACTCGAGCCTGATCGGCAAGGACGTCGTCGTGACCCGGAGCCCCGACCGCCCGCGCGCGCACCACATCATGGTGGGCGACTCGAGCCGCGTCGAGCTGGCGTAGATCGTTCGTGCGCATTCTCGTCACCGGCGGCCACGGAATGCTGGGCCAGGACCTGGTCCCGGCCCTGCACGCCGCGGGCCACGAGGTCCGCGCGCCGCTGCACGCGGAGGTCGCGCTCGAGGAGAAGGACGCGCTCGTGGCGTGGCTCGGGGACTTCGTCCCCGAGTTCATCTATCATCTCGCTGCGTTCACCGATGTCGACGGCTGCGAGCGCGATCCCGAGCGGGCGCGGCTGTCCAACGTGGTCGCCACCGAGCGCGTGGCCAGCCTCGCGTTTCGACATGATTCCGGGCTCGTGTTCACGAGCACGGACTATGTCTTCGACGGCGAAGCGGCCGAGCCGATCCCGCCGAGCGCAGTTGCGAGTCCCCTCAATGTCTATGGCAAGACCAAGGCCGGGGCCGAGGACCGCGTGCGCGGCACGGTGAAGCGCGCGTGGATCGTGCGCATCTCGTGGCTGTGCGGCCCGCACGGGCGCAACTTCATCGAGGCGATCAAGGGCCGGATTGCCGCCGGGCAGCCGCTCGCGGTGGTCGACGACCAGCGCGGCGTGCCCACGTTCACGTTCGACGTCGCACCCGCGCTGGTGCGCCTGCCCGCGGTCGCACCGCCGGGCACGTATCACCTGGCGAACCGTGGTGACTGCACCTGGTACGACTTCGCCGCCGAGATCCTTCGCCGCTCGGGCGCCACGCTGCCGCTCAAGCGCACGACCACGTGCGAACTCAACCGTCCCGCGCTCCGCCCCGCGTACTCGGTGCTCGACACCCGCGAGACGGCGCGCTTCCTGGGTGGCGACCTGCCGGAGTGGCAGGACGCCCTCGACCGTTACGAACGCGCGCTCGCCGCCCGAGGCGCCGCCGGAGCCCCGCATGCCTGAGACGACCGCCGCCTCACTCCGCGCCGATGCGCAGACCTACCTGGACGCGACCGCCCGCGTTCTCGCCGACACGGCCGCGCGCGAAGGCGAGCGCCTCGCCGCGGTCGCCGCGCTGCTGGCCAACCGCCTGCGCGCCGGGAACACGCTGTTCACCTGCGGCAATGGCGGCTCGGCGGCCGACGCGCAGCACATCGCCGCCGAGCTCGCCGGCAAGTTCTACCTGCATCGCCCCGGCCTGCCCGCCGTGTCGCTGACCACGAACACCAGCGCGCTGACCGCGATCGGCAACGACTTCTCGTACGAGGAGG
>JANOEH010000265.1:0-15648 GCA_031413115.1 Candidatus Eiseniibacteriota bacterium | reverse complement strand
GCCCCAAGCCGTACAAGCGCAACACCACCGTCGAGCGTGTAGGCGTTGCTTCCACTGGTAGTCCGGCGGGCATCGAGCTCCGTAAGAAGCCGACTAAGCTCCGGTGGCGAGTCGGCCCCCGCGCGATTCCCCAACAGAATCGGACCATCAATCCGGTCCGGAGTGATCGTGCCATCATCTCCGAGGAGCATAACGCCGCCCCAGTGCCGCCACCCGTCCTCGCAGAGTCGAACCGAGTAGGCGAGAACCGACGCCCCCCGGACGAGCCGATCCTTCGGGAGGGCAGAAATCCCCATGCTCGTGATCGTCACGACCGAGTCCTCGGCGACCCCTACATGCGTGGTTCGAACTGCGACCGCGAGGTCCCATGCGCTCACCGCCGACAACGGGCCTGCACCGCACCCTCCAGCAGGAGCCCGCACCACGGGTGTCGCCGAGACGAGTGTCCCCTCCACGACGAGGTCCCGGCCGGCGAGATACACTGCAAAATCGGCCTCGCTTGCGGGCGCTGGCGCTGAGCAAAGCAGGGCCACGCCAACGAGCACACGCCTCAGCCCGTTCACGCTCCGGATGTGCCTACGGCGCGATCGACGCCGCGAACTTCTCGACGCCGTCCTCGATCTTGATGACGACCGCCGGCTTGACCGGGTTGCGGTCGGCGTCGAAGGTGATCGCGCCGGTGACGCCCGGGAAGGCCTGCACGCCGTTGATCAGGTCGCGCAGCTTGGCGCGCGCCGCCTTCTGCGCGGCGGCATCATCGGCCTTGGCAGCGTCGAGCGCCTCGAACGCGGCGGGATCGCTCGCGTGCAGCCGTTTGAGCCCGTCGATCAACAGGTTCGTCGCGTCGTAAGCGAGGCCGCCGATCGCGTCGGACTGGGCGCCATACTTCGTCTTGTAGCGAGCGAGGAAGTTCTGCAGGGAGGTGTCGGGGCTGTCGAGCGCGAAGTGGTTCGAGTAGTACGCACCATTGAGCGCCGCGCCGCCGATCTTCAGGAGCTGGTCCGAGACCCAGCCGTCGCCGCCAAGGAGTGGCGCGTTGATGCCCAGCTCCTTCGCCTGGATGGCGATCGAGCCGACTTCGGTGTAGTAGCCCGGCACGAAGATCGCCTCGGGGTTGTTCGCCTTGAGCGCGGTGAGCTGCGAGCGGAAGTCAGCGTCGCCCTCGCTGTACGCCTGCTCGCCGGTGATCGAGCCGCCCTGCTTGCCGACGAACTCCTCGGTGAAGAACTGCGCGAGGCCGACCGAGTAATCGTTCTTCACGTCCTTGAGCACGGCCACGCGCTTGAAGCCCAGGTTCTGCGCCGCGAACTTCGCCATCACCGTGCCCTGGAAGGGGTCGATGAAGCAGGTGCGGAAGATGAAGTTGCCCTTCTTCGTCACCTCGGGATTGGTCGACGACGGCGAGATCATGATCACGCCGGCGTCCTGCGCGATCGGCGCCGCCGCGAGCGAGCGCGAGCTCGCAACTTCGCCGATGAGCGCGATCACGCGGTCCTGGTTGATGAGCTTCTGGACGGCGGTCGCGGCCTCCTCGGCCTTCGACTGGTCGTCCTCGGAGACCATCACGATCTGCTTCCCGCCGACGCCGCCGGCCGCGTTGATCTCCTCGATGGCGAGGCGCGCGCCGTTCTCGGTCGACTGACCGAAGGTGGCGGTCGTCCCGGTCAGCGATCCGTAGACGCCGACCTTGATCGTCCCGCCCTTGCTCCCGCCACATCCGCCGGTGGCGACCAGTGCGACCACGAACAGGGGAACGGCGAGGGCGACGACGATGCGGTCGAGCTTGGAACGCATGGATTCCTCCGGCGGGACGGGTTCGACGAGGGTGGCGGACGCGGGATTCTCGACCGCGCTAACGTCTTGTGTCAAGGCGCTTTCCGTGGCACGGTGCGGCGCATGATCGACCTTCGGTTTGCCCCCGCTTGCCGCCTCGCCGCCTTGTTGTTCGTCGTGGCTCTCGCCCTGTCCGGCTGCGCCGGCGGAGGCGGCTCGACCGCGAACCCGCCGCCTTCGACCACGCCCCCGCCGGTGTCGGCGAAGCCGAAGTCGACCGAGCCTGCGCCGGCCCCATCGTCGGCATCCGGCGAGACCTCCACGACGCCCGCCGAACCTGCGCCTTTGACCGGCACGCCGTCGGCCGGCCGACGCCCCCGCCCCGGCTACGACGCGCGCGTCGACGACCTGAAGCGCGTCGACACCTCGGCGCTGCGCGGTCGGCGCATCGCGCTCGATCCGGGACACGGCGGGCGCTTTCCGGGATCGATCGGCGTCAAGGGCCTGACCGAAGCCGAGGTGAACCTGGGCGTCGGGCTCCACCTGTGGGGACTGCTCGTCGAAGCGGGCGCGAACGTGCACATGACGCGCACGACCGATCGCGACTTCCCCGCGCCGGGTGACAGCTCGCTGCGCGCCGACCTGGCCGCGCGCAGCGATCGGGCGCTCCCCTTCGCGGCCGAGGTGTTCGTCTCGATCCATCACAACGCCGACCCGGGCCGGCGCAACGACGTGAACGAGATCCAGACCTACTACCGCTTCGACGATCCGCTGGCGTCGTACGACCTCGGTGCGGCCGTGCATCGCCGGCTCGTGCGCAACCTCGGCATCGAGGCCGAGCGCCTGCTGCCGGGCAACTTCTATGTCATCCGCAACGCCGACGCCCCGGCGATCCTCACCGAGTCGTCGTACCTGACCAATCCCGACGTCGAGGCGAAGCTGCAGCTCGCGTCGAAGCAACGGCTCGAGGCCGAGGCGATCTTCCTGGGGCTCGTCGATTACTTCGCGCGCGGAGTGCCGCGTGTCGTTGCGGCGCGGACCGAGAGATCCGCCGGAGGCGATGCCCTTGACGCAGCCGAGCGGCCATGGATCGTGCTCGACGCCGATCGCCCTCTCGGCGCAGCTCGATTGCGCTTCGACGGCGCCGACGTGGACACGGCGGCGATCCAGTTCACGGGCAACGGAGCCCGCTGGCGGCCCGCCGGGCCGCTGCTGGACGGCACGCACACCGTCGCGTGGACCGCACGCTCGCAAGCCGGCGGCTGGTCGCGGGTCGCCCGGGACACGTTCGCGGTCGACCTGCCGGTGGCACGCGTCGTGTTCGAGGCGCTCCCACCGAGGGACGCCGCCGAAGGACAGACCGCACTCCTGACCCTGCGCGCGCTCGATCGCCACGATCGCCCGGTCGCCGACACGCTGCGCGCGATCTTCACCTCGCGAGTCGGCGCGACGATGGTCGACACGATGGGAGTCGCGGGCGCCGGCGAGGCGCGGGCGTACGCACGCGTGACCGGCGGCTCGATCGCGGCGTTCACGGCGCGGGTGCGCGGAGCAGGCGGCGCGGGCTCGCCGGTGACGCACGACCTCAAACTCCCGCTCGTGCCGCCTGGCAGGGCCGCCGCGTGGACGACGGGCTTTGTCCGCGCCGTGGCCGGCACGACCGAGTCCCCGGTCGCGGGTGCGGTCGTGAGCGCCGACACCGCGCGCGGGGTCGCGAACGCGGATGGGTTCTACGCGCTGGCGTCGTCGGCGGCGCAGGGCGCGACGCTCACGGCACGCGCGCCCGGTTACGTGACCGCGGCCACGGCGCCCGCCGGCGCGGTGCGGATGCTCGCCATCGGCGGAGGCGCGCTGCGTGGGCGGAAGATCGCGCTCGATCCCGGCGGCGGCGGCGCCGACACGACGGGCCTCGGGCTGGCGGTGGAGGCAGTGCGCATCGTGGGGGCCGCGAGCGACACGAGCGCCGCTTCACCGGACTCCGCCGCCGCCGACAGCAGCGACGATGCGATCGTCATGGACGACTCCCTCGCCACCGACGAGCTCGCCCCGGGCGACATCGACGGCCGCCGCCGCGCGCAGGCCTTCGAGGCCGACGCGAACCTGCGAGTCGCCCGCGCGCTGCGCGAATACCTCGAGGCCGCCGGCGCCGAGGTGATCCTCACGCGCGACCGGCCCGAGAGCCTCACGTCGGTCGACCGCCTGCGCCGCACCGAGGCCTTCGCGCCCGAGCGTGTCGTCGTGATTGGCCACCGCGCCGCAGCCGGCCGCGCCGGCGCCGGGCATTACTTCTCGAGCCCGAACGGCAAGGCGCTCGCCCGCCGCATCGCCGCGCGACTGGAGGAGCGCGGTGTGGTTGCCCGCCGTCGTGCGCAAGTGAGCGAGAGCGCGAGCTACGTCGTCTCGCAGACCGCCGCCGTCGCCGTCTCGCTCAACCTGCCGAACGCCGCGCCGCTGTACGTCGACGCCACGCGCGGCGCCCGCCGCCTGCGCGACGAGGCCTACGCGCTGTACCTGGCGCTGCTCGAGGACCTGGGCGGCGATCCCAAGGCGTGGCGCGACGTGTCGATCGTCGCCGCGCATGGCGCCGCGCCCGAGGCCGGCGTGCCGGTGACGCTGGATGGGCGCTGGACGCTGATCACGGACGCGAAGGGTCGCGTGCGGTTCGATGGCCTACCGGCGGGCGGGCGCGTCACGGTCGCGGCCGATACGGCGCGGGCGATGGTGACGCTGCCGGTGACGGGGGCGGTGCGGATGGAGCTGGGGGCGGCGGCGCGGCCGTAGCTCTGACTCGGCGATGTCCAAAACGACGGGTCCCGGGACCAGTGGATTCGCACCAACTTGCGCTGGCGCATGTTGCGTCACCCCGCGGGGCCGGACCTCCACGACCGACGATGAGTCAAATGACATGCCCCGGGGCATGTCCTTTCGCACATGGCGCGTGATCCGACCCCATGCCCCGCTCCTCCGCAGGCGCGACGCAACGCAGACTGCGATCAGAATCCAGGGAGCGGAACCGCCTCGCCGTTCTTCACGGTGTAGAGCGGGACGACAACTTCTTCGGGCTTCGTGAGCGGGGCCGTTCCGGAGGTTCGGACCGGAAACAGCAGGCGCGTGTCCGTCGGCACCTTGAGGGAGTGTCGCTCGAGAGCTCGAGCGAGGCTCGACGGTGTATAGCCGCCCTCGAGGACCGAGCGAGAGACGAGCCAGCCGGTGCGATAACCACGACGATAGTCCGCCCCCGGCCCATCCGAAATGCGATCTGGACCCGGATCCATCACCGCGAAGCGACGCTCGAGCTCGCCCGGTCGATCCAGCCAGTCGTCGCCCACGAAAATCGCACCTTCGATCCGCGCGTGCGTCGTCGGGTGATAGCCGGCCGGATCCAGTTCGCTCGATCCGAGCACCAGCGGCTTCAACTTTCGTGACGAGAGCGACGCGAGCCACTCGCCGCTCTCTTCTCCGGGACCGGCCAAGAGAATGGCCTGCGCGCCCGACTCGGCAAAGCGTGTCGCCTCGGCCGCGTAGCTGCGACGTCCGGGCGCATACTCGAGCACGACGACTTCGCGCCCCAGTGCTCGCAGGGCGGCCGCAAAACCCGTGGCGAGGGGCAGATCGCCCCCATCCTCCGGAATGGCGATCGCAACGCGCCGAATCTCCGGGCGCGAACGCACCACCTCGGCCAACCGGCGCCCGCGTTCGGTGCCCGGCGGGCGCATCTGCATCACGGGCAATGCACGCGGTCGGTACGCTGAAGAATATTCAGTGGTGAACACGCCCGTGGGCATGCCCGTATATGCGAGATCGTCAGAGTACGTCGGAAGCCACGACGCCCGGCTGGCGTTCCGAGTTCGTTCCAGTCCGAGGCCAAGGTCTCTTCCCGAGGGGAACTCGCCGGTCTGTCGTGGATCGCATTCCATCGGGCTGCGCGCGTCGAGCAGGACCAGTCCCTCGCCGAATGCGCGTGCGACCGCAGCCGCGTGGATATTGGAACCGCCGGCGACCACCATCACACCCACGCCTCCGCCGTCGAGCGCGCGATTCACATCCCGCGCGGCGCCGAGCTCGGAAGTGTCCGCGACGACGTACTGAACCCGAAATCGGGTCGCCCACGTCCCGGCGCCCGCCTCGACTCCGGCCAGCAGCCCGTTCAGGATGGGACCCGCGGCGGCGCCGGTGTCGGCGGTCTGCGGGACGAACGCGACGATCCGATAGACGCTGCTGCTCGCTCCTCCGGCTCCCATGCCGACCGGCGGGCGCTCCTTCGCGAACTCGAGCAGGGCCTTCCCGCGCGTCGCGCCGAATCGATGAATGGCGTCGCTCGCCTCGGCCGCGGCCTCGGCTCGCGCCGAGGATGCCTGGGCTTCGCCGGCGTGAGCGTTCTCCCGCAGGATCGCCTTGCAGAACGCTTCGCTGACGATCGGGTGCGTCCCAGCCGCGGCGACGGCTGCGAGCGTGCGGGCGGGCAAATCCTTGCAGGCTTCCTTCAGCGTGGCTTCCACGTCCTTCAAGTCACGGGAGGCCGGCCCACCCTGCCGTGGCATACGGCTCAGCGCGTACACGGCTAGCGCGAGTCCGATCGAATCGGCCTGCGCGGGTCGCGCCTTGCGGAGGCTTTCCCGCAGGCGTTCGACCTCGATGCGATCCCCTGCGCCGAATCCCGCGCCGCTCGGAAGCGCACTCGATGCCCGCCCCTCGGAGGTTGCCAGGGCGCAGGAGAGGGCGATGACCAAGACCACCGCACGGGCACCCCCTCGAAACCGCGCACCCACCACTAAGGGTTGTACTTCCCGAAGTCTTCCGGATCCAGGTTCTCAAGGAACTTGCGCAACTGGTCGCGCTTCTCTTCCTCGCTGGGCTCTTCCTGCGCGGCGCCTTCGGTCAGCAGCTTGTCGGCGACGAACAGGGGCGCGTGGCAGCGCAGCGCGACTGCGATCGAGTCCGAGGGGCGGGCGTCGATCGAGATCACTTCACCGTCCTTCTCGAGGATGAGGCTGGCGAAGAAGGTGTTCTCCTGCAGGTCGGAGATCACGACGCGCGTGACCTTGGCGTGCAGGCCTTCGACGATGGTGGCGAGGAGGTCGTGCGTCAGAGGGCGCGGGAAGCGTTCGCCCGCGAGTTCGCGGGCAATCGCCTGGGCCTCGGCCGGGCCGATCCAGATGGGCAGGACACGGTCGCCGTCGGCCTCCTTGAGGAGCACGACATGGCTCTTCGCCTGCGGATCGATGGCCAGACCGTTGATCTTGACTTCGACGACCATGCGGGGACCTACGGGTTCTTGTTCTCCGTCCCGTCCTTCGCGTCGGCGGGACCGAGATCGCCGGGTAGCTCGAACTCGGGCGTCTTGTCGGAGCGCATGTTGTCGATCATCCATTGCGCCGACGTCGCGAGCTCGCTGTTCGGGTAGCGCGCGATCAGCTCGCGGAACGCCACATCGGCCTGATCGTAGTCCCGTTTCTCCTCGGACTCAACGAATCCCACCATGAACAGCGACTGCGGGGCGTAGGCGTCCTGCGGGTACAGCTCGACGACACGCCGGTAGCCGCGGATCCGGTCGTCCGGGCCGGGCTGCTCGCCGGCCTCGCGGAACAGGTCGATCGCCGACTTCTGGGCGTTGACCAGCGAGTCGATGGCCGCGTCGTTGGTCGTGACCTTGAGGTCGGCCTTGGCCGCGGCGAGGCTCTCCTGGTAGAACGCCTGCTGCCCCTCCTGGGCGATCTGCCGGGAGATGGTCGCCTTCACTTCCTCGAGCGGACGAGCCTTGGCGGGGATCTTCTCGGTCACCTCGATGAAGTGGTAGCCGAGACCGGTCTTGATCGGACCTTCGACCTTGCCCACGGGTGCGGCGAACGCCGACTCCGCGAGCGCCGGCTGGCGGCCCAGCGAGCCGAAGAAGCCGCTCTTCTGCACCGTGCCCAGGTCGCCACCCTTGTCCTTCGTCACCGAGTCGACGGAGTACTTGCCCGCGATCGCGGCGAAGTCGGCGCCCTTCTTCGCGAGCTCCTTCTCGACCTGCTTCCCTGCCTTCTCGTCCTTGACCTGGATGTGGCGGACCTTGACCTGCTCCTCGGCCATGAACTCGGCCTGGTGCGTGTCGTAGTACGCCTGGATCTGTTCGTCCGAAGGAGGCGGGGCCTTGCCCATCGCCTCGCCCAGGTAGGTGCGGATCAGGAGGTCGCGCCGCTGGTTGACCAGCTGCGCCTCCACCTCGGGCCGCTTCTCGACGCCGCTCCTGACCGCGGTCTCGAGCCACACGCGTTCCTCGACCATGCGGTCGAGGAACTGGCGCTTCTGCTCGGGTGTGGACACCTGGCCCTTGAATTGCGCGGGCAACTGCTCGATGCGCGTGTCGAACTCACGCCGCGTGATGGTCGAGCTGCCGACGCGTGCCAGGACGAGGTCGGCGGGGTCGGTGGATCTGCTCTTCTTGGCGGTCGAAGGCTTTCCCTTCGCCGCTGGCGCGGCTTCGGGAGACAGGAACGCGAGCGCGCACGCCAGGAGCGCGGCCATCAGGGCCGGAACAAACCGCGCTCCGCGCATCATGCCGTCACCACCTGGACGAGCACCGAGGCTTCGACCCCGGCGTAGAACTTGATCTTCACCGGGTGATCGCCGAGCGTCTTGATCGCCTCGTCGAGGACGATCTTCCTGCGATCGGTCTCGAGGCCCTTCTTGCCCAGCAGGTCGGCGATGTCGGCCGCGGTGATCGAGCCGAACAGCGTGCCGTCCTCGCCCGCGCGCGACGTCGCGGTCACGGTGACCCCGGCGTACTTCGCGGCGATCAGCTCGGCCGACTTCTTGTCCTTGTCCTTCGCGATGTCGCGCTGCTTGGACATCGCCAGGAACACCTTGGCGGCCTTGAGGCCGGTCGGGATCGCGAGCTTGCGCGGCACCAGGAAGTTGCGCGCGTAGCCGTTCTTCACCTTGACGGTCGAGCCCTTCTTGCCGAGCCCGTCCACGTCGTCGATCAGGATCACTTCCACGGTCTGCCTCCTTCCGGCTCGTGCTCTTCGGCACGCGGCTCGAGATGCCGGAAATCGAGCCACAGGTCCATCAGTCCCACGCCCGTCGCGGCCACCAGCAACACCGGCCCGAGCATGAACCACGCGAAGACGAACAGCATGAGGACGAGCCCGGGCGCCATCCCCTGGGCCGCCATCAGCGACTTGATCACCGCGAGGCCCTGCACGCCGAACGCGAGTCCGGCGGAGGCCGCGAGGTTGAGGCCCGACGGCATCACCCGCGCGTCCTGGAGGGCGACGAGGGCGAGGCCGGCGATGAACATCCACACCGCCGCGGCGGGCATCCGCCAGGCGGTGAACGGCACGAGCGCCTTGAGCGGCCGGCGCACGAGTTCGGCGAGCCGGTGCGCCATCCGCTCGGCGAGGTGAACGAGCAGCGCCACCCAGGCGAACAGCAGCGTCGGCATCGCGGCCTCGGCCACCGCCACCTGTCGAGCCGTCACCGCGCCGACGAACTGCTGCAGCGCCAGGCGCTGGTCGGGGCGGAACGAAACGTCCTCGAGTGCAGCGAGCTGGCGCACCTCCTGGCCGCGGATCGCGGCCACCACCCGTTCGACGAACTCGCGGTAGCCCGGCGCCAGCGGCAGCGCTGCGGCGATCGCGATCACGGGCAGGTACGCCCACAACCGGGTCGAACCGTCGGCGCCGCGCCGCTCGGCGAAGCCGAGCAACGAGGCCGCCAGCACTCCCGCGAACAGGCACCACCCCCACGGTCGATCGAAGCCGCCGACCGCGACCATCGCCACGAGCGTCAGCAGCGACGGCAGCGCCGCGGTGACCGCCACCGTCGTCTGCGCCAGCAGCAATGCTGCGGCGCCGGCAACGGGGACGACCGGCCACAGGTACGTCCACGGCTCGGGCGTGATCAGTTGCCCGAGCAGGATCAGGGCGAGGATTCCGAGCAACCCGGCGCCGGTGCGGCGCCGGGTGACGGCCTCGAAGCCCGGATCAGCGGTAGAAGTCACTCGAGAACGGAAGGAGCGCAAGGACGCGCGCGCGCTTCACCGCCAGGGTGACCTGCTTCTGGTGCCGGGCGCACGTGCCGCTGATGCGCCGGGGCACGATCTTGCCGCGGTCGGTGACGAAGCGCGTGAGGCGCTTGTCGTCCTTGTAGTCGACGTGCGGCACCTTCTCGAGACACAGCTTGCAGAACTTCTTCTTGGGTGCGCGAGGTTCGCGATCCCGGGCCACATCTACCTCCTCGTGAATGGTCCCCGATCCTGCGATCGGAGAGGGCGCGCGCCCCCTGGCGCGGCCCGCGGTCCATGCTTCAGAACGGCAGGTCGCCTTCGACCGGCCGCGGCGGCTGCGGTGCGGCTTCCCCGTCGGCGTCGATGTCGTCGCGCCGGTCGAGGAACTGCACCGTCTCCGCCTTGATCTCGAGACTCGGCCGCATGCGGCCGTCCTCGCCCTCGGTCCTGCGCATCTGCAGCCGGCCCTCGAGGTAGACCGGGCAGCCTTTCTTCAGTCGCTCGGCGCACTGCTCGGCAAGCCGGTGCGAGACGAGCACGTTGACGAACCCGGGCACTTCGCCCCAGCTCCCGTCGGGCTGCTTCACCGGGCGATTGAACGCCACCGTGAAGGTCGCCACCGCAATCCGGTCGGTCGTGTAGCGGAGCGCGAAGTCCCGCACCACGCGACCGGAGAGCAGCATCCGGTTGATCCGCGGCAGCTTGAGATCCGCCACGGCACGGCGGGCGTCAGGCGCCCGCGTCCTCCGCCTCGACCGCCACCGGGGCCACCGGAGCCACCGGAGCCACCGGAGCCACCACCGGAGCCTGCGCCGGAGCCACCACCGGAGCCTGCGCCGCCAGCGGCGTGATGCCGTCGCCGGTGCCTTCGGGATCGGCCGGGATCTCCCACTCGGGACCGGCGATGACGGTGAGCACGCGCATCACCGAGTCGTTGAGGCGGAGACGGCGCTCGAGTTCCTTCACCGTGTCGCCCGTCGACTCGTGCTTGATCAGCGTGTACACGCCGTCGCGCTTCTTGTTGATCTCGTAGGCCAGGCGCTTGCGACCCCAGCGCTGGACCTCGAGGATCGTCCCGCCGTTGGCGGAGATCAGGTTCGAGGTCTTCTCGACCTCGTCGTTGACCTGGTTCTCGTCGAGACCCGGGTCGAGGATGAAGACGGTCTCGTATTCGTGCACTGCGTCACCTCTCCCCTTGCGGGGTCGATTCGTCCCGCGCATCACGCGCGGGAACGTTGAAGCGGTTCATCGCCGCCGTGATCCCTTCGGAGGCCCACAGGAGCGCGGCCTCCGCCGATCGATCCAACACTTCGGACAACATCCCCTGCTCGTCGTCCGCGAACTCCGCCAGCACGTGCTCGGCCAGTTCCACGTTCGAGTCGCCGCGCCCCACGCCGATCCTCAGGCGCGGAAAGTCGAGCGATCCGAAGGCCCCGGCCACCGAGGCCAGCCCGTTGTGTCCGCCGGCGCTTCCCCCCGCGCGGAGCCGGATGCGGCCCAGCGGCAGGTACACGTCGTCGACGATCACCAGGCAGTCCCCGGGTGCGAACGGATGTCGTTCGCCGAACGCCGCCAGCGCGTCCCCGCTCCGGTTCATGAACAGGAGCGGCATGACGATCGCGAGTCGCCGGCCCTCGTCGGATGGCGCCTGCGGCGGCGGAGCGAACCATGCAGCGTAGCCACGGTCCGCTTCCTCCGCCTTCGCACTGAGCGCCGCGACCAGGCGCGACCCCACGTCGAAGCCGACGTTGTGGCGCGTCGCGGCGTAGCGCGGACCCGGATTGCCGAGTCCCGCGATCACCCGCAGCCCCACGACGGACTACTTCTTGTCCTTGTCCGCCGCGGCCTCGTCGGTCTTGCCCTTGGCGATCACCTCGGGCTCGGCCTTGGCACCACCCTCACCAGGCGTCGGCTCGACGGCCTTCGTCGGCGGCACCACGGTTGCGATGGTGACGTCCGGATCGGACAGCACCGTCGCTTTCGGGATGACCAGGTCGCGCACGTGGATCGAGTCACCGATCCCCAGTGCGCTCACGTCGGCCTCGAGGTGCCCCGGAATCTCGGTGGGCAGGCACTCGATTTCGACGTGCGCGAGATGTGCTCGAGCACGCCGCCGCCGTTCTTCACGCCGTCGGGAATGCCGACAAGGTGGACGATGACTTCGACCTTGACCTTCTCGGTGAGCGAGATGTGATGGAAGTCGAGGTGCAGGATGTCGTAGTTGATCGGGTCGCGCTGGACCTCGCGAATAATCGCGGTCCGGGCGGCCGCCCCGTCGAGCGCGAGCCCGACGATGACGTTGCTGCCCTTGGCGGTCTTCATCGCGAGTTCGAACTCGCGACGGGGAACCGCCAGTGCGACCGGCTCTTCCCCGTGTCCGTACATCACACCGGGAATCTCGCCGTCACGACGTGCCTGCCGGGCCGGGCCCTTGCCCCGCGCGGGGCGCACCCGTCCCTGGAGGGGAACGATGGCCATGGAATGCCTCCTTACGACAGCCCGGGTCGGTCAAGCCGCCCGGGGGCCATTGAATGTTCAGTTGTCAGACGAAGAGCGAACTGAGTGACCGCTCCTCGTGGATCCGGCGGATCGCCTCTCCCAGCAACCCCCCGACCGAAAGGACCGTGAACTTGTCGTTCAGGTCCGACGCCGGGTGGGGAATGGTGTCGGTGATCACCACCTCGCGGATGGGCGAAGCCGCCAGTCGGTCGGCCGCTCCTTCCGCGAGGCATGCGTGCGTGGCGCCGGCGTAGATCTCTCGTGCGCCGTTCGCCCGCATCGCTTCGGCCGCCTGGCACAGCGTGCGGCCGGTGGAGATGACGTCATCGAAGAAGATCACGGTCTTCCCGTCGACGTCGCCGATGATGTTCATCACCTCGACCGCATCGGCGCGCGGGCGACGCTTGTCCACCAGGGCCAGCTCGGCGCCGAGGCGCTTCGCGTAGGCCCGCGCCATCTTCACCGAACCGATGTCGGGCGCGACGACCACCGGATCCGGAAGCTTCTTCCGGAGGAAATACTCGATCATCACCGGCGCCGCATACAGATGGTCGAACGGGATGTCGAAGAAGCCCTGGATCTGCGCCGAGTGCAGATCCATGGCCATCATCCGGTCCGCCCCCGCGACCGTGATCAGGTTCGCAGCGAGCTTCGCGGTGATCGGCACGCGCGGCTGGTCCTTGCGGTCCTGCCGCTGGTAGCCGTAGTACGGAACCACGGCGGTAACGCGTCGCGCCGAAGCGCGTCGGCACGCGTCCATCATGATCAGCAAGGACATCATGTTGTCCGCCGGCGGGTTCGTCGGCTGGACGACGAACACGTCGTGTCCGCGGATGTTCTCGTCGATCTTGACCGAGATTTCGCCGTCCTCGAAGTGCGTGACGGTGGCGAGACCCGGGACGATCCCCAGGTGGTCGCAGATCCGTTGCGCCAGTTCGGGATTCGAGGGGCCGGCCAGGATCTTGATCGTCGACAAGGAATCCTTTTCTGCCGCCTCGCCGGGTAGCTCGTCGCCCAACTCGGAACGCCGCGCGCGGCGCACCGCCGTTTCGAGCGTAGCCAACCTGCGACCGGCCGGTTCGTTCTCCGGCTCCCAGTCCATGGTCCGACCGCCTTCGTCTACGGGGAGGTCCTGCATCGAGACCCGAAGCCGGGCCGCCGTGGGACTCGAGCGGCGCCGGCTCCGGCCACGGGTGGCTGGGGAGCCAGGACTCGAACCTGGACGGGCGGCTCCAAAGGCCGCTGCGCTACCATTGCGCTACTCCCCAAACGGGGAATGCGCAAGTTACCACGGAATCGAATCTTGCGTCAACGGGCCGGGGTCGGCTCCCCCCCGGGAGGGGCGCCGACCGTCAGGCGGACAGTCGAATCGTGGGCGACCAGGTATTGTTCATCGAACACATTGAGCCGCAACAAGATACCCATTCCGTCGCTCGCCGGCTCGGCGCGGATCGCCTGGGCCCGGACCGAATCGGGGCAGGCCCACAGTAGCCGTCCCTCCCCGGTCACCGGATCGACCGCATGGACATCGCCGCCCGGCGAAACAGTCCCCCAGCGATGACCGACGACGACCCACAGCGTCTGCGGGTCGATCCAGCCGACGTTCTTCGGCGTCTGCGTCCTGGCAACGGAGTCGGCGAGCGTGAACCGCACACCCTGCACTGGCCCGGTGAGCACGTAGAGGTCGGCAGCCTCCTCGAACTCGACCGGAAAGAGCATTGCGGTGCGCACGCCATCGGGAGAGCGGGCGGTGATGCGGCCCTGGCCGTCGTCGCTGTCGCCGAGATCGGGGAGAGCGCCGGAGACGCGATGAAACAGCGGCACCGGCGGCGGCTCGGTACGCCGCGCCGTCGGGCGGACGAGGAAGACCGCCACCAGCAGCACGAGCACGGAAGCGGCGACGAGGATCTCGAGCAGGCGGCGGCGAGTCATGGCGGAGCCGGGCTACTCCGCGAACAACTCCGACTCGTGCAGCACGTGCGGCCGTGCACCGCGGTCGCGCTCGCGGGTGTACTCGCCGATCACCACGTCCTCGATGAGCTGGCGCATCTCCTTCTTGATGGGATGCGCGAGGTCCTGGTGCTTGCCGTCCGGTCGCTTGCGACTGGGCATGGCGACGAACATGCGGTTGTTGTTGCCCTCGATCACCTTGAGCCCGCGGATGACGAAGCAATCCTCGATGGTGATGCTGGCGAAGGCCTTGAGCTTGGCGTCGTCGCGCAGCGAAACACGGACCTCGGTAATGCGCAGCATGGGCGAGTCACCTCTTGCCGATCCTGCCCCGATCGGCACCCCACCGCGACTGGGGTTCGCGGAAGGCTGAGAGTGTGCGCCGGGAGGGCCTTCGTCCTGAAGGGCCTGAGGGCGATCACCGGCACGGTCGTGAACCCGCCCGGACGGGGCGGACCACGTAGACCTTGTGCAACGTACGACGCAGTCGATCAGCGACGGCCCGGGGGGAGGCGCCTGCGGGAACGAGTCCGAAAACCGCGGATCCGCTCCCCGACATGCGCACGTTGCTGGCTCCGGCGCGGCGGAGGTCCCGAAGGGCCTCGGGGACGGCGCCGACTCGCGTCTGCACCACCCCCTCCAAGTCGTTGACGATCCTCAGCTTGCCTCGCTCACCAAGGAACGACACGGCTCGAAGCTGAACGAGCGTACTCACGGTGTTCCATGCTGTCAACCGGCTTTTCGGTATCTCGTAGTTTTCATAAACCATCGCTGTAGAAATTGAGACATCAGGGACAACAATGATCAGCGTGTGGGCCATTGCGCCGTGCGGCATGGGGATTGGCCTCAGAGTCTCACCCCGTCCGGTGGCCAGCGCAAAGCCGCTTCCCAGGAAGAACGGGACGTCGCTGCCGAGTTCCGCGGCGATCGAGTGCAAGCGCTTCGCGCCGAGTCGTCTCCCCCACAACCGCAACAAGCCACGCAACGTCGCCGCGGCATCACTCGATCCGCCGCCGAGGCCCGCACCATGCGGAATCACCTTGGTGAGCGCGATCGATGCGCCGCGCGTCTCTCCGAGCTCGGCCGCCAGGCACCTTGCCGCGCGGATCACCAGATTGCGCGCGTCGGTCGGCACGCCGCGGTACTCGGGGCCGTCGACCTTCAGCGCGAAGCCACGCGCGCGCGACGTGAACACGAGGCGATCGGCGAGGCTCACCGCGAGCATCGCGGTGGCGACCTCGTGGAATCCGTCGGCGCGCTTCACACCGACGGCGAGCCCGAGGTTGAGCTTGGCGTGGGCGCATAGGCGCACGAGGCGCACGGGGCGCGCGGGCGCGGTCACGCGCGCCGCCTAGACCCGCGCGTAGAGCACGAGGGCGACGACCAGCGACCACAGCACGATCGCCAGCAGTAGCGGTCGGGGGGGGGCGGGGGGG
>JANOEH010000264.1:0-28741 GCA_031413115.1 Candidatus Eiseniibacteriota bacterium | reverse complement strand
GCCGCAGGCTCGATGTTCGCGGCCCGGCACAGCAGCGCCCCGGCATCGGCCGCGACGACGGCGGTGGCGCGCGCCGCCTCGGCGCGCAGGCGCGCGTGATCGAATCCGGCGCCGGCAAGAACGATGAGGACGTGAACGTGGGAGACATGGGCAGCGCCGGCCGCGTCGTCGAGCAGCGTCCATCCGCCACGGTCCTGATCTTCGATCCGGAGAAGCGAAGGCATCGGTACTCCCATGCTACGATCGGGGCATGCTCCGGCTCGAACAATGGCTGGCGGGACGCGACTTCGCACAGGACGACCCGACCGCCACGCAGATGATCAATTTCGTCTACCTGATCGCCGACGACACGACGCGGACCGCCGTCCTGGTGGACCCCGCGTGGGACGTGGACGGGTTGGTCGCCAAGGTCGCGCACGAAGGCTACACGCTCGTCGGCGCGCTCGCCACCCACTATCACCCCGACCACGTCGGCGGTGACCTGTGGGGACTGCAGGTCGCCGGGATCGCCCGCCTGGCCGCCCTCGCCCCGGACGCCCGCGTGCACGCCCATGCCGAGGATGCACCGTGGATCGAGCGGGTCACCGGCGTTCCGGTGCGCGACCTCGCGCGGCATGCCGGTGGTGACGAGTTGTCGCTCGGCCCGGTGCGCATCGAATTCGTGCACACGCCGGGGCATACTCCGGGCAGCACGTGCTTCCTCGTCAGCGACCCGACGACACTCGCAGGCAAACCCGGTAGCGTCACATCACCCGCCCTGGTGGCGGGCGATACGCTGTTCGTGCAGGGCTGCGGCCGGGTCGACCTGCCAGGCTCCGACCCCGACGAGATGTACCGCACGCTCACCCAGCGGCTGGCCAGACTCGCGCCGACGACCGTGTTGTTCCCCGGTCACGACTACGGTCCGGCACCGACGTCGACGCTCGAACGCGAGCGCGCGACGAACCCGAGCCTGCGTCTCGAATCGCTCGAAGCGTGGCGCCGGGTGATGGGTCCGTAGGCGAAATGTTTCCCACAAGAACTTTCTTGAGTTGTTGAATCGGGAATCTGCTTGCTAGGATGCCGGCAGTCACACCGGGTGATTGGTCACCTGAACCACACCCCAACCCACGCAAGGAGAACTCACGGTGGCAACCAGGAAGAAGGCCGTCAGACGCAAGGCTGCGAAGAAGGCCGTCAGACGCAAGGTTGCGAAGAAGGCTGTCAAGCGTCGCATCGTGAAGAAGGCCGTCAAGCGCCGCATCGTGAAGAAGGCCGTCAAGCGCCGCGTCAAGAAGGCCGTTCGTCGCAAGGTCGCGAAGAAGGCCGTCAAGCGCCGCGTCGTCAAGAAGGCTGTGCGTCGCAAGGTCGCGAAGAAGGCCGTCAAGCGCCGCGCCGTCAAGAAGGCGATCATGAACATGCTTGAAGGCGGAATGTAGCGTTCCGCGACGGGCGCGCCTTGACGTGAAGGCGCGTGTCGAGAACAGGTAACCCGGGGCCGGGGACTCCTCCCGGCCCCTCGTCATTTCCGGTGGACCACCTGCCAAATCGGTGTCCGGCCGCGAACCGGCGACCGAGCACCGCGGTACCATCCAGCGACCGCCGCCCGCCCCGCGCCGCGCGACCCCCCGCGCGCAGGGGAGCTCGACCATGAATCGCCCCATTTCCTTCCGACGCGCACCCGCCCCGATCCTCTCACTCCTGTCCGCGCTCGCGCTCCTGCTCGCCCCCGCCATGCCCGCGCTCCACGCCGCCCCGCCGCAGCGCGAGGGTTCGCTCGACGTCGTGCTCGGCGAGCTGCCGCCGCCTGCGCTTGACGAACCGGACCGCCCGCTCCGCGGCGCGCTCGTCCTCGAGGTCGAGCTCGGCGGCGCCGGGGACCAAAAGGACTTGCGCGAGGGCGACATCATCGTCGAGTTCGAGGGTCAGGTGGTCCGCTCGGCCTGGGCACTGGCGGGGTGGATCCGCCGCGAGGGCGAGGGGAGCATCGTTTCGATCCACATCTGGCGCGAAGGGCGGAAAACGTGGCTGGGGAACGCGCGCCTCTCCGGGCGGGCGCCGCGCGTCGTGGTCGAGGACGCGCTCGCCGCGCTCCACGACGAGGTGGCGGCGTTGCGCGACGAAGTCGCCGCGCTCCGCGAAGAGATTGCGCGGCTGCGGTAGGCGACACTGTCGGCACGCGCCCAGACTGCCCAATGGACTGTTCCGGGATGAGTCAATTGTGCAGTCGGGGGGGTTGTGGCAGGATTCGTTCCCTCGCATATCTGTGCTACGTTTCGCCCATCCGTCAGGGGTGGCCCGTGGTCGCGTCGCGCATCGCGCGAACCGGCAATCAACGAGGGCCTGAGATCATACCCTAGGAACCTGATCCGGTTCGCACCGGCGTAGGGAGGCGGGCCTCGTCGCAACTCGCGCTGGCCATGCCCGGTTCCTCGGGGGCATGGCCGTTTCCGTGGCCGAACGGCTCGCCGCGACCTGACAGCGCGGCTCCCCCCGAGGACCGTACGCGCGAGAGCAGGAAGATCCCATGTTCACCCATCCCGTTTTCCGGGGCGGCGCGCGCGCGCTCGCCGCCATCGCACTTGTCGCAACCCTTCTTCTACTGCCGTCCTCGACGGCGCTCGCCCTGGAGGCCGGCGCTGTGCGCCTGCAGGGCCGCGTCGTCGACTCGGCGACCCGGATCCCGCTGTCGGGCGCGTCGGTCCGCCTGCTCGGCACGAGGCGCGGCGCGGTCACCGATGCCGAGGGCTACTTCACGCTCGCGCCCGAGCCCGGCTCCACACAGGGTCGCGTGCGCGTCGACATGGTCGGCTTTGACGCCGCGGAGGCGGACCTGGTTGCGGCGGCTCCTGTCGGCGGGACCACGTCGGAGGGAACGCGCATCGCGCTCACGGCCATCGCCATCCCGATCGAGGGGGCCGAAGTCCGCAGCGTCACCGCGGCCACGGGCAAGGCGCCCGGCGCCTACACCGACCTCGATCGCGCCACGATCGTGCGCGATCACCACGGGCAGGACCTGCCCATGCTGCTCGGCGCGAACGTCCCCGGCACCTACGCGTACTCCGACGCCGGCAACGGGATCGGCTACTCATACCTGAAGATCCGCGGCTTCGGGCAGCGCCGCATCGGCGTCACCATCAACGGCATCCCGCTCAACGACCCGCAGTCGCGCGAGGTCTACTGGATCGACCACCCCGACCTGGCCGCGAGCGCGCAGTCGATCCAGGTGCAGCGCGGGGTGGGCTCGGCGGTGTACGGCACGACCGCGCTGGGCGGGTCGGTCGACGTCGAGACGATCCCGTTCAGGAACGACCGCGAGTTCGTGCTCGAGGCCGGGGGGGGCTCGTTCGACACCCAGCGTTTCTCGATCCAGGCCGCCAGCGGACTGCTCGAGAAAGCCTGGTCGGTGAACACGCGGTTGTCGCGCATTCGCACCGACGGCTACCGCGAGAGCTCGTGGTCGGACCTGTGGTCGTACTTCGTCGGCGTGGCCCACGTGGGCACGAACGCCGTCACACGGCTCAACCTGTACGGCGGGCCGGAGCGCACGCACCTGTCGTACCTGGGTGTATCCCGCCCCTACCTCGACGGGGCGGTGACCGGCGACGAGGACCAGGACCGCCGCTTCAACCCGTTGAGCTGGGTCGGCGAGCGCGACCAGTTCTTCGAGCCGCACTACGAGCTGCTGCACGACTGGAAGGTCTCGCCGACCGTGTCGCTGTCGAGCGCGTTGTTCTACTTCCAGGGCACCGGCTTCTACGACGAGTTCCGCACGGAGCGCGACCTGCGCGACTACGGCTACCCCGACTCGGTCGTCACCGACATCGTGCGCCGCCGCAACGCGAAGAATCTCCAGGCGGGCTGGGTGCCGCGTGCGCGCTGGGCGCCGGAAGGTGCCTGGTCATTCGAGGCGGGGCTCGACTTGCGGTACCACGAGGGCAAGCGCTGGGGCGAGCTGCTGTGGGCCGCGACGCAGCCGCCGAACCCGACGCCGAACCACGCCTACTACGAGTACCTCGGCAAGGTGACGAACACGTCGGGGTTCGTGCGCGCGGCGTGGGAGCCGCGGCCCGACGTCACCGTGCGCGGCGACCTGGCGCTGCACCGGCAGGAGTACCGCCTGGCCAACGACACGTTCACCGGCTACAACTTCGACGAGGACTACGTATTTCTCATGCCGCGCCTGGGCGCGACGTGGAATCCGCGCGAGGACACCGAGCTCTACGCCTCGTGGTCGCGCGGCGAGGCCGAACCGATCTTCCGCGAGCTCTACGACCCGGAGAACGTCGGGGTGCCGCCGGGCTTCGCGACGCTGGATCCCGCGACGGGAACGCTGTCCGATCCACTGATCGATCCGGAGCACGTCGACGATCTGGCTCTCGGCGTGCGGGTCGCGAACCCACGGGGCGAGGCGACGCTCGGGCTGTACTGGATGAAGTTCGTCGACGAGATCGTCTACAACGGCCGCATCGACGACAACGGCAACCCGATCACCGGCAACGCCGCGCGCTCGCGGCACGCGGGGATCGAAGGCTCGTTCACGCTGCGCCCGGCGCGGCGGCTCGAGTTGGGCGGCAACTTCCACGTCGCCGACGACCGTTTCGACGAATACTTCGAGTACTACGACGCGACGACGACGACCGACTACTCGGGCAACCGGATCGCGGGCTTTCCAGCGTGGGCGGCGCGCGGCCGCGCCCGGCTCAGCGTCGGCAACGGCGCGTTCGACGTGGCGCTGGACCACGCCGGCCGGCAGTACCTGGACAACACCGAGAACGAGCGCAAGAACCCGGCGCTGCGTGACGACCCCACGTGGGAGGACCGGACGATCGAGCCGTGGACGGCGGTGAGCGTCGGCGCGCGGTGGACGTTTCCGGGCGCTCTGGGTGGACGCGTCGTCGAGCTCGACGTGCGAGTCAACAACCTGCTCGACGAGCGTTACGAGACGGCAGGCTACGTCGACTACCCGGCGCCCGCCTACGCGCCGACCCCGGTGTGGATCCCGGCGGCGACGCGCAACGTGTATGCGGGGGTGAAGGGGACGTTCTAGCGCGACGCGGCGGGCCTAGCGCCCGTCGCGGTTGCCGCCCTTCTCGACGGCATAGCTGTCGGGCAGGGCGGCGAACAGGGCCTGGCTCGCGGGATCGGGGAAGTAGAACGTCGTCCCCTTGTACGCCAGCTTGAACGACCTGGCCGTCGGCTTGAAGCGCACGTTCGTCACCGGATCGCTCAGCGCCGTCACGTAGGACAGCGGATTGACGTCGAACTTCCGCTTCGCCGCGGGGCTCGAGAAGAAGAACCAGTCCTTCCCGATCAGCGAGCGGTGCGACACCTTGAGCACGGCGGGCTTCGTCGGCTCGACGACGCAGCGCAACGCCACGCCCTTGTCCTTCAGCCACGCCTCGGGATCGCGCACGAACACGCGCGGGCAGGCCGAGCAGCAATAGCCGATCGGCTTGCCGTTGACGTAGGTGGGGCGGATCATCGTCGACAACGGCGTGCCGGCCACGATGCACCGGTCGTTCACCGACACGAGCGAGTCCGGATACTTGATCCGCGGGTGAACGGGATCGGCGGTCTTGACGTAGCGGAACGCGTCGCTGGCGCCGGGCGCGAGCGCGGCGAGCACGGTGAGCGCAAGAATCGACGCCGGCAGGACCCGGCGCATCAGGCTCCCTTGCGGTAGGCGTAGTCGATCGGCACGGCCTGGAACTTCGTGCGGGTCGAGTCGCTGGTGAAGAAGTACGTCCGTCCGGCGTGGACCACGCGCGGCGACGCCGGCCCCGGCCGGAAGCGCACGCCGTTGACCGGATCGGTCAGCCAGCCGCAGTAGTCGGTCGGACGCTTGCGGAACTCGTCCATGCTGGCGCGATCGGAGAAGAAGAACACTTCCCAATTCACGTGGTAGCGCAGCGGGGCCTGGATCCTGGCGGCGCGGTCCGGGTGCACCGGGTCGGTGAACGCCGCCTTCATGCGCAGCAGGTAGGGCTCGGGGCCCTGGATGAAGATCGCCGGGCACGTCGTGCAGCAGAAAGCCACGGGCTTCGCGTTGACGTAGATCGGGCGGATCGACGGCGAGAGCTCGTTCTCCTTCACCGCGCAGCGATTGTTGATCGAGATCAGCGAGTCGCCGAACTGGAGGCGCGGGTGCGCCTTGTCGGCCGTCGGCACCCAACGCGGCAGCTGACCGACGCCAAAGGCGTCGAACGCGGCGACCAGGAACAGCGCGGCGGCCGTGGTCGCGGCGAGCCCGGCCCGAAGACCGGGAGCCTGCGCGCTCATGGCAGCACCACGACGCGCCTCGTCTGCGGCGCAAACGTCGCACCGGCGATCGCGGTCATGCGCAGGAAGTAGATCCCCGGAGCCATCGTCGTTCCTCCCTCGTCCCGCGTCCACAGCGGCAGCTCGTGCGCGCCGGCGGCGAATCGTTCATTGGCGACGGAGCGCACATGCGCGCCGCGCACATCGTACAGGTCGAGCTTCAGCTGCGTCGACTGTGGCAGCGAGAAGCGCACGATCCCCCGCATGCCTGACGCCAGTGGCTGTGGCGTCACGCCGGCGAACGCGAGTGTCGACGCCGGGACGATCGGCGCATCCCCGGCGCGCACGACCGGCACCGGTCGCACGAGCTGGCCGTCGACCGTCACCTCGATGCGGTACAGCCCCCGCGGCACGCGCTCGAAACGCACCGTCGTGGCCCCGTCGCCGTCGGTCGGCCGGTCGCCGAAGACGACTTCGAGCGGCGGCACGTCGAGCGCCGAGTCGAGCGGTGACGGCATCGTGGTTCCGTCGAGCGGCACCAGGTAGGACCGGAGGCGTCCGGCGGCAAGGCCGGGCTGGAGGTCGCCCTTGCGATCGCGCGCGATCACCGTGAGCATGAGCGGGGCGTCCTCGGCGATCGCCGCGGGAGCCGTGAGCGTACCGTAGGACGGGTGGATGAAGGAGGCCCCGAAGCGGTCCGCAGCGGAGACTTCACGACGTCTTTGCCCTGGTGCCACGACCAAACGCATGACGCTGGCCACAAGCTGCGTGTGTCCGAGCCGGAGCCAGTGCCCGAACTCGTGCGTCAGGGTCGATGGCAGGTCGAAGGCGTCCAGATCCCCCTCGTCGGCCGTCGTCCAGCGGTGATCGGCGCCGTTGATCTCGATGTCGACCTCTCGACGCTCGTACGTGAGCGTGTCGATCAGCGACCAGGTGATGGCGAGAATCCCCGGGTCGTGCGGCCAGACCGTGCGCCAGCGGACCGTGTTGCGACCGTCACCAGAGCGCACACCGGTGCCAACGTGCGGTCCGGCCTCGGCATGGGTCAGGCCCGCGTACTCGAGGCGGGCGTACGAGCCCGCGGTGTTCCAACCGGCGAACGACGCCGCAACCATCGACGCCGCGCCAGCGCCGCCGGGAAAGCCTTCCGGGTTGAGCCACACGCGCACGGGCAGGCGTGCTTTCGGCCAATGATCGCCCGCCCACTGGTAGAGCACGCGGAAACGCGGCCCGTTGTTGAACTGGTGGCCGTCGCTCCAGCCGCCGGCGGCAGTCCACACCTTGACCGTGCCGGTGAGCACCTGCGGCACACCGAGCAACCCCGGTTGCGGGATCCGGCACTCGACGACGTCGTCCGACCACGACACGACCGGCGCGTCGACACGCTCGAAGAGTCCCTGGAAGGTGACGCGCGAGTCCCCCTGCGTGGCGCCGAAGCGGGCTCCGCGCACGGTGACGAGCGTACCAACCCCGGGCGTCGCGCCGCCCAGGTCGGGCGTGAGCGATTGCACGGTCGGGACCTCGTCCTCGAGCAGCGCGCCGGAGCGCCCGTCGAACGTCGGCTCGAGGCGCACGACCGCGTCGTCCCCCGCGGCGATCGTCCACCCGGCCCGCGAATCGGCGAGCGCGACCTCGACCGTCTCGCCGACGAAGAATGCGGGCACGCCATCGACGACCCAGCGGGCATCGCCGATGACTCCGCCCGGCACGGCAAAGCGTGCAGTCTCCCGCCCCGCCCCGTCGACGAGCACGACATGCGTGCGCAACACGCCATCGGCGTCGAAGCCGGAGACCGCCGTGGTAACGCGGCCGAAGACACGGGACACCGATCCAGGCGACACCGGAGCGAACTCCCCGGGCGTCGCAGCAAGCGAGAGCGCCCGCGCTGGAAGCGGTCCGAGCCCCACCGCCCCGGCAATGAAGGCAGCAAAAGCAACGCAGTGAAGTGCTCCGCTAGGGATTCGATTTCGAAACGTGACCGGTCTCACCAGCCGAGTGTGCGCCTTCGGCGGCGCCTGGCGCAACCGGCTACGGGGCATCCGCTCCACGCGCCGAGGCCCCGAGCATCGGGGAATTCCTCACCATGCCGCCGCAGGCAAAGCTTGGCTCTTCACGAACGATTACAACGCAAAGCATTGATTTTATTGAAGTTAGGAGTCCAGTCTTCGGCTGGACTGATACGGCATGGACATTGCGATCTGCAAGCCTCGTCGGGGGCACGAGGCCCCCACCCGAACGGCAGCAAGCTCCTGGAGGTGTCCGATGAACGCTCGCACGCAAACCAAGACCGCGGCCCTGGCCGCGATGGCCCTGACCCTGATGATGACGGCCTCGCTGGCCGCCGCCGCCCCCGGGAACGGTGCCGCCGAGCGCGCGAACAAGTCGTCCGCCTGCCGCACCGTCGAGAACTACACGATGAGCGCCTGGATGGCCCCCGTCGCGATGGTGCTGCACAGCGCCGCCCAGTGGGAGAAGTGGAACGAGCGGATGGCCGACGAGGGCCTGGCCGTCGCCGCCGAAGCGCTGCCCGCGGGTGTCGACTGGTCGAAGGAGTGCGTGCTGGTGCTGGCGCTGGGCGAGCTGCCCGAGGCGCATCACCTGTCGCTGACGGGCGTGACGCGCGGCCTGAGCGGCACCCGGCTGAACCTGACGGTCGAAGCCGGCCGCGGGGGCCGCACGCCCGCCCTGGTGCTGGCGATGTCGAAGTCGGCCGCGGGCCGCCTGACCCTGACTTCCGACACGATGGGCCTGCCCGAGTGCCACACCTACTCCGAGGCCAACGTGGCCGGCGATGCGATCGGCGAGCCGGTGGCCGTGGCCACGAGCTGGGGCGCGATGAAGGCCGAGTACCGGTAGAAGACTTTCGATTCGTGCCGGACCGCCCGCCGCGACCTCATCGTCCCGGCGGGCTTCGTGTTTCTAGGCGCCGACGACGGGGCCGCGGGGGGCGCCCCCCACCGGTGCGCTGGCGACCGCCGCCACGATCCCAGCCTGCGGTCCCGCGGCGAGCCACTCCTTGAGCACGCGCGTGGCCCGGCAGTCGTCCTCGTTGTATTCGACGGCGTCGTCGAGGTGCCGACGATCCCCCGTCTTGAGCCACGACGAGTACCAGTACATCGACTGCGCGGCGCTGGCGTCGGGGTGGCGCCACGCGTGGCCCAGGTACTTGGCGACCGCCTTCAGCGAGTACGAATAGACCGGGAGCACGACCGACATCGACAGGTCGCGGTGCAGGTCCCGCAGGCGGGACAGGATCGTGGCGATGCGCCCGGCGTCGACATGGTGCCACTGGCCGAGCTGGCGCAGGGCGGCGCGCTCGTAGTGGTGATAGTGATAGACCGGCGCCCCCGGCAGCGAATCGAAGAAGTCGAGCAGCTCACCAAAGGCGCGCGCCTCGACCTCCGGCCGCTCGGCGACGAAGGCGCGGTAGGTCTCGGCGCCCCCCTGCTCGCGCACCAGCACGCCGAACAGGTAGAGCACGTCGTGCTCGGGATCGCCCTCGATGTCGAAGTACAGGTCGACGGGCGCTCGCTCGAACTCGGCCGGGCCGCGCCACAGGGCGACGCCCTCCTCGAGCGCACGGGCCTGGGTCACCAGCAGCCGCGCCGCCGACAGGCCCAGTCCCGTCCACTGCGCGACGTCCGCCGGATCGAGCTCGACCAGCGCGGGCAGAGTGGCGATTCCCCGGCCGCGCAGGTCGTGTGCGGTTCGGCGCTGCATCCCGTAGGTGAGCGACACGTCGCGGATCGTCTCGGCGTGGGGTAGGCAGGTGAGCTCCCATGGGCAATCGCCGCAGGTCGAGCTGATATGGACCGGCGGCTCGACGCCCGCGGCGACGGAGCGCAGCCCGGCGAGCAACTCGTCGTACTGGTCGCGCACCTCGGCGAGGTCGAACGAGGTGCGTGACCCGTCGTTGAGGATCACGTGCGCGGAGACCGGCCAGGCACCGAGCACGCCGGCGAGCAGGTCCGCGTAGAACGCGAGCTGCAGTTTGTAGACGGGCTTGATCGCGCGCGCGGTCTTGATCTCGACCGGCTCGTACGTGAAGTCGCCCAGCGCGGAGCGACCCGGCAGGCGCTCGAGCAGGTCGACGATCCCGACCCGACCGTCCGCTGCGCGCAGGACCGCCTGCGCGATGAGCGGGGCCCCGGCGGCCATGAGGCGCGCCGTCTCCGCCTGGCCGACCGCCCGGTCGCTGACGTAGGGCACGCGGGCAGGCTGGAGCGAGGCGTAGATCGACTCTTCGTGCTGGATACCGTCGGCGAGGAGCTTCTTGAGAAAGGCGGAGGGGCCGCGCTTGCGCTTCGGGTCCCCGTGCAACTCGTTCCACGACCAGCGCGGGCACGAGGTGTACTGGTACAGGTGACTGGCCGTGAGCATGACGCCTCGGGTGCTTTTCCAATGGGGGCCAGAACCAGGGACCGCGATCGCTGCCCCTCAAGTCTAGCCCAGCCGAACGGGCTGCGGCACGGCTTCGTTGGCGCGGGTGCTGTGCTAGGCTCCAGGTCGATCCCTCGTCTGGCCGGCGCCCGGAGGCTCCCCTGAGACCGATGATCCGCTCCCTTGCATCCACCGTGTCCGTTTTCGCCCTCCTGCTCGCCCTGCCGGGCGCCGTTTTGGCCGCCGACGGCGAGGGACCGGCCGTGCCCGCCCTGCTCGGGCTCGATCTGGAGAACGTGGACGGTGTCGCCGGTGCCACGGTGAACGCCCACACCGGCGTCGACTCGTCGGGCCGCGCGATGAGCGTCTCGTTCGATCCCCGCACCGGGAGATGGACCCGCCCGGCGATCGGACCGATCGACGCGCCACCGGCCAACCGATTCGACCAGGTGCTCGTGTTCGCAGGCGGCCTGTTCGACCAGTTTTCCGGTCGCACCACGATCGAGCTGGGCCAGGGATTCGCGCTGGCCAAGCGCGACTCTGGCTTCGCGCTCCTCGAGAACGGCGAGGACCGCGGCTGGCCCGCGGTCACCGAGCCCGAGGCCGAGCGCTGGGGCCGCGAGGTGCGCCTTGGCCTGCCGCGGGAGTTTCCCGAGGATCGCCTCATGCAACTCCTCGCCACGGGCCGGCTGCGCAACGTGCCGGGGCCCACCATCGTCACCGACGACGCCCTCTGGTTCGGGCTTGCCGGCGGATTCACCGGCGGCGATGGCCAGCTCGGCGGGGTGGTCAGCTATGACCGCAGGAACCGCACGTTCCGCGTCCACCGGCACAAGTTCATGGTCGACGCTTCGGTGACGCGACTGCTCCTCCTCGACGATGCGTTGTGGATCGGCACCGGCCGCTTCGGCCCGACGCGACTCGAGGGCCTGCGAGGAGTCGTGCTCTACCGGCCAAGGAAGAGTGAGTGGCGCCAGTTCTCGCCCGAAAACTCGCGCATCTCGGGCGACCTGATCTACGACCTCGCCGGGGACGGCCGCATGGTGTGGGCGACGACGAACCAGGGCGTGAGCCGCTACGACACGACGCGACGACTGTGGACGTCGTGGTACTGGCACGCGGTCGGCGGGGACGGCGGATTCGAGCTGACCGAGACGCTGCCCGGCAACGTCGCCGGCGAGCTGGCCCGGTAGTGACCGCGCTGCTGCGGCCGACGGCCCTGCGGCGCGGCGATCTCGTCGCTGTCGTCGCCCCCGCCGGCCCCGTGCCCCACGCGCGCCTCGTGCGCGGCGTGCGCACACTCGAGCGCCACGGACTGCGCGTCCGCCTGGGCGCCGGCGTGCTGTCGCGCACGCGCTACCTCGCCGGCAACGACGACCGGCGCAAGGTGGACCTTGTCGCGCTGTGGGCCAATCCCGAAGTGAAGGCAATTTTCACTGCGCGCGGTGGCTACGGCACGGCCCGCATCGTCGACGCGCTGACCCCGAAGTTCCTGCGCAAGCACCCCAAGATCTTCTGCGGTTTCTCCGACAACACCACGATCCACCTCGCCTGTGCCCGCGCCGGCCTCGTCTCGTTCCACGGGCCGATGGCCGCGTGGGAACTGGCCGACGGCGCGCGCACCGGTGGCGCCACGCTGGCGAGCGCACAGCGGCTGCTTGCCACCGGCGATCGTGCGTCGCGTGACGGCCGCCCGGCCGGGCCCGGCGTCTCGCGCAGCGGCGGCTACGACGCGGCGAGCTTCCACGCCGTGCTGTTCGGCGACGGCGCCCGCGGCCTGCGCTTTGCGCCGCCGGCGGCGCGCACGATCGTACCGGGACGCACGCGCGGTCGGCTGGTCGGCGGCTGCCTGTCGTTGATCGTCTCGTCGATCGGTTGTCCCGAGGAGCTCGATGCACGCGGCGCGATCCTGCTGCTCGAGGACGTGGTCGAGCCGCCGTTCCGCATCGACCGCATGCTCACGCAACTGCGCCGGGCGGGCGTGTTCGACGGCGTGCGCGGCATCGTGCTGGGGGATTTCCCGGCGTGCCACCCGGAGAAGGACGCGGGGTGGACACTCGAGGACGTCTTGCGCGATCGCCTGGGCGACCTCGGCGTGCCGGTCGCCTGGCGCTTCCCCTACGGCCACACCGCGCGGCCATCGCTGACGCTGCCGCTCGGCACACGCGCGACGCTCGACGCCGGGCGGCGGCCGAGCCTCAGGCTGGACGAGTCACCGACCGCGCGCTAGGTCCGTCCGCCACTTGTGCCGGCAGGCCAGGCAGCGATACCACGGCGGATCCTTCACCTCGGGATCGGGCTCGTCGTTGCTCGCCCACATCGGCTCCTGGTGGATGGGAGCGGTGTCCTCGGAGCCGCACTGCGGGCAGATCGGATCACCCAGGTCGTTGAACTTCTGCTCGGCCACGTGGGGTCCTCGCCAGGACGGGTCGGGATGCGACGCCACGGGAGCTGGCGCGAACGTGCGATCCGCGCCGGCCCGCCGCCGCTATTTCGCGCCCATCGCCTCGATCAGGGCGTCGACTTCTCCGGGGTTGGGAAACCGCTTGGTTTCCTTCTTCGAGTAGACCAGGGCGCCGTCGGCGAAGACGTCGAAGACGCCGCCGTGCCCCGGCTTGAGGATCGAGTCGACCCCGAACTTCTGCTTCAGATCGGCCGCCAAACTGGAGGCCCTCGGAAGGTAGTTTCATTCCGTGCAGTAATTGATCCTGATCTCCATCTGCTTCCTCCTGCCCCGGGCGGGGTTGGCAGGGCGCGCCTCGGACGCCGCCGGGGGTGGCGGCGCCTGCGCGCCATGGGCGCCGGCGGATCCGCCGCGCCCGCCGGGACTCTAGCGCAGGCGCGCCGCACCGACTAGGCTCCGTCTCGCCGCCTCGCCGCCGGGTGGGTGCAACCGGCCGGGTGGCGCCACGTAGTGCATCGACGGCACACGCCGGTGACATCCGTCGCCCGCTCCCTGCCGTTCGAGGTCCCACCCGGAGGAAATCGATGATCTTCATGGCCCTGCTGTTTCTCGTCGGCGTCGCGGTCGTGATCGCCCTCTGGCTGGTCGGCCAGTTCAACGGCCTGGTCCAGCTCAAGAACCAGGTGCAGAACGCCTGGGCGCAGATCGACGTCCAGCTCAAGCGGCGCGCCGACCTGATTCCCAACCTGGTCAACACGGTGAAGGGCGTCATGAAGTTCGAGCAGGACACGCTCGAGAAAGTGATGAACGCGCGCGCGCGCGCGCTCGGCGCCACGTCGATGAAGGATCGCGGCGACGCCGAGGCCGAACTGTCGCAGGGCCTCGGGCGGCTGCTCGCGGTGATGGAGAACTATCCGGAACTCAAGTCCAACCAGAACGCGCTGCAACTGCAGGAAGAAGTGACCGCGACGGAGAACAAGGTCGGCTTCGCGCGACAGTTCTACAACGACGTCGTGATGAAGTTCAACACCGCGCAGCAGGTGTTTCCCGGCAACCTGGTCACGCAGCTGTTCGGCTTCCAGCCGTCCGAGTTCCTCGCCGTGCCCGAGGCGGACAAGGTCGTGCCGACCGTCGACCTGTCGCTCTCGTAGTGCCCGATTCGCCGCAGCGCACGACGTTCTACGAGCTGCAGGCCGAGAATCGGCGCAACTCGGTCCTGCTGCTCGTGGGCTTCTTCGCGCTCGTTCTCTTCCTCGGCCTGGGGCTCGACGTGTTCCTCCTCGGCTGGAATCCGGCCGGGGACGGCGCGCTCGCGTTTCCGCTGGCGACTCCCGTCGCGCTGCTGTTCGGCCTCTTCCACGCGGCGAACAGCTGGTTCGGCGGCGCCGCGCAGGTCCTCGCCTCGACGCAGGCGCAGCCGGCCGACCTCGGGGATCCGCTGGAGCGCCAGTTCGTCAACGTGGTCGAGGAGATGGCGATCGCGGCGGGCCTGCCGAAACCGGCCACGTACGTCGTTCCCGATTCCGACCCGAACGCGTTCGCGGTGGGGCGCGATCCCGCGCACGCCTCGATCGCGGTCACCCGCGGCCTGCTCGAGTCACTCGATCGCGAGGAGTTGCAGGGCGTGATCGGCCACGAGATGTCGCACGTGCGCAACCTCGACATCCGCGCGATGACGCTGGTCACCGCGCTGCTCGGCGCGGCGGCGCTGCTGTCGGACGTCGCGCGGCGCGGCTTGTATCACTCGGGCGGAAACGCGGGCCGCAGCCGCAGCAATTCGCGCCGCTCCGGTGACGGCGGCGGCGGGGGCATGGCATTGCTGTTCGTGGTGTGGATCCTGGTCGCGGTGCTCGCCCCGTTCGTCGCGCGCCTGCTGGCGCTCGCGGTGTCCCGTTCGCGCGAGTACCTGGCCGATGCGTCGAGCGCGGAACTGACGCGCAACCCGCTCGGGCTCGCGGCGGCGCTCAGGAAGATCGGCGCCGCACACCAGCCGACGCAGCTGATCAGCCAGGGCTCGGCGCACCTGTGCATCACCGATCCGCGTGGGCTGAAGGTCAACGAACGCGACGGCGAGGTCGCCGAGCTGTTCGGCACCCATCCCCCGCTGCAGAAACGGATCGCCATTCTCGAGGGGATGGCCGGCGTCGCGGCCGGCCCGGGCGCCGCCGGCTGAGACCCCAGGGCCCCAATTCGGGCCCGGGACAGTGCGGCCGACCGGCCGCACCCCGACCGCCGGGACGTGCACTTCCGACACGCCCGGCTCGTCCGTATCCGGCTCCCCGCCGGGCATGCCCCCGTAACTCCTTGTTGCTGCGTCCGTTCGTTGCAGCCTGCAATGGCTGTCCCGGTGGCACGGGCATTGCACTCCTTCCCGGCGTCACCGGCGATCGCCCCGGCGATGCATCCCCACGGATGCGCTCGTGAACCGGGGCGGACGTCTTGGCCGAAGGAGGACCCCCATGCTCCGCACCGTGCCGCTCCACCCTTCGTCGCGCCGTACTGCCCGCGCCGCGTCTGTCGCCGTCGCGACGGCCGTCGTGCTTGCGACCGTCCTGCTCGTCGACCCGACCCCGGTGCGCGCCGAGGTCTCCGCGGACATCAACATTCGTCTCGGAAACCGTCCGGCGCCCGTGGTCGTCTTCGACGACGAGCCCGAAGTCGTCCTCGTGCCGAGGAGCCGGGTCTACTACGTCGAGCATCGCGGTTACGATCTGTACCGTTATGGCCGCTACTGGTACATCAACGACAGCGGCTACTGGTTCCGCGCCTCGGGCTATCGCGGCCCGTTCGTGGGCGTCGAGCTGCGGCACGTGCCGCGCTCGATCACGGTCGTGCCCGATCGCTATCGTCACCACCCGGTCCACCCCGTGCACCCGCACGGCGGGCCCCCGGGACAGCTCAAGAAGCAGCGGGCCGTGGTGCTCGACGATGACGTGCGCTTCGGGCGCAACGGGCTCGAGGTCCGGGAAACGAAGAGCGCGAAGAGCGCGAAGAGCCAGCGGAGCACGAAGAGCGAGAAGAACGAGAAGACCAGCCGGAGCCGCAAGGGCGACTGACCCCGCGCGTTCCACAAGCGAACGGGCGGCCCGCTGCGGAGCGGGCGGTCCGGACGCCCGCCGGTGTTCCCCCCGGCGGGCGTTGCCATGCACGGTTCGCGGGCGAGGCCGAACCCGGCAGATGACGCCCCGCGGGGTGGCCCCTATACTGCCCTCGTCGGCCCAGGAGACTTTCGGCCGCACGATGCCGTGCGACCGCCGCAACAACCCAAGGAGGAACGCATGAAGCGACAGTGGACCCACCTGTTCGTGCTCGGCCTCGTGGCCACCACGCTGGTGGCTACGGGCTGCGCGCCCAAGGAAGAGATGCCCGGCGGGACGTCGACCGATTCCACGCTGTCGATGAGCGACCTGCCGGATGCGACCGCACCGAGCCCCGACACGACGCTCATCGTCGTCGAGGCGCCGGTGACGACGACGACGACGACGACGACGACGACGCCCAAGCCCAGGCCGCCGGCGCCCAAGCCCACGCCCAAGCCCGCGCCGGCCAAGGTCGATCCGGGGATCACGGTCGCGGCCGGAACGCCGATCAAGGTGTCGTTCCCGACCGCGGTCAGCACCAAGGACAAGGTCGCCGGCGACACGTTCTCGGGCACGCTGGCCGAGGATGTCGTGGTCGACGGCAAGGTCATCTTCCCGGCCGGCTCGACGGTCAACGGCCATGTCGTCGAGGCGGTGCGCCCCGGCAAGGCATCGGGCAAGGGCAAGATGGTGCTGGCCTACGATTCGATTGAGGCGAACGGAAGTTCGTACGCGATCGACACCGTCGGCGCGCCGATCGAGGGCGCCTCGGGCACGAAGGGCGACGCCACGAAGGTCGTCGGCGGCGCCGCGGCCGGCGCGATCCTCGGCAAGATCATCGGCGGCAGCGGAGGCGATGCGGCCAAGGGCGCCGCGGCGGGTGCGGCGGCCGGAACGGCGGCGGCGCTCTTGACGCGCGGCCCCGACCCGGTGGTAAAGGCCGGCCAGACGCTGACGGTCAGCCTCGACAACTCGGTGAACGTCAAGGGCCTCTAGACTCCACGCCCGATCCTCGAGCCGATTCACGCACTTGCACGCGGGGTCCCGAACCTGGTTCGGGGCCCCGTCGTGCGTTCGGGCCTCGACCGACGAGTGTCCCGATCCGGGCAACTCGAACGCGCAGGCGTCCGTGGCCGGACGCCACGCCGCGTCGCTCCGATGCCGCGAACGCCCCCGGCGCGGCCGGTCGGCCAAGGAGCACCCCCGGCCAAGACACGGTGGCACCGCAACTTGGCGGCGACCCGCACGGCGATGGCCGTAGATGCCCCCCAATGGCACAGGCGCTGCTACTCTTGATGGGCGAAGTTGCCGTGCCGCCCGCGTCCCCGGGCGTTCATCCGAAGCCCTTGCCCTTGATCGAGAGGTCGCCATGACGTCCCTGCGTGCGCTCCCAGCCCTGCTCCTCGTCCTCACGGTCGCGGCCGGGTGCTCCAACTCCAGCAACCCCGTGGCCGACAACGGCGACGGCGCAAACCCCGCAGCGCTCTACGCCTCGAGCGCGGGCGTCCAGGCGGAAGCCTCGGCGCTGCCGGCCGAGGAGTTCGAGATCGACACCTACGCCGACGGCGACGCGGCCAAGACCGACATGGCCGACCCGTCGTTCGCGTTTCAGTTCGGCGGCCAGCCGACGCTCGACGCGCCGATCGACCCCGGATTCTGGTTCCGCCTCATCCGCAGCCACGAGCGGCGCTACGTGGTCGAGATCACCGAGCCCGACACGCTGACCCGCGTCGCCCACGTGAGGATCGTCGATCGCCTGCTCGGCACGTTCAACGTGGTGACCCGGCCGGACACCATCGGAGGCGAAGTCGTCCGTGGCGACTGGATCAGGAAGCGGCTTGCCGACACATCGGTGCGGAAGGCCGTGTTCGTGCGGAAGCGCTGCGTGTCCGGCGACGAGGGGGACGACGACAGCGACGACGAGCGCGAGGACGCCGAGG
Source organism: Candidatus Eiseniibacteriota bacterium (assembly GCA_031413115.1). Taxonomy (GTDB): domain Bacteria; phylum Eisenbacteria; class RBG-16-71-46; order RBG-16-71-46; family DASYSL01; genus JANPEF01. The sequence continues at coordinate 10,697 of JANOEH010000264.1, read as the reverse complement.
ACGGCCACCGCGACGGCTGGTCGCGCTGGCGGCTGCGTGCCGCCTCCGGCGCCGAGATCACCTCGGACGAGGGCTCGCGCCAGATCCTGTCGGTGCGCATCCAGGCCGGCGACGTCGACGTGACGGTCACCGATCCGCTGGAACTGAAGAATCGCAGCGAGCTGCTGCGCCTGCCGCCGGCGACGCCGGTGCACGTGACGGCCGTGACCGCCGATTTGACCGACAAGGTGGTCCTCTACTCGCGTTGGGGCCGCATGCCGCTGCGTCGCATGGAGGACGGCACGTGCCAGGGCCGCTTCCTGACGCCGCTGGCGGGCGGGTTCAAGCACCTGGCGGTCAACGCGCTGTCGAACGGCACGTTGTTCGACGACATCGCGCCGTACGACTCGAAGGCGTGGGGCCTGCCCTACGTGGTCGTGGCTCCCGAGCGGACCGACGGCGCGACCGCGGCGAACTGACCGTCCCCGGCGTTCCCGCTGCATCCGCTGCATCCGAGGCCCCCGGCGAGCGATCGCCGGGGGTTTTCGCTTGTCGCCTGCGCGGTGGTGTGGAGACTGTGGCCATGGCCAACGACCTGAAGATCCCATTGACCGCCGTGACGATTCCCGAGGACGGCCCGCTCACGCCGGCCCAGAACATGATGCTCTGCGCCGGCTGCGTGCGCTGCTGCACGTACGTCGCCGTCGAGGTCGACGCTCCCGATACGCCGTGGCAGTACGACCAGTACGTGTGGCTGCTCTATCACAAGAACATCTGGATGTACGTCGAGAAGGGCAACCACTGGTACGTGCAGTTCGAGACGGTGTGCGAAAAGCTCTCGCCCGTCGGCAGCTGCACCGTGCACGGCACGCACCCGGTGCTGTGCAAGAAGTACGACGCCCGCAACTGCGAGCGGCGCGGCGAGCTGTCGGACGTGGTGGCGCGCTTCACCAACGGGGACGACCTGGTGGCCTGGATCGCCGAGAAGCGCCCGAAGCACCACGCGCGCTACCTGGCCTGGTACACGAAGGAGCACGCGCCGGCGAAGCCCATGACCGCGGCGGCGGAGAAACGGAGGAAGGCGGCCCACTTCGAGATGCCGCCCGCACCGGTGAATCCGCTGCTGGGTTTGTCGCCCATTCGTCGCGCAGTGAAGAAGTCGACGCACGCGCGGAAGGCGGCGCGCTGATTTCGCTTGGCGCACCGAGCATCCCCCGCTTGACGGCTTCTCCATGGTGTTATAACGTCGGTGCATACACAAGGAGGCACCATGGTCAAGCTCAGGATCCGGAAGGTCGGCAACTCGCTCGGCGTCACGCTTCCCGCCGAGACGGTGAAGGCGATGCACGTGAGCGACGGGGACGAGATCTACCTCACTGAGACTCCGGGCGGGTTTCGGCTTTCGCCGTACGATCCGGAGTTCGCCGAGGCGATCGACCTGGCCGAGGGATTCATGGCCCGGTACCGCAATGCGCTGCGTGAACTGGCGAAGTGAAGCGTGAGCCACGCTGGATTCCGGCGTCCGTCGTCCGCGCGATCCACGAACGGCTCATCGCCGAGCACGGAGGGGAAGGCATCGGCGTCGACGAGGGTCGCCTCGCTGCGGCGCTGGCCGCCCCGCGCCAGCTTCATGCGTACGCCGCCCCCGACGCGTTCGCGCTGGCCGCGTCCTACGCCCACGCGATCACGCGCAGCCATCCGTTTGTCGATGGAAACAAGCGCGTCGCGCTGACACTGGCGGGTCTCTTTCTCGAACTGAACGGACGACGGCTCGAGGCCGGGGAAGCGGACACCGTTGCGGCGATTCTCGCCCTGTCGACCCGCAAGCTCGATGCCGAGTCCTTCGCGCGGTGGCTCGAGGCGAATTCACGGAGCGTCCGACGCCGGCCGCGGCGCCAAGCGCCCTAGTGCAGCTCCTCGTTCTTCCGCTGCTCCTCGAACAGGCGCAGCCACTCGTCGGCTTCCTTGTCCGAGACGCGGCCGGGCCCGGGCTTGGTCTCGGCGTCCGAGCCGTCGGCGGTCGGTGAGGCCGGCGGCCCGCCGCGCGCCTTCCGCTTCTTGCCACCGGGCCCCGCCTTCCCGCTGCGCACCTGCTTCATCTGGTCGCGCAGCTGCGATTCGGCCCGCTCGGGGAACAGGCTGGCGGCGAACAGGTCGCTGAACACGACGGTGGCGCCGGCGGCGCGCACGTGTGAGGCGATCTCGAGGTCCGAGGTGACGACCGTGATCGTGTCGTCGTCGTCGCTCCACTCGTCGACCAGCGTCTTGATCAGGTCGTCGGCCTTCTGCGGCGGCGTCGAGAAGCGCACGTCGATGCGGGCCGCACCGGCCGCATCGCGCACGCCGGTCGCGCGGCGCCGCGCCTGACCCGGCAGGTCGGCGCCGTCGTAGACGATGACGAAGCGCACGTCGCCGAACGAGCCGACCGCCCAGGACAACAGGTTCTCGAGCTTGCTGCGGGCGGCCTCGAGGTCCCGCCGCTCGTCGGGAGCGAAGGCGGGGCTGCGCAGGATCACGTTGTAGCCGTCGAGCACGATGCGACGCACGGTGCGATCCCTCCTAGCGCGGCGGGGCGGTGTCGACCACGTCGCCGTCCTCGGTGCGCCCGTGCCGGGCGAAGTACTCGTCCGCCAGGATGCCCATCAGCACGGTGTCGTGCCAGGCGCCGTGGCGGAACATGTTCTCCCGCAGGCGGCCCTCCTCGACGAACCCGAGCTTCACGTACGACTTGATCGCGCGCTCGTTGAAGGTGAACACGCGAAGCAGGATGCGATGCAGGTTCAGCTCCTCGAAGGCATGCCGCAGGATGAGTTGCATCGCCTCGGTGCCGAGCCCGCGGCCCCAGTCCTCGGGCCGCGCGATCACGATGCCCGCCTCGGCGTGGCGGTTGCGCACGTCGATGTGCATGAGCCCGACGCTACCGGCGTACTCGCCGTCGCTGGTCTCGATCACCAACATGACTGCGGTCGGATCGTCGTTGCGCATCGCGCGGTCGAGCCAGGCGCGTTCCTCGACGATCGAACGCGGGCGCATGTCCGTCAGGTAACGCGTGACGACCGGGTTGTTGATCCACGTGATGGCGCTCTTCAAGTCGTCCTCGCGGAACGCGCGCAAGCGGACCTTCTTGCCGAGGATCATCAGTACCCTCCCGTGGCGGTGTGGAGCACGAGCCCCGACGACCCGACGGCCCAGCCGCGCCGGTCGTCGCGGAAGAACACGTCCTCGATCCCGTTGCCGATCAGGGGCGCGTCGTTGGGCAGGAGCTGTTCCGTCCACGACACGCCGGCGTCGGCGCTGAAGAGCACGACCGGCACCGAGCCGTCGGAGCGCTTGCCCGCGGCCCACGCGTAGCCTGGAAACCAAGCGATGTTCGACCCCGACCAGGTAACCGCGGTGAAGTTGGTGAACGGTGTCGGCGCGCTCGCCAGGCTCCACAGGGCGCTGTCGCCGCTCGCGTAGCTGAACAGAACGCGATTATTGGCGCCTACGGCGATCGACTGAGCCGTCCCGAGGCGCACCACCCCGAGCAGGTTGTCACTGGTCGCGAACGGCGTGACGATGCTCCACGACTGCCCGAAGTCGTCGGAGGAGAGGATCGTCCCCCCGTCGCCGACGATCCAGCCGCGGCCGAACGGATCGTCCGGGGGGGGCGCGACGGCGCCGGTCGCGTCCGGGAACGAGACGCCCTCGAGGTTCGCCGACGTGACGCCCGGCAGGACGCGCGTCCACGACGCGCCGCCGTTGCTCGTGCGCAGGATCAGGCCACCGTTGCCGACGATCCAGCCGCGATCCGCATCCTGGAAGTAGACGTCGTTGAGGCTCTTGCCACCATCGGTATCCACCCCGAGCAGCGCCGACCAGCTGACGCCGCCGTTCGTGGTGCGCAGGACCCGCCCCGCCGAGCCGACGATCGTGCCGATGCTCGCATTGGCAAACGCCACGGCGTTCAACGTGTAGCCGGTCGACAGCGAGGTCTGGGTCGTCCACGTCTTGCCGGCATCGGTCGTGACGAAGATCGTGCCCAACGCGCCGACGATCCAGCCCTGGCGGTTGCTCACGAAGTGGACGCCGCGCAGGTTGACGAGCGAGGACAATGCATCGGACTGGTCCACCCAGCCGTAGCCCTGGATGACGGCGAGATTGCCGGCGTTCGACAGCGTGCCGCCACCGGTGGCGCGAACCTCGACGTCGCCCTCGCTGACACCGCGCGCGACGCCCGCGTTGTTGACGGTGGCCAGCGCGGGCAGGTTCGTGCTCCAGGTGAGCTGAGGCGAGATCACGACCTGGCCGGCCGTATCGAGCACGACGGCGGTGAATACGGCGGAATCGTCGATCAGGACGGTGTCGGGGCCGCTGATGGTGATCGAGGAATAGATCGGCGGCGGTCCGGTCGGCACGTCCTCGTCGCTCGAGCAGCCGCCGGCGAACAACAGGACGGCCGCGGCCAGCGCCAGCGCAGGCGCGGCGACGGCCCGCAGGGGTCGGGGGATGGGAGACATCGGTCGCCTCAGGCTGGGCGCGCGGAGCACGCGGTGGTCGGGCACGCGACGGTCGCAAGACCCGGGATCGGAACGCCTCCAATGATACCTGATCCGCAAGGACTTGCGCCGGGGGCTCCGCGAAGCCACTTTGGGGGACACGATGACCTCTCCCCCCGCCAACCCCGCCGCCCCGGTCGCTCCCTGGCCGGTCTTCGCCACGGTCGCCCTCGGCACGTTCATGTCCACGCTCGATTCGAGCATCGTGAACGTGGCGCTCCCCACCTTGCAGCACACGTTCGGCGTCTCGGTGACGACGATCGGGTGGGTCTCGCTGGCCTACCTGCTCACGTTGACGCTGCTGCTGCTCCCGTTCGGACGGCTCGGGGACCGCGTGGGGCGCCGGCGCCTGTTCCTCGGTGGCCTCGCCGTGTTCGTCGTCGGCTCGGCGGCGTGCGCCCTCGCCACCTCGGCGGGCGGGCTGATCGCCGCCCGGGTCCTGCAGGCGCTGGGCGCCAGCATGGTTTCGGCGAACACGACAGCGATCGTCACCGCCACCTTTCCACCAACGATGCGTGGCCGGGCGCTGGGGATGATCGGCGCGGTCGTCGGCCTCGGGCTCACGGTCGGCCCGCCGGTCGGCGGCTTCCTGCTCGAGGCGTGGGGATGGCGGTGGATCTTCTTCGTCAACCTGCCGATTGGCGCGCTGGCGATCTTCCTCGGCCTGCGTCTGGTGCCGCGAGACGCGCGCGTGGCCGACCTGGGCGAGGTCGTGCGGGCGCCACTGCTCGATCGCACGCTGTTCGGCGACCCGGTCTTTGGCACGGCGGCGCTCGCGCTGTTCCTCTCGTTCGTCGCGCTGTTCGCCGCGGTGTTCCTGACGCCGTTCTACCTCGAGCGCGTGCTCGGCCTCGGACCATCGGCCGTGGGGCGCGTGCTCGTGGTCGTGCCGCTGCTGCTGCTGGCGATCTCACCGCTCGCGGGCGCCCTGTCGGATCGCTTGGGCACACGCCGCCTGTCGGTCACCGGACTGTCGCTGGTGACGCTCGGCCTGCTCCTCCTGGCCTGGATGGTGGGCGGGCCGGAAGCGCCGGCGGGCGTGGCCGCGCTGGTCGGCGGATTGTTCGTCGTCGGGCTGGGCCAGGGCCTGTTCCAGTCGCCCAACGCGAGCGCGGCAATGGGCGCGGCGCCGAGCGCGAAACTCGGAATCGCCGGCGGTGCGATCGCCACGCTGCGCAACTGCGGCATGCTGTGCGGGGTCGGGCTCGCGGCGACGATCTTCGAGCGGCGCGAGGCGGCGTACGTCGCCGCCGGACTGGGCGCGGCGCCGGCTGCGGGCGGCGGCATGCGTGATGCGCTCGTCGTGGCGGCGCTGGTCGCGCTCGCCGGGGTCGTCCTGGTGTCGCGCGGGGGCGTTCGGCGCACATCGTCCTGACGATTCTGTTCCCGGCTGCGCGTCCGGTGTATCCGCCCACGCCCGATCCGGCAGTGTTCCAAGGGCGGATCCCGTCGGGGTCCCGTCCAACATCCTCCCGGTGTTTGGTGACTCGAACGATGAGCGGCCTCCACGCCTTTCTCACCCGCTCTCAGGTCGGATCCCCTTCGGGCACATCGGACTGCAGGGTGGGGACCCCCCGGGATGCGCCCTCGACTCCCGCAACGCCGTTGCCCTTCGGGGTGACCCTGCACGACACTCCTGGAGTCCGCTCGATTGAGGACTCCGGGAGCCTTCCATGACCGATCCACCCGACAACGCCGATCCCACCGACTGCTCCGAACACGACTCACGCATCGTGCTGCTCCGCGCGCTCGCCGCCGAGTCCCCCGACGACGCGACGACGTTGTTCCTGCTGGGTCGCGAGCTCGCCTCGGCCGGCCGGGCCGACGAGGCCGCCGCGGCCTTCGCCGCCGCAATCGTCGCCGACGCCGACTACGCCGCCGCCTACCGCCAGCTGGGGAATGCGCTCGAGGCCGCCGGCCGCAGCGCCGAGGCGGCCGACGTCTATCGCCGCGGGGCCGCCGTGGCCGAGCGCACGAACGACCTGCAAGCCGGCAAGGAAATGCGCGCGTTTCTCAAGCGGATGGAGCGGGGCTAGGCTCCGGCTCAGTCACCGGCGCAACCCATGGGCCCCACGCGGGTGTCAGACTTGAGAGCGGGGGAGCCTCTGGTCACGTGGCGTTCCTGCCCCCAGAGATCATCCGCCACAACAGCAGGAGCAGGCTTCCGCACAACGCGCCCAGAGATGCTGCAATCAGCGCCGTCACAGCCAACGTGGCCACCGCAAGCGGCCACAGGTTCTGAGCCGTCGGATCCTTGAACATGCCCACGAGCATGGCTAGAAGCGCTCCCGCTGGCACTGCCATTCCCACAACACCGATGGTGAGGAGCGGCGGACTGTTCCCACCGACGCGACAGCTTGCTGCCGCGGCAACGGCGGCAGCAAGCGCGACCTTCGTTCCCATGGGAAACGACATGCGTGGTTCAAGCATGTTCCAGGACATTCCCAGAAACGCCGCAACTGCCGTCGCAAGGAACGCCAGCAGCAACCAGTAAGAAGAGCTACGGTTCATTCATCTCCCTGGATGCGCAATACAGAACGCAGAGTGGACGGGTTTGTGCACCCGGACACGCGCCCCCAGCCCGCCGCGGTGCGCGACGGCCCAGAATTACGTTCCCGGCTACCCCACCTTCACCACGATCACCGTCACGTCGTCGCTCTGGTGGAGGCCGCGGCTGAACGTCGCGACGTCGTCGGAGATCGCCTGCGCGATCTCGCCCGCGGTGCCCGTGCGTTCGCGGCGCAGCAGCTCCTGCAGCCGCTCGTCGCTGTACAGGTCGCGGGCCTTGTTCTCGGCCTCGGTCACGCCATCGGTGAACAGGACGCACAGGTCGCCGGGCAGCAGGTCGACCGTGCCCTCGTCGTACTGTGCGATCGGGAAGACGCCCAGCAGCAGGCCGCCCGCTTCGAGCTCCTCGATCGAGCCGTCGGCGCGCACCACCAGCGGCGGGTTGTGGCCGGCGTTCGTGTACGACAGGCGGCGCGCCTCGGGATCGAGCGCACCGTAGAAGAACGTGACGAACTTCGAGCTGCCCGACATCGATTCCATGAGCTGGCGATTCGCCTGCGCGGGGATGTCGGTCACGCCGCTGCCGCGCGAGGTCTCGGCGCGCAGGATGGCCTGCAGGTTCGACATGAGAAGCGCCGCCGGCACGCCCTTGCCGGCGACGTCGGCGATGGCCAGCGCGATGCGGCCGTCGGGCAGGCGGAAGTAGTCGAAGTAGTCGCCCCCCACCGCGTAGCACGGCAGGTTGAAGCCCGCCACCTCGACGCCGTTCGCCGCCAGCACGCCCTTGGGCAGCAGGTCCTGCTGGATCTTCTTCGCCACCGACAGCTCCTGCTCCTGGGCGCGTCGCTGGCGGTCGCGCAGGCGGTAGCCGCGGGCGCCGATCGCAACCGCCTGCAGGCCGATCATGACGATGGGCGGCACGACCTCGATGATCGACCCGGTGAACGTGGCGGCCGCCCAGCCGGCGACCATGTAGGCAAACATGGCGAGCACGGTGACGGTGAGGAACGGAATCGGCGCCACCGTCGACATGATGAAGGCGAGGACCACCGCCGTCGCCGCCCAGAACCCGATCTGGACGCCGCGCGGCACGCGCTGCAGGTAGTCGTCACGGAGGATGCTGTTCACCACCGAGGCGTGGGCGTAGGCGAGAGGGAAGTTGACGTCGAACGGCGTCGGGCCGTAGTCGGCGATGGCCGAGGTGGCGGCGGTGTTGCACACGAGCGCGACCGAGCCGCGGAGCTTCGCGAACCGCGGCGGCGGCGGCGTTCCCGCCGGCGCGTCCATTGCATTGCGGATCTCGTTCACCACGTCCCAGAACTCGTGGCGATTGGAGTGATCCTCGAAGTGCTTCCGGTTTCCCGGGAAAGAGATGAGCATGCGCGCGCGCGCGTCGACCGGAATCCGAATCTCGCGGTGCGGCGTGGGCAGGATCGCGTGCCCGTGAGCGAAGTGGATCCGGCGCCAGTCGGCATCGAGCTGCCGCGCGACCATGAGCAACGGAAGCGACGGGAACATCCGCCCCTGGTGGTTGATGACGAGCGGGAGCGAGCGCGTGACGCCGTCGACATCCTGGTAGAGCGAGACGTGGCCGACGCTCGCGGACGCCTCGACGATGTCCTCCTGCATCTCGAAGTTGAGCTGGTACGAACGCAGGAGCTCGACGTTTTCGGGCAGCGGTGCGGTGAAGCCCAGCCATGTCGCGCGTAGCGGGTCGACGGCCAGGCTCTCGTCGGGCGCGAGCCCGTTGCCCTTCTCGGCCAGCGGCAAGTAGACCGCGTTGATGATCGCGGAATCGCGTGCGATCACGGCAGCGAGAAACTCGTCGTTGGTCGGCATCGACGCGACCTCGGGCGCGTACTTGTCGTTGCCCACGAACAACAGGTCGATGCCGACGGTCTTCACCTCGGCGTCGCGCAGCCCGTGGAGCAACAGCGCGTACTGGTCGCGCGCGATTGGCCAGGAGTTCTTGTATTTCTTGAGCGACTCCTCGTCGATCTCGATGAGCGCCAGCGACGGATCCAGCGGCCGTTCGCCGCGCAGGCGCAGGCGCACGTCCTGGGTCGTCAGCTCGAGCTTCTGGAACACGCCGACGTAGGGCACGACCAGCGAACCCAGGAACGCGATCGCGGCCGCCATCGCGCCGAAACGCAGCGCGGCCCGCACGGCCTCCATGTGGAGGTCGGGCAGGCGGTACAGCGAGTCGAGCAGGCGCAGCCGGGGCCACTTGAAGGGCAAGGCGGCTCTCCGCGATGGAGCGAGGGGGAGCGGCGCCCGCCCACGGAGGGCGGGCGCCACGATGCATCACGCGCGCGTCGCGAACGACGCGGCGCCTACTTTTCCTTCCAGTACAGCGACGTGGCGCCGACCGAGACGTCGGCCGCACGCGCGCCACCGGGGCGCGACACGACCTGCGTCGACCCGGTCTTCTGCGCCGGCGTCGTCGTGGTGCCCGCGGCGGGGACCTTGGCCTTCGACTTCGCCAGCATGGCCTTGATCTCCTCGTTGGACAGCTTGCTCACCTTGCCCTTCGAGGTGTCCGAGTCCGAGCGGATGCCGAGCAGGTACTGCGCGCGCTCGGTGCCGCCGGTCTTGGCCAGCGCGCGGCTGATCGCGTCGGCCGCAGCCTCGTCGTTGCCCGCCTGATTGTGGGCCATGCCCAGGTTGAGCAGGATGCCGCCGTCGACTGTGTCGAGCGCGGCGGCCTGCGTGTAGTTCTCGATCGCGACATTGACGTCGCCGTCGAGCATCCCGAGGTTGCCCAGGTTGGTCAGCGCGGCAGCGCGGCCCGTGGGCTCCTCGAGGAGCTTCACGAACTCCGCGCGAGCCTGATCGACCTGGCCGTTCTGCGCGTAGATGATGCCGAGCTGCGCGCGCAGCGAGACCTTGTCGGCCTTCGTCGACACTGTCGTCGTCGTCGTCGTGGCCGCGCTCGTACCCGTGGCGATGCAGGCGAGTGCCGCGACCGCGGCCACCCATGCCCGCACGCCGCGCAGTTTCGTTCCGTGTGTGTGACGCATCAGCGACTCCCCCTTTCGAGTCCCTTCCAGTAGACGACCCGCGCGAGATCCTTGCGATCCGACGCGCGTGCGCCGCTGACCTTGGAGACCACCTTGACCGGACGTCCGTCCTTCGGAGCGGACGTCTCGGACGCCTGTACGGCGTCCTGTTTCGGCACGCCCGCTGCGGCAGCCCGCAGGCGTTGCCGGACTTCTTCCGCCGTCAGGCGGCGCGGGCTGCCCTGCCCCGTCGCAGCCGGCGGCAGGCCAAGGAGACGCTCGGCCTCGGCGGGATCGGACAGCAGGGCGAGCGCCCGCGAGAAGCTCTCGTCGGCGCCCGCCTCGTCCCCCCTGGACCAGCGGGCCAGGCCCTGGTTCAACATCACGCCGGGATCGCGCTCGAGCGCGAGCGCTGCATCGTACCGCACCAGCGCCGAGTCCGTCCGCCCCTCGAGCAGGTCGAGATTGCCCGTGTTCACCAGCGCGCTCCCGTCCGCCGCATCGGCCGCGAGCACGCGGGCCCAGCCGACGCGCGCCTCGGGGAACCTGCCCTCGAGCGCATAGACGAGCGCGAGCTGGTTCTCCTTGCCCGCGTCGAGGTCCGACTTCGGCTCGGAGTCGAGCTGCTCGAGGAAGCGTGCCCGCAGGTATGCCGCCTGGCGCGCCTTCAGCG
>JANOEH010000263.1:0-2954 GCA_031413115.1 Candidatus Eiseniibacteriota bacterium | reverse complement strand
GGAGTCGGCGGCATCGGGGTTGCGCGCGTCGACCCGCAGGTTCGCGCCCGCGAGCCGGCGGATTGACGGCAGGCTCGCCGGCGGCACGGCGAAGCGCACGTGCACCGGGCGAATCCTGTTCACAATGACGAGGGCCGCGATGTCTCCAGTGCGCACCAGGTCGCCCAGGTCGAGGCGCAGTTCCCCCGCACGTCCGTCGATCGGCGAGCGCACCGTGGCATACGACAGGTCGAGCCGCGCCGCCTGGAGCGTCGCCGAATCCGCGGTTGCGGTTGCGAAGGCAGCCTCGGCCGCCGCGCGCTTCTGGTCGAGGTCCGCCGCCGCGACGACACCACGTTCGGCCAGCGCCTCGGCCCGCGCGAGATCGAGCCGGGCGACCTTCGCCTGCGCGCGGTCGCGCTCGAGCACGGCGGCCGCGCGATCGACGGCGGCGCGGAACGGGCGGGCATCGATCTCGAAGAGGACCTGCCCGGCGCGCACGTCGTCGCCGTCCTTGAACGCAATACGCGAGATCGCGCCGCCGACGCGGGCGGTGACGGTCGCCGACTGCGACGCCTCGACGGTCCCCGTGGCCTCGACCTCGAAGGGAATGACGCGCCGCTCGACGGTGGCCACGGCAATGGGCACGCGGCCACCGCGGCGCTCCACGGGCTTCGCGCAGCCGGCCAGGGCGAGCGCCACGACGGCACTCACGAGGATCTTCGTTGCAGCCATGGGGGCGACTCCGCGGGCCAGACTCAGGGTGAACCGAGAGTGTCCTCGCCCGGACGCCGGGGCGTCAAGCGCACGACCCCCCGGGGCGTGGCAAATGTGTCAAGACGTGCCCGGAGGACCCCCGCGGGTCGAGTGGTTCTGCTAGCCTGCGCTCGAGGCGTGTGCTCCTCGTCACTGTGACACCATCGAGCCCCACCGCCCCACCGCCCGACCGCTCCCGAGCCCGACCCAAGGAGAAACTCATGATCCGGATGTCCACGTCCCGCTTCCGCATGGCCTTGCTGTCCTCCGCCCTCACCCTGGTGCCGGCCCTCGCGCATGCGGAGCTGGTGCTCCCGCGGCCGAGCCCCAAGGCAAACCTCGTGCAGCAGATCGGCATCACGGACCTGACCGTCTCGTACTCGCGCCCTGGCGTGAAGGGCCGCGCCATCTGGGGCGCGCTCGTCCCCTACGACCAGCCGTGGCGCACCGGCGCGAACGAGGCCACGACGTTCACGACGACCGATCCGATCACCGTCGACGGCAAGGCGCTCCCTGCCGGCACGTACAGCTTCTTCACCATCCCCACCGCCGGCGAGTGGACGGTGATCTTCAGCCGGCAGCAGGGACAGTGGGGCGCCTACGAGTACGATCCCAAGGAGGACGCGGCGCGCGTCACGCTCAAGCCGACGACGGCCGACCCGGTCGAGTGGATGCAGTTCACGTTCGACGACATGACGGCGAACTCGGCGAACCTGACGCTGCGCTGGGAGAAGCTGAAGGTCGTCGTCCCCATCGCGGTCGACGTCACCAGCCTGTCGCTGGCACGCGCCCGCACGGAGATCGGCACCGCCAAGCCCGACGACTGGCGCACGCCCTACCGCGCGGCGCAGTACTCGTTCGACAACGCGGTGGCGCTGGACGAGGGTGCGAAGTGGCTCGACCAGTCGATCGCCATCGAGCCGGCCTACTCGAACCTGAACCTGAAAGCGCGCTGGCTGGCGAAGGACGGCGACACCAAGGGCGCGATCGCGACGGGCAACAAGGCGATCGAGATCAACAAGAAGGCGAAGACGCCAGCCGATTCAGCGTCGCTCGAGAAGTTGGTCGCGGAGTGGTCGGGCGGCAAGAAGTAGCTACGCCGATCGGGGCGCTCTCGCTCGCGGCAACCATGCGGACAACGCAAGGGACACGCCGACGACGAGGGCGCACCCGATCAGGTTGTACCAGAGGAACGCGATCTCGGTGAACGCGAAGCAGCCCACGATCGCGGCCTCCGCCACCAGCGCCGCCACGAACACCGCCGTCCCCCCCACGCGCTTGACGTAGAACGCCGTCAGGAAGATCCCGAGGATCGTCCCGTAGACGAGCGAGCCGAGGATATTCACCGCCTCGATGAGCGAGCCGAGGCGGCTCGCGTACTCCGCGAACAGGACCGCGAAGCCCGCCCACGCGACCGTCACCAGGCGCGGGCCGAGGAGCCCCCCGCCCCGGGCCGCCGTGTCCCCCGCATGCACGCTCCCTTCCCTCCGCCCGCGCAGGCGTCCGATCACGTCGACCACGGTGGTCGAGGTGAGCGCGTTCAGTTCGGCCGCGGTCGAGTTCATCGAGGCGGCGAAGATGGCGGCGAACACCAGGCCCACCAGGCCCGCCGGCAGGTGCGCCAGCACGAACGAGAGGAACACGTAATTGGTGTCGCTGGTCGGGGACTGCGGGTCGGTCGCCTTGATCAGGGCCACCGCCTCACCGCGCGTCGCGGTGAGCCGATCCTGGTCGGCGAGCAGGCGCACGCGCGCGGCCGCGGTCGCCGCGTCGTCCGGCTGCCGGCGCGCCCACAGCCAGCCCTCGAGGCTCTTCGTGCGGTCCGTCGCCTCCGTCGCGTAGCGCGCCTCGAGCGCGGTCCACTGCGTCCCGGCGGCTCCGGCGCTCATCCTCGCGCTCGCCTCGGGCTGGAAGAACAGCGGCGGCGTGACGAACAGGTAGAACACGAAGACGAGGACACCCAGCGCGAGAATCGCGAACTGCATCGGGATCTTGAGCAGACCGTTGGCGATCAGGCCCAGCCGGCTCTGCGTGATCGAACGACCAGTCAGGTAGCGCCCCACCTGCGACTGGTCCGTCCCGAAGTAGGACAACTGGAGAAAGAACCCGCCGATCAGCCCCGACCACAGGTTGTAGCGGTCGTTGGGATCGAACTTGAGCTCGAGCGCGTTGAGTCGCCCGAGCACCGCGGCCGCAGCCGTCGCGTCGCCGAAGCTGAG
>JANOEH010000262.1:0-15643 GCA_031413115.1 Candidatus Eiseniibacteriota bacterium | reverse complement strand
GCTCGGAGGGAGACACGGGCGGCGGCACGCTCGGCGATCCGCCGGGGGTGATGCTGAACGGTCTTCCGCCGGGCGTGCCGCTGACGGGCGACATCGTGCTGGCGGGCGGCGCAACCGCCGACATCGACGTGCAAGCGTCGTTCGTCGAGCCGCGCTCGTTCCGCTTCTACGACGTGGTGCTGCACATGGACGACGACGAGGATGGCCTGGCGGAGGCGCTCGCCGCGCACGGTCTCACGTTCCGCGAGGGCGGATCGCCGTCCGTGGACGTGACGCCGCCGGCCGCCGCGATCGCCCTGCCGTCCCGGATCGAGCTGGGCGCGCCGTGGCCGAATCCGGTGACGGGGCGGACGACGGTGCGCTTCGCGCTGCCACGCCCGGGTGCGATCAAGCTCGCGCTGTACGACATCGCGGGCCGCCGCGTGCGCATGCTGTATCACGACGAGGCGTCGGCCGGTCCGGGCGTGCTGCAGGTCGACTGCTCGGGGCTGCCGCGCGGGCTCTACTTCCTGCGCCTTACGCTCGAGGGCGAGTCGGCTGCGCAGCGGGTCACGGTCGTGCGCTGATCCCCGCGAAGCGGGGTTTCCTGCGGGCAGGCGAAGGGCTCAGCTTGCCTCGGTCTCGTGCTTGCGAATCATCTCCTGGATCTCCTCGAGCACGAATGCATTGAGCTGGATGATGCGGGCCTCCGAGCGGAAGGCCGGCGGCACGAGGGCGCGGGCCTCGTCCTTGCTCTCGAGCTCGACGACGATCCACGCCTTGTGCTCACCGTCGAAACAGCCCCAGTCGGCGTGGGTCAGGAAGTGGGATCCACTCTTGAGCAGCACGTCGACCGCCCGGAGGCAGGACAGCATCGTCGCTTCGTGCGGAACCTCGATCAGGAACTTCGTCGCCATCGATCCATCCTCCGTGGGGCGGGGCGGCCGCCCGTGACGGCGACCGCCCCCGGTTCCGATTGCGTGGTTACTGCCGTGCCATCGCGATGCGGAGCGCATCCTCCGGCTTGATCAGGTGATCCGGGTTCTCGGCGGCTTCGTCGATCGCGAGCTGCACGCCCCGGATCTTCCCGTTGAACGCGTTGCCCTGCGAGCCGTAGTCCTCCGAGACGGGTGCCCCGGTGTCCTCGCCCACGTCGCAACCGTCATCGGCCGAGAAGACGAACGCCAGCGTCGCGGGGATGACGCCCTCGCCGACCTTCTTGCCGTCGGTGAACAGGGCCACCTTGCCGCCCTTGCCCACGCCGCCGCCGTCGTAGGCGAACTCCATCCGCACCTGGTGCCTGCCCTCGGTCATGGGCGCATCGCCTTCGACGTAGTGTCGCGTGAACCCACCGTGGTTGTAGCAGTACTTGAGCTTGCCGCCCTTCGCGTACAGGCTCCACCCGCCGATGTTCGCGCCCTGCGCGATGATGACGCCCTCGGCGCCCCCCTTCGGCACCTCGATCTCGGCCGTGACCGAGTGCGACTTGTTCTTGAGGTTGAGCACGCAGTTCTCGGACAGGTGGCCCATGCCGCCGAGCAGGAGCTGGGTCTTGCCCTTAATCAGCACCGGGCGGCCGGCCGTGTCGGGATTCATCTTCTCGACCAGTCGGTCGTCGATCGGCAGCACGTTGTACCGCGTCGCCTCGATGATCCACAGGCGCTGCAGTTCATGCAGTTTCTGCGGGTTCTCCTTCGCGAGGTCCTTCGCCTGGCTCCAGTCCTTCGTCGTGTCGTAGAGCTCCCAAACGTCGTCGTCGAGCGGGATGTTCGGCACATGGAGCCACGGGGTGACGTGCTTCGTCACCGCGGTCCAGCCCTTGTGGTAGATGCCGCGGTTGCCGAACATCTCGAAGTACTGCGTCTCGTGGCACTCGGGCGACTTCGCATCCCGGAACGCCGCGAGCATGCTGACGCCTTCGATCGGGTCCTGGTGAACGCCGTTCACCGAGGCCGGCTGCGGCAGGCCGGCTGCCTCGAGCACGGTCGGGGCGACGTCGATCACGTGCGTGAAGTGCGAGCGGATCTCCCCCTTCGCCTTGATCCCCTTCGGCCAGTGCACGATCGTGCCGTTGCGCGTGCCGCCCCAGTGCGAGGCCACCTGCTTGGTCCACTGGTACGGCGTGTTCATCGCGTGCGCCCAGCCCACGGCGTAGTGGTTGTACGACTCGGGCCCGCCGAGCTTGTCGAGCCGGGCCGTGAGGTACTCGGGCGTCTCGAGCGCCTGCAGTCCGTTGAAGTAGCTCATCTCGTTGTAGCAGCCGTTGAGCGACCCCTCGGCCGACGCGCCGTTGTCGCCGATGATGTAATAGACCAGCGTGTTCTCGAGCGCGCCGAGGGCCTTGATCGAATCGAGCAAGCGACCGACGTGGTGATCGGTGAACTCGAGGAATCCGGCGTAGACCTCCATCTCGCGGCGAAGCACCGGCTTCAGCGGCTCGGGCATGGCATCCCATGCGGGGATCTCGGCGTGGCGCGCGGTGAGCTTGCAGTCGGCCGGGATCACACCGAGCTTCTGCTGCCGGGCGAACGTCTCCTCCCGCTGCTTGTCCCAACCGCCGTCGAACTTGCCCTTGTACTTGTCGGCCCACTCCTTGGGCACGTGGTGCGGCGCGTGCGTCGCGCCGGGCGCGAAGTAGACAAAGAACGGCTTGTCCGGCGCCAGCGCCTTCTGCTGCCCGATCCAGCCGATGGCCTTGTCGGTCATGTCCTCGACCAGGTGATAGCCCTGCTCGGGCGTCTTCTTCACCTCGGCGGGAGTCGTTCCCTCGTACAGCGTCGGGTACCACTGGTTCGCCTCGCCGCCGATGAACCCGTAGAAGTACTCGAATCCCCCGCCGCCCGTCGGCCAGGCCGTGAACGGGCCGACCTGGCTCGTCTGCCAGACCGGGACCTCATGGCACTTGCCGAACTGCGCCGTGGAGTAGCCGTTGAGCTTGAGCGTCTGCGCGAGCGGCGACATCGAGTTGGGCAGCACCGAGCAGTAGCCCGGCGCGCCGGTCGCGATCTCGGTGATGCCGCCCATGCCCGCGGAGTGGTGATTGCGCCCGGTCAGCAACGCCTGCCGCGTGGGCGAGCAGAGGGCCGTCGTGTGGAAGCGATTGAGCTTGAGGCCGTCCGCCGCCAGCCTCTCCGCGTTGGGCGTCTGGCAGGGCCCCCCGAAAGCGCTGCTCGAGCCGAACCCGGCATCGTCGATGAGGACGATCAGCACGTTGGGCGCGCCCGCGGGCGGGCGCAGGTCCTCGATCGGCGGAAACTTGCTGTCGGGGTCCTTCGCGTCGTAGGCGATGAACTGCGGACGCCCGGTGTTCGGCATCGGAAGATGGGAACGGTGCTTCTTGTCCTCGCTGCTCACGGAATCCCTCCTCGGGGTCACTGCACTTCCTTGCGGCGTGCGACTGCATCGGGGCGTGGCGTGGGAATCGCGTGGAATGGTAGCACCGGACGGCGAGCGGCGTCACGGGAAGGCGCCGGCTCGCCAGAATTGAAACGGACCGGACATGCCGAAGCCCCGCCCGCGGCGTGAGCCACGAGCGGGGATCGGGGTTCCGGAGTCGTGCGGCGGGCGCTACTTCAGGTACGTGACCCGCACCCGCTTCGCCTCGTTGCCGATGCGCATCTGGATGAAGTACATGCCGCTGCGGGCAGATGCTCCGCGCTCGTCCCGGCCGTTCCACACCACGACGTAGCGCCCCGCCGACTGCGTGTCGCCGGCCAGCGTGCGCACCAGGCGTCCCGCGAGGTCGAACACCTTGATGCTGACCGTCGCGGTTGCCGTGGGCACCTCGTACGCGAGCCGCATGCCGTTGCTGAACGGATTCGGCACCGGCCGGTACAGCTCGAGCGCAGGTCCGTCGAGCGGAATGTCGTCGTCGACCCCCGTCGTCGCCGGCGTGCCGATCTGCAGGCCATCCGGATCCTGATCGACGACCTGTCCGTTGATCACGGTCTTGAAGTCGTAGTGCAGGCCGCCGACCGGCGGCACGTAAGCGCCGAGGATCGACTTGAGGTTGTACTTCACCTGGACGATGAGCACGTCGCCGGCGTGCGCGCCGCTCACCGGGATCGATACCTGGCCGGTCGATGTCTCCGTTCCGCCGCCGATGCTGTTGCAGTCGCCGTCGTAGAGCGTGACCTGCCCCTGGTGCGTGGCGATGAACGGCGCCGTCGGGCTGTTCTTCTCCTGCACCACCTGGATCGTGAAGCTCGCGCCGGGCGCGACGACCTTCGACCAGTAGAAGAAGACGCCCGGCGCGATGCCCGTGATCACGTCGTTCTGCAGGCTGTAGTTGACGTCGCTCGAGGGCATGTCCGGGCCCTCGCCGGCCTGGTACGACGTGCACGTGGCGTTCGTGTGCGTGAGCTGCCCTTCGCAGTCGCGGATCCGGTAGAGGCCGCCGCCCGTCGCCTTGCAGCCACGCGCGTCGGTGATCGTCACGTTGTAGCGGCCGGTGTCGGCCACCGCGACGCACCGCGTCGTCGCGCCGTTGCTCCAGAGGTACGTGTAGGGCGCGAGGCCGTTGGCGGCATTCGCGCACAGCTCGACCGGCGCGACCCCGTCACAGACGATGCGGTTCGGGACGGTGACCGTCGGCTGGGCGAACGTGATCTTCACCTGGTCGCTCACGGGGCCGCACGGACCGGCGGGATCGTTCGTCGTGAACGTGAGCGTCACGCTGCCCGAGGCGACCTCGCCGGGCGTCGGCGTGTACGTCGGGTTGAGCGAGGAGCGGCCGGGCGCGAACACACCCGCGCCGCCGACCCATGCGCCGCCGTTGGCGGAGCCGCCGAGTGTCGCGGTGATCTGCACCTGCGGCGTCGCGGCGCAGACGACCAGGTCGACGCCGGCGTTCACCGTCGGCGCGGGATTGATCACGATCGTCACGAGATTGCTCGCCGGCGGACAGGGCCGGGTCGAGGTCGCGCTCGTCAGCGTGAGCGTGACGCTTCCGGCCACGATCTCCGCCGGGCTCGGGGTGTAGAACGCATCGAGGTCGTTGCGGCCCGGGCTGAACGTGCCGCTGCCGCCGGTCCACGTACCGCCCGACACCGGGCCGGTGACGGCGCCGTGAAGCTGCGTGCGCGCACTGGTCGCGCAGACGACCTGGTCGGGACCGGCGTTCACGATCGTGAGCGGATCGATCGTGATGTGCACCTGGTCGGCGACCGGACCGCACGGGCCTGCCGGATCATCTGACGTCAGCGTGAGCGTGACTCCGCCGGCGGCGATTTCGCCCGGCGACAGGGTGTAGCGCGCGTTGAGCGCGGTCGCGCGCGGGCTGTACGAGCCGCCGCCGCCACTCCACGTGCCGCCCGACGCGCCGCCGGTCACCGCGCCGGCGAGCTGCACCTGCGGGCTGCCGGCGCACACGATCTGGTCGAGACCCGCGTCGACGACCGCGGCCGGGTTGATCGTGATGAGCACCTGGTCGCTGAACGCGCCGCACGGACCGGCCGGATCATTCGTGACGAGGGTCAGGAGGACGCTGCCGGCCGCGACCTCGCCGGGCGTCGGCAGGTACGTCGCGTTGAGCGCCGAGCGGCCCGGCGTGAATGTGCCGTTGCCGCCGTTCCACGTGCCGCTGGTCGCGCCGCCGCCAACCGAGCCGGCAAATTGCGCAAGCGGGCTGGTCGCGCAGACGACGAGATCCGTGCCCGCGTTCGCCGTTGCGGCGGGGTTGATCGTGATGCGCAAGGAGGCGCTCGCCGGCGGACAGGGACCGGTCGGATCCGCCGTGACGAGCGTAAGGGTGACCCCGCCCGCGGCGATCTCGGCCGCCGTCGGCGTGTAGATGGCATTGAGCGCCGAGCGGCCCGGGTTGAACGAGCCCGCGCCCCCCGTCCACGACGCGCTCGTCGCGCCGCCGCCGATCGAGCCGGCGAGCTGCACCTGCGGCGCGCTCGCGCAGACCACCGGGTCCGTGCCCGCACTGGCCGTCGCCGACGGGTTGATCATGATCCGCATCTGGTCGCTGTACGCGCCGCACGGGCCGGTCGGATCGTTCGTCTCGAGCGTGAGCGTGACGCCGCCGGCGATGACCTCATCGGGGCTTGGCAGGTACGTCGCGTTGAGCGCCGAGCGCCCCGGCGTGAACGTGCCGTTGCCTCCGACCCACGATCCGCTCGTCGCGCCGCCGCCGAACGAGCCGGTGAGCTGCACGAGCGGAGCGCCCGCGCAGACGGTCGCGTCGAGGCCCGCGCTACCGGTCGCCGCCGGATCGATCGTGATGCGCATCGTGTCGCTGGTCGGACCGCATGGACCCGCGGTCGGAACGACGTTGAAGGTCAACGTGACGCCGCGCGCGGTGATCTCGGCCGCGGACGGGGTGTAGAGCGCGTTCGCGGCGCTGCGGCCGGGGCTAAACGTGCCCGTCCCGCCGACCCAGGTTCCGTTGCCGTTGCCCGCAAGCGCCGCAAGCTGGACCTGCGGGGCGTTCGCGCAGACGGTCTGGTCGAGGCCGGCATCGGAGGTGGTCGGCGCATTGACGGTGACGATCGCCGAGCACTGCTTGGTGAAGCCGCTTGCGCCGGTCGTGAGCATGAGGCCATACGTCCCGGGGCCGCTCGTCTGCACGGTGACCGACGTGCCGGTCGCGCTGCCGACGATGGATGCACCGCTCGTGTTCTCGAACAGCGACCAGGCGTAGGTCTCCATGCCCGCGGGAGCCGCATGGGTGTTCGTGGAGCCGGCGCAGAACGGACCGGCGCAGAACGGACCGGCGTTCGAGATGCCGCAGCGCGGCACCGGATACACGGCGTCGGTGGACATCGAGCGGTCCTGGCTGCCGAGGTTGCCCAGGTTCCAGTCCTCGAGGCTCATGTGGTACGACGACCCACTGATGCCGCCCGCCGAACGCGGACTCCCGTTGGCGTTGAAGCCCCAGTCCCAGCGGCTGGCGATGTGGCCGCCCCAGGCAAGAACCGCACGCGGGCTGTCGGGGATGAAGCGCACCTTGACGATCGTCTGGGACGAGGAGGTCGCCAGCGCGACGTCACCCTCGGTGACGTAGGTGACGTCGAGCAGCGTGCCGCCGAACAGCGTCATCTGGCGCTCGGCCTGCGTCAGCGCGGACTGGTTCGTCATGGGCTGCGCCGCGGCGGGCTCGGACTCGGCCCCGTCGGGATCGATCACGAGGTTGCGCGTGACCAGGGGGATCGGGGCCGTCGTGACGGTCGGGCCGACGCCGGTGACGCCGTCGAGCGGATTGAACGCCTCGGGATCGCGATGGCCGAACAGGACGTGCGGCAGCAGGCGCTGGTAGTGCGTGAGGTAGTCGATCGCGTACTGACCGCTGCGCTTCACGTTGTAGCCCAGCGTGATCTCGACCACGGTGCCGTCGGTCGGCAGGTCGCCCATGACCGCGCGGTAGGCGATCGAGTGGCTCTCGAGGTAGTGCGAGTTCGAGGCGCCGGCGTTGCCGGTGCCCCACGTCGGAACCGGTGTCGTGGGAGAGTCGGCCTGGCCGTTTCTCACCTGCTCGAGCGAGGCCGAGGGTGCAGCGAATGCGGACCCGGCGATCGCAGTACCGAGCGCCAGGGCGATGGCGAGTGAGATCAAGCGAGACGACGACATGGCAACGCTCCCGACCCGAAGGTCTGCGTACTCGAGGACATCTCGAGGAAGCCGGCGTTGCCGCGCGAACGAGAATAGCGGCGAACGCAATCCGGCCGAGTGGGAACGCAGACTGCAAGTGGTCGGCCAAACGGCCCGTTCAGCGGCGTGGTGAATTGCATTGCATGAATGTTGAGGTTCCCGCGGGGTTGGGGGCGGGCCCTGCACTCCGCCCGATGCGGCGCGTTCCCGGGCGGGCTCGATCTGGGGAAAAGAGCGGAGCGATTGGGGGAAAGTCGCCAGTCGCGGGGACCGGGCAGGGCGTTGGCGAAGCGCTTGCGCTAGACTGCCCGGCACCTGCCGCGGACCGCTCCACCCGCGGGACACTCGCCTGCAGGAAGGCCGCTCCATCCCACACCGGAGGTGATCCGATGCATCGCACGTTCCGCGCTCTCTCCCTCGGCGCCATGCTCGCACTGGCGACCGCGGCCACGTTCGCCCCACGCGCCCACGGCCACGACATGGCGCCGCAGACCACCGGCATGAAGGCCGACCTCCTGTTCTGGATCGCGGACGCGGAGTCCAAGCTCACGCAGCTGGCCGAGGCGATGCCCGAGGACAAGTACGAGTGGTCCCCCAACAAGGACGTGCGCACGCCGTCGCAGGTGTTCATGCACGTCGCGACCGCGAACTACGGCATTCCCTCGATGTGGGGCGTCGCACCGCCGGCCGGCTATGCGTTCGACACGTACGAGGGCTCGCTGACGAAGAAGACCGACATTAAGAACG
Source organism: Candidatus Eiseniibacteriota bacterium (assembly GCA_031413115.1). Lineage (GTDB taxonomy): Bacteria > Eisenbacteria > RBG-16-71-46 > RBG-16-71-46 > DASYSL01 > JANPEF01. The sequence continues at coordinate 7,324 of JANOEH010000262.1, read as the reverse complement.
CCCTCAAGCAGTCGTTCGCACACGTGAAGACCGCTCTCTCGAGTGCCACAGACGCGGACTTCGAGAAGCCGGTAGATCTGATGGGCATGAAGACCACGGTGCGCGGCTGCTACATGTTGCTGCTCGCCCACGCCCACGAGCACCTCGGCCAGTCCATTGCCTACGCGCGCATGAACAAGGTGACGCCGCCGTGGACCGAAGTGCAGAATGCCGAGATCGAAAAGAAGAAGAAGGAGGCGGCGGAGAAGGAGAAGAGCGGCGAGTAGCCACATGGTGAGGCCCGGGGTGGCGACGCGGAGCACGTCGACGCCCCGGGGTGAACACTCATTTCGGGGACTGCTGGTACCACTCGAGGACGCGGAGCGCCCGCAGCGTGTTCCACCGGCTGGGTCGGCCGGTGCATGGACGAGATCGCACAATCCCTGCCAGCGGAGTGCAGGGTCCGAATCGAGCAGCAGTCGAGTCCGGGCATCCGGCTGAATCTAGATGCTGGGGGTGACGACAGTGCGCGACGCCCGCGAACCCTTCTTGAGCAACGACGTGCGCAGCGGCTCCCGGTGGATCAACATGCGCTGGCGCATGTTCACCCGAGGCCGTACGACCGTTCGGAGATCACCACGAACCGCACGGAATCGTGGGTGGTTGTCGGTGACGAATGATTCTTTAACGTTTTGTGCGACAAATAGTTACAGGATCTTCGCCCGTTTCACTGCCCCCGGGGGCAGTGCAATTGCACGTGGATCCACCTGCGCCGGCGCAGGTCGAGTGGCGGATCGGCACGTGGTGCCACATGTGGATCGTGGTGCCCTCGACTGCCCGATCTAAGGCACGAACCTCTCCGTCGAGTGCCAGACCAGCAACTCCGCCCTTGGACGCTTCGCCGGGTCGGGCGGGACGTGGATCCCCCCTGCGCGCTCGATCGCGCCCTCGAGCTCGTAGTAGACGCGGCCGTTCTCGTACTCGTCACGCAGCCGGCGGCTCACGCGGAAACGAAACTCCGGCGTCACCGTCACAAACCCCTGATCGAAGAGCCGGTGAATATCGGCGCGAAGCAGGATCCCGTTGCCGAGCTCATGCGTTCCGCCATCGGCGTAGGGGCGGATATGCGCAGCCTCGAGCGCCGGGAGCGAGTGCTCGCCGGAGACGGCACACCGCCGGTTGTAGATGTCGGATACGGCGACACGGAATCCACCCTGCCCGAGGCGCGGAGTGCGCATGGCCGGCTTGCCGAACCGCTCGCAAATGTGTGGATCGGCAACAAGCTCTCGAGGAACCTGCGCCGGCGCAAGTCGGTCGCGCGACTCCATTCCGGACAGACCCGCTCGGTCGAGGCACTCGAGATAGAGACGTCGGCCTTCGCCTTCACCTATGTCGTAACTCTTCCCACGCTGCACGTTCGGCGGCCAATCGGCGGGTGGGAAGATCCAGTCAGATTGGGAGAAGAACACCGGGCGACTCAGGACGAGGCACCCAATCTCGTAGCGACCGGCGAGATCGACCTCGCGGTCTTTTCGCAGGCGGCCGATGCGAGTGAGCATTGCCTCGCGCGTGGGCGCTCCATTCGCGGGCCCGAACGCGTCCCAGGCCATCCACGCCGGGAGTCTCGTCCGCCACGCGAAGTGTCCGAACCCCACGACCGCAGAGCCGTGCCCACTTCGCAGCTTGAAGAAGAAAGGCATTCCCGCAGGAGGATCGAGCAGGTTGGCGGCGGAGGGCTGCCAGAAATTCACTTCTTCCCAGTCGTGTCCGGAGCGCAGGAACGAGTACCAGTCGAAGTCCGTGACCCCGACGAACCCGTTCATCATCGCTCTCACCGCTCTCGCGCCACCGCCATCAATGAGTCGCGCAACCCCGGGGACGTCGGGCAGGTCAGGTCGTCGCGACGGCACTCGAGCAGGTCCTGTCCGCAGCCGCAGCCGCACAGGATCCCGGGCGCGGTTTCGACGAACCAGCGGCGTTGCGCCTGCGACATCGTCGCAGCGAACGTGACGCCGGGCACCTCGTCGTCGGCGATCGTGTCGTCGGCGAGGACCGCGTCGCGGATGCGCTCCCCGATCTTCTTGATGCCCCGGTGCGCTGCCGTCGCGGGGACGTCGGGCGCCTCGGTGATGCCGGGCAGGAGCGGATCGGCCGGGATCTCGATCGGCGTGTCGCCGCCGGGCAGTCCGGCGTGCAGCGAATCGTCGGGCATCGCCTGCGTGCGGCCACCCGCGGGCGCGGGGGCCACGTTCTCCTCCCGACCGTCGGAGCCGGCGGGCGGACGGAACGAGCGGGCGAAAAAGAAGCCACCCGCCGCGAGCGTAACCGCGACGAGAGCGGCGACGACGAGACGGGTGGAGTTGGGCGACATGGCGGCGCCGTCGGGCGCTACTGGTCCTTCTTGTAGTAGTCGGCGTTGACCTGGATCTGGTGCTCCTGGTCGGCCGGCACCTCGTCCGCGGGGTAGATCGCGTTGACGGGGCACACCGGCTGGCACGCGCCGCAGTCGATGCAGATGTCGGGATCGATGAAGTACTGCTTCGACTCCTCGTCCGACTTGATGCAGTCGACGGGGCACTCCTGCACGCAGGACTGGTCCTTGATGTCGATGCAGGCGTCGGTGATCACATAAGCCATCAGTTGCCCTTTCGGCCCGCCGGCGGGGTAAACCGGCGGGTGGAGTCTGCGGGTCGCCTCAGCTTCGGGCCGTGCCGGCCACGCACGCGGCAGGCGGCCCATCGGCGGGAATGTGCCGTCCGGCGGCCGGTTGCGTCAAGAGGCTCGTCGCAGGGGCGCCCCCGGCGGTCGGGGCCGCTCAGCCCTCGTTCTCGATCAGCCGGCGAATGAACGGGCGGTCGGCCTCGAGCAGCTCGTCGGGATTCACGTCGGTCAGCTTGACCCAGCGGAATGCCTGTCCATCGAGCGACAGGAGCTGGCCGGTCGGCGCGGTGCAGCGCACGAACGAGAGCACGACCTGCAGCCCGTGCGGGTACAGGTGCGTCTCCTCGGCCATGAGTTCGATCGCCTCGACGTCGACGCCGAGTTCCTCGCGGACCTCGCGGACGACGGCGTGGAGCGGGGTCTCCCCCGCCTCGAGCTTGCCGCCGGGGAACTCCCAGAAGCCGGCGAGCGCCTCGCCCGGCGGGCGCTGGGCGAGCAGGATCTCGGGCCCGTCGTCGGTCGGGCGGAGCATGACGGCGGCGCCCACGCGAATCTGGCGGACGCGATCGTGACGGCGCGGAGGTCGGGGCGAGGCAGCGGAATCGTTGCGCGTGGTCAAGCCGGGGTCCTCACGCCCTCCGCCGACGCACCGGTCGCGTCGTCGGCCTGCTCCCCGATCGCGGGCGGCCCGGCCCGACGTCGCTCGGGCGGACAGCACGCACCGGCCGGCACGGGCATGCCGTGCGGGCAGGCAACGGGGTGCTTGAGGAAGGCGCAGATATGTTCGGTCACCTGCGGATCGAGAATGTGCTCGATCCGGCAGGCGGTCGCATCCAGATGCGGATCTTCCGCATCGAGAGCGGTGGCGAACAGGCATTCGGCCAGCCGATGCCGACGCACCAGGTCGTGCGCCCGCGCCGCCCCTCGGGCGGTGAAGGCGAGCTCGTCGCCCGACTGGACGACGAGGCGACGATCCACGACCTCGCGCGCGATCCGCTCGCGATCCACGACCTTGGAGGCGCGAACGGATGTCAGGGCAAGCGGCCGACCATCCTCCCAGAGATACCACATCTCCTCGAGGAAGTGGTCGCAGCGCTCCTCGCGCTCCGAGTCGCTCGCGCGGGCCACCGCGAGTCGGCCGTGGTGCAGCTCGACGCGCCGATCGGCCAGCGCGCCGACGTCGGGATCGTGGGTGACGAGCACGATCGTGTGCCCGGCTTTGTGCAGCCGCACGAGGATGTCGAGCACGATGCGCGCGTTGTCCTCGTCGAGGTTGCCGGTCGGCTCGTCGGCGAGGATCAGGCGCGGGCGGTTGATGAGCGCCCGCGCGATGCACACGCGCTGCTGCTCCCCGCCCGAGAGCTGGCCGGGACGGGCCGCGAGCTTTTCGCCCAGGCCGACCGCGACGAGCGCGGCCTTCGCCTCGGCCTCGTCGGCGATCGAGTGGTAGTGCTGCGCGACCATCACGTTCTCGACCGTGGTCAGGTAGGGCAGCAGGTGGAACTGCTGGAACACGAGCCCCACCTGTTCCCGCCGGTAGCGCGTGCGCGCGCCCTCGTCGAGCCGCGCGATCTCGAGGCCGCCGACGGTGATCGAACCATCATCCGGTCGGTCGAGACCACCCAGCAGGTTGAGGAGAGTGGTCTTTCCCGAGCCTGAGGGTCCCATGACGGCGAGCCACTCGCCGGACTCGATCGTGAGATCGAGCGCATCGAGCGCGCGCTGCGCGCCGTAGACGCGCGTCACCTGCTTGAGCTCGATGCGGGCGCCGTGCGGCATGGTCACTCCCCCCTCAGCACGGGCGCGGGCTCGATCGCCAGCGCGCGGCGCACGGGCAGGAACGAGGCCGCGAGCGCGGTCATCACACCCAGCCCGACGATCACGGGTGGCACGAACGGTGCGACACGGATCGCGGTGCCGAACACGCCGTAGCCGATGGCCTGCGCGGCGACCAGGCCGATGGTCAGGCCGACGGCGCCGCCGGTGGCGCCCAGCAGGCACGCCTCGGTCGCGAACAGGCGCACCAGGTCGCGCCGTCCGGCCCCCAGCGCGCGCAGCAGCGCGATCTCCCGCGTGCGCTCGAGCACGAGGTCGGTGAGCGTACCCATGGCCGCGAGCGTGGCGGCGGTCAGCGCGATCGCCGTCACGAACGCGAGCAGCACACGCAGCCGCGCGAGCACGACACCGTCGGCCTGCGACAATTGCTTGATGGCGCGCGCGGTCGCGCCTTCTGCGCGGGCGCCGGGCGGCAGCGGCGCGGCGGCGAAGGCCTCGATCGCCGCGGCCGGACCGTTCGCGCGAGCGAGCGCCAGGTGGAAGCGCGCGGCATCGTCGCCCAGCGCATCGGCAAGACGGTCGACGCGCACGAACAGCTGTCGGTCTTCGGGGCCGCCGGTGCGCACGATCGCGACCCGTGTGAGACCCAGCGGGCGTGTGCCGCGCGGACCGTTGAGCTCGAGCGTGGCGCCGTCGCCGGCAACCAGATGCAACTCGCGGGCCACCGTCGCGCCGGCCAGCGCATCGGCTCCGCCGAGTGAACCGTCCGTGCGCCACATCGGGTACAACCGTGCGAGGGCGCCCAGGTCGTCGACGCCGGCGACGACTGCAGAGGCCTCGCCGCGACGCGCAACGGCGTAGCGCAGCGTCACCGCGCCGGACAGGCGCCCGGCGGCAACTGCTTCGCCGAGCCAGGTACGCGTCGCCGTGCCGAGGCGGGCGTCACCGCCCACCGAGCCCACGGCGAGGTCGCGCTCGCCGATCGTGAGCGCGCCGGCCTCGGGGGCAACGACCAGGTTCGGGCCGTAAGCGCGCAGTTCGCGCTCGACCTTGGCGCCGATGTCGCGCGAGACCAGCAGCAACGCCGCGGCAACCGATGTGCCGACGGCGATCGCGGCCACCGCCAGCAGGACGCGTCCACGTCGCGCCACCAGCGCGCCACGCAGCAACGGTCCGAACGGGGCGCCCCTCACGCGCCCGCCCGCAGCGTCGTCGCCGGATCGATCGCGCCGGCGCGGCGCACCGGCATCCACGCGCCGAGCAGGCAGACCGCGGCAGCCAGCACGAGTGCGGCGGGAATCAGCGGCGGCTGGATGGCGATCGCCGCACCGAACGCGCCCTGGCCGATGAGCCGCGCCAGCAGCGCGCCGAGACCCACGCCGAGCACACCCCCGACCAGCGAGACGACCAGCGCCTCGCCGAGAAACAGCCGCGCCACGCCCCCACGGCTGGCGCCCAGCGCGCGCAGGAGCGCGATCTCGCCGCCGCGATCGACGACCGAGGCGATCATCGTGCTGGTCACGCCGAGAACCGCCGCGGTGAGCGCGGCGCCGGCGAGCAGCAGGAACAACAGGTTCAAGCGGCCGACCACACGATCCTCGCCGCGTACGAGCCCGGCGATCGGATGCGCGGTGACGCCGGGCATCGCGCCCTCGATCTCGCGGCCGACGGTGAGCGCGTACGGGCGGCAGCTCCAGCGTTCGTAGGCGGCCAGGTCCCTCGCCGGATCGGGCATGGGTGGAGCGTTACCGGGCACGACCAGCGCCGAGACGAGTGCCTTGGCGACCTGGCCCTGCGTGCCGGTGGCGCGTTGGAGCGCAGCGAGCGGCAGGTAGAGATGGTCGTCCTCGAAGCCGCCGGCATCCAGCACGCCGACGACGCGCACCGCGAGCGGCGTCGGCGCACCCTCGAGCGCGAGCGCATGCGTGGCACCGAGCGGGCCGAGCCGGGCGGCCAGGCGGCGGCCGACGAGCATGGGCGCCTCGAGCGTGTCGGTCGCCTCGTCCGGCGGATATGCGCCCTCGACCGACCACCACGGAGCGATGGTCGTCATGCCGGCGTGCAGCGTGTCGCCCTCCGCGTTCACCAGCGAGCGTGTGAACCACGTGCCAATCACGGCGACCCGCAGGTTGCCGACCGCGCCGACCGCATAAGCCTGCGGCGCGACGCCGAGGATGTTGTTCCGCCAGCGGAAGGCGCCGAGCGACGCGAGGGAGGATTCGGGAAAGGTGCCGGCGCTTGTGCCGACGAGCGCGGAGAGGTCCTGCCCGGCGACCTCGAGGGGGAGGTCTGCGCCGCGCGGGGCGAGCACCAGGTTTGCGCCGTACGCGCGCACCGCGCTTCCCAGGCGATCGCCGAGCGACAGCGAGATGGCGGCCAGCGCGACCGTCATCCCGACGCCGAGTGCGACCGCCGCGACGGCGAGCGCAAAGCGCCACGGGCGACGCACCAGCGAGCGGGTCAGCGTGCGCGAGAACATGGCGCGCGGCTCAGCGCGTTCCCTGCGCGGTCACGCGCTGGGCGTAGATCGAGGCGACGTCAACCTCGAGGCGATCGCCCTCGACCTTCGAGACGATCGGAATCGGGTTGCAGCCGCCAGTCTGGCCGAGCGTGGGCAGGTTGATCGGGGCCGAGCAGTTGCGGCAGGTGACCGCGCCGGCCGCCTCGTAGTAGCCCTGGTCGCCGCAGATCTCGCAGGCGTCCATGCACGCCTGCATCGAGCCGTCGGGCTTCTGGATGGTGAAGAAGCGCAGCGTGGCGCCAGCCTCCCCGGGATCGGCGACGGCGAAGAAGTGCATGCGCCCGTCGGACACGTCGGCCAGCGGCAATGCGATCGTCCCCTCGACGGGCGTGACCACGGCGGCCGGGGCCTTCGCCGGCGGCCCGGGTGCGGCGAGGATGCTGCCCG
>JANOEH010000261.1:0-6621 GCA_031413115.1 Candidatus Eiseniibacteriota bacterium | reverse complement strand
CCGCCGAACATCGCCACCAGCGTGGCGACGGTGACAAAGATCTCGGTGCCGATCTTGCGCTCGCGAACCAGGTCCAGAACACCTGTCTTGACCAGCGGATACAGGCCCACCGCCACTGCCGCCCACAGCAGTTCGATCGGTGCCAGGCCTTGCCAGTAGAACAGCGCGACGAGGCCGGTCGCGACAATACGCGCCGCCTCGATCCAGCGCTCGCGCGTCATCAGCAGCAGCAGCCGCGTCAGCGACGAAGAGCCGGCGTCGGGTGCGGGCTGTGGCAACGGCATGGCAGGTGGAGTCATCGAGACTCCTTCGACAGCACCGCGTCGACGATCACCTGTGCGTCGGTGAGGATGCGCTGCAGGTGCGCGGCGTTGGTGAAGCTTTCGGCGTAAATCTTGTAGATGCTCTCGGTGCCGGACGGTCGCGCAGCGAACCAGCCATTGGCGGTGTTGACCTTGATGCCACCGATGGCTTCGCCATTGCCCGGGGCTTGGCTGAGGACGCTCTCGACCTTTTCGCCAGCCAACTCTGTCGAGGTTATCTGTTGCGACGTGAGCGCCGCCAACTGCTTCTTCTGCTGCGCAGTCGCCGCGGCCTCCACCCGGCGTGCCACCGGGCTGCCGAACTCATCGGCCAACGCCGCATAGCGCTTGCCAGGGTCGTAGCCGGTGCGTGCTTCCGCCGGCTCCCACTCCGACAGCACCTCGTCCGTCGGCCCGGCATCCACGATCTCGCCGTCGAGCCACGCGACGGCGCCATCGGGGTAGCGCTCGAGCGTCACGCCGGGCCCGATCGGCGGCGATCCGGGCGCGAGGCCCACGACCAGCTCGCCGGCATGGATGATCGCGCTGTCGCAGGGCGTGCGGTTCACGACTTCACCTCCGGCAACGGATCGATCCCCGGCAAGCGCATGCCGGTCGCACGCGCGTGCTCGACCGCCTCGGCGTAACCCGCGTCGGCGTGGCGCATGACGCCGGTGCCCGGATCGTTGACGAGCACGCGCTCGAGTCGTCGCGCTGTGTCCGCCGTGCCGTCGGCGACGATCACCATCCCCGCGTGCTGCGACAGCCCGATGCCGACTCCCCCGCCGTTGTGCAGGGACACCCACGTCGCGCCGCTGGCGACGTTGAGCATTGCGTTGAGGAGCGGCCAGTCGGCGATCGCGTCCGAGCCATCCTTCATGGCCTCGGTCTCGCGGTACGGCGAGGCGACCGAGCCGGCATCGAGGTGATCGCGACCGATCACCAGCGGCGCCGACACGCGTCCCGTGCGCACGAGTTCGTTGAACAGCAGGCCCGCGCGATGCCGCTCGCCGTAGCCAAGCCAGCAGATGCGCGCGGGAAGGCCCTGGAACGGCACCTTTGCGTCGGCCATCGGCAGCCAGCGCTGCAGCACGGCGTCGTCGGGGAACAGCTCGAGCAGCGCACGGTCGGTGACGCGGATGTCCTCGGGGTCGCCCGACAGCGCAGCCCAGCGGAACGGACCCTTCCCCCGGCAAAACAGCGGGCGGATGAACGCCGGCACGAAGCCCGGGTACGAGAACGCGCGTTCGCGCGCCAGTCCACCCTCGACCGCCTCGCCGCGCAGGTTGTTCCCGTAGTCGAAGACGACCGCGCCGCGATCCTGCATCGTGGCGAGGGCCTCGGCATGATCGGCGATCGCGGAACGTGAGCGCCGGACGTAATCAACCGGATCGCTCTCACGTAACGCCGAAGCCGCCTCCAGCGTCATCCCGTTCAGCACGTATCCACCCAACGGATCATGCGCCGAGGTCTGGTCGGTCGCCACGTCCGGGATCATGCCGCGGCGCACCAGCTCGGGAAGCACGTCGGCAGCGTTGCCCAGGAGGCCGATCGAAAGCGCACGCTTCGCGTCCAGCGCGGCGCGGCAGCGCGCGAGCGCGGCATCGAGGTCGTCGCTCCGCTCATCGCAGTAACCGAGCGCCACACGCCGATCGAGCCGCAGGGGATCGACCTCGACCGCGAGGCACACGCCGCCGTTCAAGGTGACCGCCAGCGGCTGCGCGCCGCCCATGCCACCGAGGCCCGCGGTGACGACGAGCCGCCCGGCAAGCGTGCCACCGAAGCGTTGCGTCGCGCACTCGGCGAACGTCTCGAACGTGCCCTGGACGATTCCCTGGGTGCCGATGTAGATCCACGAACCGGCGGTCATTTGCCCGTACATCGTCAGACCCATCCCCTCGAGCTTCCAGAACTCTTCCCAGTTCGACCACCGGCCGACCAGGTTGCTGTTGGCGATCAGCACACGCGGCGCGTCGGCGTGCGTGCGGAAGCGACCGACCGGCTTGCCGGACTGTACGAGCAGCGTCTCGTCGTCGCCGAGGTCGCGCAGGTGCGCGACGATGCGATCGAACGCGTCCCACGAGCGCGCGGCGCGGCCCGTGCCGCCGTAGACGACGAGGTCCTCGGGGCGCTCGGCGACGTCGGGATCGAGGTTGTTCATCAGCATGCGCAGCGCAGCCTCGGCTTGCCAGCTGCGGCACGAAAGCGTCGTGCCGCGCGGCGCGCGGACGACGCGGGTGGTGGCGCTCATGCGCGGACTCCGGCGGGCATGTGGGGCGCGAGCACGGGATCAAACACGCCCGCAAGGATGTCCTGCGACAGCGCTTCGATCGAATCCCCGAGCGGGCGGTCCTCGTCGACGTGCGGCACGCGCGCGCGCACCGCGGCGAGCAGTGCGGCGGTGCCGATGCCCGGGGCTGCCCCACCCGCGGCCGCCACCCGGAACTCCACCGCCTGCGCCGCGGCCACCAGCTCGCAGGCCACGACACGCGCCGTGTTCTGCAGGACGCGCCGCGCCTTGCGTGCCGCGATCGGCGCCATCGAGACGTGATCCTCGATGCCGGCCGACGTCGGGATCGAATCGACCGTCGCCGGAAAGCACTGCGTCTTGTTCTCGGAGACCAGCGCGGCTGCCGCATATTGGACGATCATGAGCCCCGAGTCGAGTCCCGGGCTTGCCGTGAGGAACGCGGGCAGTCCGCTCGAGCGCTTCTCGTCGAGCAGCAGGTCGACCCGCCGCTCGGCGATCGAAGCCACCTCGGCCAGCGCCGCGGCGACATGATCGGCGACCATCCCGACCGGTTGCGCGTGGAAGTTGCCGGCCGAGATCACCTCGCCGTCGGCAAAGACGAGCGGGTTGTCGGTCGCTGCATTCAGCTCGCGCTCCAGGACGCCGCGCGCGTAGTCGAGCGCGTCGAGCGATGCGCCCAGCACCTGCGGCGCGCAACGCAACGAGTACGGATCCTGGATGCGCTCGCAATCGGCGTGCGAGGCCATCAGCCCGCTGGCCGCGACGAGCGCGCGCAGCGCCTCGGCCACGGCGACCGCGCCCGGGTGCGGACGCACGGCGAGGACCCGGGCATCGAACGCCCGGGTCGAGCCGAGGAAACCCTCCAGGGACAGCGCACAGGCGCCGAGGGCGGCTCGAAACACGCGTCCGGCATCGACGAGGGTGAGCGCCAGCACCGCGGTCGACATCTGCGTGCCATTGATGAGTGCGAGGCCCTCCTTGGGGCCGAGCACGAAGGGAGCGAGCCCGGCGGCAGCCAGCGCCTCGGCTCCGGGAAGCTCCTCGCCCTGCAGGCGAGCCCGCCCCTCACCCACCAGCACGAGCGCAAAGTGTGCCAGCGGCGCCAGGTCTCCGCTCGCGCCGACCGAGCCCTGGGCAGGCACGCGCGGAACGATCCCCGCTGCAAGCAGCGCGAGCAGTCCCTCGACCAGTTCCGCGCGCACACCACTCACCCCCATCGCGAGCGAGTTGGCGCGCAGCAGTCCCATGGCCCGGACGACATCGTCGGGCAGCGCCGGCCCGGTACCGGCGGCGTGGCTGCGCAGAAGGTTCAATTGCAGGCGAGCCAGGTCGCCATCGGCGACGCGGCGAGTCTTGAGTTCGCCGAAGCCGGTGTTGACACCGTACACCGGCGCGCCGGCGGCAACCGCGCGTTCGACCACCGCGCGCGAAGCGGACAGGCCCGGGCGGGCGGCCGCGGCGAGCCGCGCCTGCGCGCGACCGCGCGCGAACGCCTCGAGCGCGTCGAGCCTGAGGCTCCGTCCGTCGATTTCGATCATGCGGCTCCTTCCCCGCGCGCGGCGAAGAAAGCGGCCGCCTGCGTCACGAGATCCTCGGTGGAAGCCGCGCTGCGCAGTGCGACCGGCAGTCCCTTGCGGAAGTGTGAACCGTATCCCCGGGTGACGATCCGGTCGTCCAGCAGCACGATCACGCCGCGATCGGTGCGCCGCCGCAGCAGGCGCCCCACTCCCTGGCGAAAGCGCAGCACGGCCTCGGGCAGGTCCACCCGGGCGAAGCCACGCTCGCCGGCCTCCTCGACCTTCTCGCGCCGCGCCTCGACCAGCGGCTCGTCGGGCACCGGAAACGGCAGCCCGGTCAGGACGAGCACCTCGAGCGCTTCGCCCGGGAAGTCGACACCCTCCCAGAAGCTGGCCACGCCGAGCAACAGCGCGCCGCGCGCATCGCGAAAGCGCCGCGCCAGTTCGACCGCGCTGCCATCCACATCCTGGGCCCAGACCGAGGCATCGCCCAGCGCTGTCTTCAGGCGCTTCGCCGCCCGGCGAAGCTTCAGGTGCGACGTGAACAACACCAGCGTGTTCCGCCTGAGGCGCCGGTGCAGTTCGGCAACCACGGTCGCGACGTGCTCGTCCTCGCGCGGCCGTGTCGGCGACAGCGTGGCCTCATCGAGGACCGCCGTGCGTGCCCCGCGCACATCGAGAACGAACGCTCCGAGCTGGCGTGGGAAGTCGAAGGGCGAAGGATACACCCGTTCGGTCACTTCGAGCTCGGCACCTTCGGCCAGCCCCAGCCGCTCGCGGACGAAGCGGAACGAACCGTTCGCCGCCAGCGTGGCCGAGGCGAGCACCACCGCCGTAAGGTCCGGCAGCAACTTCGTGCGCACGATCTCGGCCACCTCGACCGGTGCGGCGACGACGGTCGCCGTCTCGGGATGCCCGCCGCTGCGCCAGTAGACGTGCTTGCCCGAGCGCGGATCGGTCAGGAAGCGCAGGTCCGCGTGCCAGTCCTGCCACCCGCCCGACACGCCCGCGAGATCGCCGGCCAGGTCGTCGAGCATCGGCGACTGCGGACCGCGCGCCAGCACCGAAGCGACGCGGCGCAGCGACTCCTCACCCTCGCGCGCGGCGGCGAACAGGCGCTCGAGCGGCTCGTAGGTGTCCCCGGTCAGCTCCTCGAGCTGGCGGAAGCGCGCCCGCGGCTCGTACGGACCGCCCGGATCACCGCGTCCGTCGAGGCTCGCCGCGACGCCGGCGAAGAACGCACGGCCTGCCTCGTGCACGAGAGGCGCGAGGCCACGCAGCGTCTCGGTCGCGGCGGCGAGCTCGGCGCGCTCGGGCGCCTTGAGCAATGTCGCTGCACCGAGGACGATTGCATCGAGCGCCGAGGCGTGCGTCCCCTGCCCCGTCGGCGATCCGGCCACCTGCTCGAGGAGCGTGTCGATGCGCGTGAGGCTCTGCTGCACCGTGAGCTGCGCGGTGAACACCGCGTCGAGATGGTGCGCCTCGTCGACGATGAGCGCGCGGTACGCCGGCAGCACGTTCGTGCCCGACATGCCGGTGACCAGCAAGGCGTGGTTGACCACGACGAGCTCGGCCGAGCCGGCGAGGCGCCGCGCCTTTCGCCACGGGCAGTCGCCGCCCGGGCGGCACGCCGTGGCATTGCAGAACGACCGATCGAACCCGATCCGCGGCTTCAGCGCCGCGCCGCCGGGATGCGCACTCCACGCGAACTCGTCGAGGTCACCGGTCTTCGTCGCCTCCACCCACGCCGCGGCCTCGGTCTCGGCGCGCGTCGCGCGGGCGCCGCGCTTCTTGTGCTCGGCGACGTGCAGCTTCCAGCGCCGCGGGCACAGGTAGTTGTGCTTCCCCTTGAGGCGCACGACACGCGGTGCGGGGCTCACCACCTCGGCCAGGCGCGGCAGGTCCTCGTCGGTCAGCTGGCCCTGCAGCTGCTTCGTGTGCGTCGAGATCACCACCGGCGAGCGTTCGCGGCGGCTCCACAGGAGAGCCGGAACGAGGTACCCCAGCGACTTGCCGACCCCGGTCGGCGCCTCGGCGAACAGCGCGCCGCCATCCTCGAGAACGGTGGCGACGTCGTGCGCGAAGGCGAGCTGCGCCTCGCGCGACTCGTAGCCCGGGATGGCCTTCGCGAGCGCGCCACCCGGCCCGAGCAGGCGATCGACCGGGTGAATGTCGGGACGTTCGCTCACGCGCCCTCCCGCCCCGCGGCGAACTGCGCCGCGAACCCCGCCGGGTCGTCGAGCGCCGACTCGAACGCCACCTCGTCCAGCACCCGCACACCATGCTTCTTCGCCTGGTCGAGCTTCGATCCCGCCTCCTCGCCGGCCACGACGACGTGCGTCTTCTTGCTCACGCTGCCGGTCACGGTGCCACCGTGCGCCTCGATCTCGCGCCCGGCGACCAGCCGCGTACGCCGCGCCAGCGTCCCGGTCACCCGCAAGCCCGGTGACAAGCTGCAGGCCAGGGTCGGGACCGACATCGGCTCCGACGGCCAGCTGGAGCTCTCGGGCAGCGTCGATGGACCCATCACCGACGCTGTGAGCGCGGGCCT
>JANOEH010000260.1:0-17921 GCA_031413115.1 Candidatus Eiseniibacteriota bacterium | reverse complement strand
AGCAAGAGTCGTGGTCTCACGGCAGGTCCCCCACTGTCATTTCTACGCAAGGCGGCCGGCAGGTGCAGGTTCATCGTTGTGCGTCGCGGCGGAGGGGACCACGCTTCGTCCATGCGCCCGTCCGAAGTCGACTCGCAACGCCGCCGACTCCTCCTCACGCTCGGTGCAGCGCCATTCGCGCTCGCCCTTGCGCCGCTCCTGCTCGCGCGCGACCAGGCCGCGGTCGCGACGGCCGCCGCGCAGCCGCTCGCCCCGACGCCCGCGTGCGAGGACGCCGATGAGCCCACCCTCGCGCAGACGGCCGGACCATTCTACACGCCAAACTCGCCCGAGCGGCGCTCGTTGATCGAGCCGGGAACGAAGGGCGCGCGCCTTGCGCTCGCCGGCCGGGTCCTCGGCCGCGACTGCAAGCCGATCGCGGGCGCGCTCGTCGACTTCTGGCAGAGCGACGACGACGGCGATTACGACAACGAAGGTTACCGGCTGCGCGGCCACCAGTTCACGGACGCCGCCGGCGCATGGAGCCTCACGACGATCGTGCCCGGGCTCTACACCGGGCGCACGCGCCACATCCACGTGCGCGTGCAGCCCAGGGGCGGGCGGATCCTCACGACCCAGCTCTACTTCCCCGGGGAAGCGGGCAACAAGCGCGACGGGCTGTTCGATCCGAGGCTGCTGCTGGCGACGACGCAGGACGGGAAAGGACAGCGCGGGCGCTTCGACTTCGTGGTGAACCGGGCCTAGCCTTCGGCTGTCAGCGCCCCGGCACCTCGATCATCGCCTCTCGCTCCGGTCCCACGCTCACGCGGGACACGCGCACCCCCGACCACGACTCGATGGCGCGGATGTAGCCGCGCGCCTCGACGGGCAGGTCCATGAAGCGGCGGCACTCCTTGGTCGACGTCTTCCAGCCCTCGAACGACTCGTAGACGGGCTTGATCGTCGACAGGCGGCGGGCATCGGCTTCGAAGACGGCGTCCTCGGCCCCGCGGCGGTAGCGCGTGGCGACCTGCAACTCGGGCAGGTCGTCGAGCACGTCAAGCTTCGTCACGACGAGCTCGTCGAGCCCGTTCAGCTGCGCCGCGTACTTGAGCGCGACCGCGTCGAGCCAGCCGCAACGCCGCGCGCGCCCCGTCGTCGCGCCGTACTCCTGCCCGGCCTCGCGGATCACATCCCCGAGACCCGCATCGAACTCGGTCGGGAACGGGCCCAGCCCCACGCGCGTCGTGTACGCCTTGGTCACGCCGATCACGTTCGAGATCGCGTGCGGCCCGATCCCCAGGCCGGTCAGCGCACCGCCGACCGTCGCGCTCGACGAGGTCACGTACGGGTACGTGCCGTGGTCGAGGTCGAGCAGCGTGCCCTGGGCGCCCTCGAGCAGCACGCGCTGGCCGCGCGCCACCGCCTCCCACAACAGCGGCCGCACGTCGGCGATGAACGGCGCGAGCCGCTCGCCGTAGGCCGCGTACTCGGCGACCACCTCGGCCGGCGTCGGGATCACCGCACCGGGCCCGAGCAGGCGACGCAGGCGCTCGTGCGCGTAGCCGATCCATTCCTCGAGGGAAGCCTTGTCGAGCAGGTCGCCCATGCGCAGGCCGAACCGCCCGGCCTTGTCCTGGTACGCCGGGCCGATGCCGCGCCCGGTCGTGCCCACGGGCCGCAGTCCCTGCTCGGCCAGCGCCTCGGCCAGCTTGTGGTACGGAAGGATGATGTGGGCCGCAGGGCTCACGTGCAGGCGGCCCTCGAGCCGGTGCCCCAGGGCGATCAGGCCGTCCATCTCGGCGATGAAGGCGGCGGGGTCGACCACGACGCCGTTGCCGATCAGGCAGCGCTTGCCGGGGCGCAGGATGCCCGAGGGCACCAGGTGGAGCACGACCGTCTTTCCGTCGATGACGACGCTGTGCCCGGCGTTCGATCCGCCCTGGTAGCGCGCCACGAGATCGTGCTCGGCCGCGAGCACGTCCACGATCTTGCCCTTCCCCTCGTCCCCCCACTGGGCGCCGAGGACCACGGTGCACGGCATCTGAGACTCCCTTCCCGATTCCGGTTGAATCACGAGCTAAAACGATCTTTGGAGCAACAGCTTGAGCTTCCGGCAGCCGGGCAGCCGGTGCTATTCCTTCGGAGTGGTCACGATCGTTTCGAGCGCCGAAACGAGATCGGGCAGGTCCACCTGCACGGTTCGCCACAGGATGTCGAGATTGATGTCGAAGTAGGCGTGAACCAGGCGATGCCTCATCCCGATCACATCGGCCCACGGCAAGCCGGGATGGCGGTCCCGAGACTGCTGAGAGAGCCGATAGGCTGCCTCCCCGATGATCTCCACTTCCTTGACCAACGACAGGACCAGCTGGCGATCCGTATCGAGATCGCCACGGCTCCGCCCGACCGCGAATGTCAGCCCCTCGCGCGCGGCATCCAGCATGTGTCGCAGCCGGATCGCGTCATCCTCGCGCATACTGCACCTCCGCCTCATCCATCACTCGCTGGCGAAAGTACCGACTCAAGTCCTCGGGCGTCCTCAGGTCCACCCGACGGCCGCCGAAGAGAACGGAGAGTTCGCGCTCCATGCGGGCGACTCCGAGCAAGCCTGGAATCCGATCCGCCTCGAACTCGACGAGAACGTCCACGTCGCTGTCCGGACGAAAGTCACTGCGAAGGGCGGAACCGAAGATCGCGAAGCGCCGGACGCCATTCGCCTGGCAGAACGCCGCAACTCGGTCTCGGGAGACGTGCACGCTCGGGTTCATGATTCGGTCTCCTTCCGCCCGGACTCTACAAGGACAAGTCGCCTCAGACCACTCGCCCTGGCGGCGCCCCACCACTCAGATGAGCCCGCACCGCCTCGGCCGCCATGAGAGCCGCACGCTCCTGCGCCTCGGCCGTGGCCGCTCCCAGGTGGGGAGTGAGCACGACGTTGGGCAGCGCGAACAGCGGGGACGCAACCGGGGGCTCCTGCTCGAACACATCAAGCGCGGCGCCGGCCAGGTGGCCCGCGACGAGCGCCGCGGCCAGCGCGTTCTCGTCGATCAGGCCCCCGCGGGCGGCGTTGACCACGATCGCACCCTGGCGCATGCGTGCAATCCGCGCCGCATCCAGCAGGTGCTTCGTCGCGGGCGACAGCGGCGCGTGCAGCGAGACGATGTCGGCCTCGTACAGCGCGCGCTCCATGTCGACGCGCTCGACGCCCGCCAGGTGCGGCGCGGCGGCCGGGTCCGGATCGAAGCCGAGCACACGGCAGCCGAGTGCCACTCCTACGCGCGCGACCTCGCGGCCCACGAACCCGAGCCCGACCACGCCGAGCGTGCGGCCGTTGATCTCGAGGCCCGCCAGTCGAGTCTTCTCCCACTGGCCGGCGCGCGTCGTGGCATCGGCCTCGGGAATGTGCCGCATCAGCGCGAAGATCAGCCCCCACGTGAGTTCCGCCACCGACACCGCGTTCGCTCCCGGGGCGTTGTACACGGCGATGCCCGCCGCGGCGGCCGCCTTCGTGTCGACATTGTCGACGCCGGCGCCGGCGCGCGCGATGACCCTGAGGCCATTGGCGTGGGCGATCACCTCGGCGGTGACCTTCGTCTGCCCGCGCACGAGCAGCGCCTGGCGGCCGGCCAGCGCCGCCACGAGCGCATCCCCGGCCAGTCCCGACTCCTTGCGCACCTCGAATCCCGCATCGAGCAGCACGCGCTCGGCCGCGGGGCCGAGCGGATCGGCAATCAGCGCACGTCCGCTCACGCCGCGCCCTTCATTGCGCCCGCACCGGCCGTCGCACCCTCGCCCGCGAACGAACGCTGCGCCGCCACCAGCCCCGCCCCCGGCGCCACCGTCACCCCGGCCACGCCGAGCGCATCCTCGAGCGCGCCGATGACGGCGAGGATGTCCGCCCGGTCGTAGGCGCCCATGTGGCCGATGCGGAAACTGACGTCCTTGAGGCGATCCTGCCCGTTCGCGATCACCATGCCATGACGCTCGCGCATCGCCTTGACGATCGTGCCCGAGATCACGCCCTCGGGCGACTTGATCGCGGTCAAGGCGTTCGACGGGCGCTCGGCCCCGAGCGTGAGGCCGAGCGCGACGGCCGCCGCGCGCGTCGCGCCGGCGTTCGCCGCGTGGCGCGCGATCACGGCCTCGCGGCCCTCCTCGCGCATCATCGAAAGCGCCTCGACGAGGCCGACGACGAGCGCGGTCGGCGGCGTAAACGGTGTGTCCCCCTCGGCGGCCATCGCAGCGGCCTTCCTCAGGTCCATGTAGAAGCGCGGCAGGCGCGGGCCCGAATCGAGCGCGGCGAGCGCGCGCGGGCCGAGTGCGACGAAGCCGAGGCCCGGCGGCAGCATCATCCCCTTCTGCGAGCCCGAGACCGCGACGTCGAAGCCCATCGCGTCCATGCGCACGTCGTGCACGCCGAGGCTCGTCACCGTATCGGCGACGGCGAGTGCGCCGGCGCGATGCACGGCGGAGGCGATCGCCTGGGCGTCGTGCAACACGCCGGTCGAGGTCTCGCTGTGGGTGAAGAACACGACAGGCGCGGGCCGCTCGGCCAGGCGCGCGGCCACGGCGGCGGGATCGGCGGCGCGGCCCCAGTCGAACGACAGGACGTCCGGTTCGATGCCGTACGCGCGCAGGATCTTCGCCCAGCGCTCGCCGAACTTACCGGCCTCGACGACGAGCGGACGCGTGCCCGGCTCGACCAGGTTGACGACCGCGGCCTCGAGTGCGCCCGAGCCCGAGGCGGCCATCGTGACGACGGTGCCCTCGGTGCCGAACAGCTCGACCAGGCCCTTCGTGGCGTCGGTCAGGACGGCGCGAAACGCGGCGGTGCGGTGGTGCATCGCGGGGCGGGCCAGCGCCGCAAGAATACGGGCCGGAACTTCGACGGGTCCGGGCGTGAACAGGCGCGTCTTCAACAGGTCTCCTCAGCAGGATGCGGAAATGGCGGGAAGGGTGCGAACGCGCGGCATCCTAGCATAATGCGGCCCCTTGCGGCGGGGCGAGGCGCACCGTAGCGTGCCGGCATGACGAGGCTCCGGGGCGCACGCTTCTTCCTTGGAACGCAGGGCTGGAACTACCCGGCCTGGGCCGGGCCGTTCTATCCCCGCGCGGCGCGGGCCGGCGACTATCTCACGTTGTACGCGAAGCAGTTCACGACCGTCGAGGTCGACTCGACGTTCTACGCGGTGCCCTCGGCGACGACGATCGACAGCTGGGCCCGCCGCACCCCAGCCTCGTTTCGGTTCGCGCTCAAGTTCCCGCGCGCCGCGACGCACGACGACCGCCTCGCCGGCATGGTCAGTCGCACGACGCTCGAGATCTTCGCCACGCGTGCGAGGGGACTGGGCGCGAGATTGGGACCGATCCTGCTGCAGTTGCCACCGGACTTCGGTCCCGGCGAGCGCGGCGCGCTGGAGGGCTTCCTCGCGGACTGGCCCGACGACCTCAAGCTCGCCGTCGAGTTCCGCGACCCCGCGTGGCTCGCGCACGACGCGATCGAGACGCTGGCCGCCCGCGGTATCGCAACGGCGCTCACCGACAGCCCGCACGTCCCGCTTGGGGCGATGCTCGCCACGGTCGAGCGCGCCAGCGCCGGCCTCGACTTCGCCTACGTGCGCTGGCTCGGCCCGCGCGACATCACCGACTATTCGCGCGTGCAGGTCGACCGCTCGGCCGAGCTCGCCCGCTGGGCGGAGGCGCTGCCGCCACTGGTCGATCGCGGCATCGACGTCTACGGGTACGTGAACAACCACTACGCCGGCCACTCCCCGGCGTCGGTGCGCGCGTTCATGGAGCTGGTGGGGATCGATCCGCCGGATCCGGGAGATCTCGAGCCGCAGGGCTCGCTGTTCTAGAGCTCCGCCGTCAGGCGGGCTTGTACGATTGCCCGTCCAGCCAGCGCCCGCCTTGCTCGTCGACCTCGTGCTTCCAGATCGGGACGGCTTCCTTCAGGCGATCGATCAGGTGGCGGCAGCAGTCGAACGCGTCGGCGCGATGCGGGCAGGCCACCGCGATCGCGACCGAGGCCTCGCCCACGGCGAGCCGCCCCGTGCGATGCGCGAGGGCGATGCGGGCCATGGGCCAGCGCGCCGCACCCTCGGCCGCGACGGCCTGCAACTGGGCGGCGGCGAGAGCGGCATAGGCCTGGTACTCGAGTGCAACGAGCCGCCCGTCCGGGCCGTCTTCAGCGCGCACTTCACCGACGAAAACCACAATCCCGCCACAACTTGCAGCCTGCACCTCGCGCAGAAGTCGAGCCGGGTCCAGCGGCTCCGCCGTGAGCTCCGCGCACCGCACGCCTGGCTCGTCCGGATCGGGCGCCCCACCCCCCACCGGCGGCAGCCACACCACCTCGGCGCCGCCCGGCACCGGCGTGTCGAGGTCGACCACCTTGCCGTCGACGACGATCGGCAACCGGATCAGCTGGTCCTCGAGCGCCGGCCACTCGGCGGCGAGCAGGGCCCAGATCGCGCGCGGGGTCGTGCCCTCGGGAACCTCGAGTTCCACCTGTGGCAAGCCGCCGGTGTAGTCGCGCAGGTAGGCGAAGAACAGGACCGTCACGGTCATCACGGGCTCACCCCCGCCCGCGGATACGCGCGGGCCACAATTTCAACCGGGTGGCGCATCGGCGCGGCGAGCCCGCGCGCGCGCTGGCCGATCTGCATCTGCAACAGGCAGCCCGGATTGCCGACCGCCACCACCGTCGGCGCGACGGCCTCGACGCTGTCCATCTTCTGCTCGAGCAGCCGTGCCGCCATGTCCGGATGCGTGAGGTTGGAGATGCCGGCCGAGCCGCAGCAGCGATCGCTCCCCGGCAGGTCGATGACGGTCGCGCCGGGGAGCGCGCGCAGGAGAGCGCGCGGCGCGCTCCGCACCTTCTGCGCGTGCGCGAGGTGGCAGGCGTCGTGGACGCCGATCCGCTCGGTGACCGCCGCGCGGGCCGGCGGCAGGCCGAGCTCGGCGATCACCTCGGTCACGTCGCGCACGCGCGCGGCGAAGTCGTCCGCCGCCTCGTCGCCGCGCGGGAACAGGTCGCCGTACTCGCGCAGCGTGGCGCCGCAGCCGGCGGCGTCGGTGGCAATCCAGTCCAGCGGGCCAGCCTCGGCGAACACCTCGACATTGGTGCGCGCCAACCGTCGCGCACCCTCGCGCCGCCCGGCGTGGGCAAGCAACGCGCCGCAGCACTGCTGTCGCGCCGGAATCACGACCGTTGCCCCGGCCTCGCGCAGCAGGTGCACCGCAGCGCGATCGACCGCGGGGAAGAACCCGGGCATGAGGCAGGTGCGAAACCAGCCCACGGTCGCGCGCGAGGCCCCCTCGTAGGGCGGATAGATGCCCGGCTCGATCGCCGCGCCGGTCGCCTGCACGGCGTCCGGCTCGAGAGCCGCACCCACGCGCGCAAACGGGGGCAGGAAGCGCCCCAGCGGCCCGGCCGCCAGGCGGGTGAGGCCCAGCCGCTGCGCAATGCGCACCAGCTTGCTCACGACCTGCATGCGCTCGGGGAACGGGAACACGTGGTCGAGCGCGAAGTTCCGCACGCGCTCGCCGGGCGTCGGCGGCAGCTCGATGGCGAGCTTCGCGCGCGTGGTCTCGATCAGCTTGCCGTAGTGCACGCCGGCCGGGCACGCCGTCTCGCAGGCGCGGCAGTTGAGGCACGAGTCGAAGTGCGCTGCGACTTCGCGGCTGGGCTCGATCCGAGCCTCGTCGAGCGCGCGCATCAGGTAGATGCGGCCGCGCGGCGACTCCATCTCGACCTTCGTCTCGCGATACGTCGGGCACGCCGTGAGGCACAGCCCGCAGTGCACGCACTGGAGCAGGTCCTTGCGCGCGGGCCCCCCGAGGTCCACGAGGTCGATGCCGCTCACGATCGGGCGCCCTCCCCCACAGCGCGGTAGACCGCCGGCCCCAGGACCCCCGCCGGATCGAATGCCGCCTTGAGCCGCGCGTACAGCGCGTGCGGCACGGCGAAGCCGCCCCAGATCGGCCCGTCCTCGTCGCGCCATGCCCCCTGCACGCGCCAGGCGCCACCCAGTTCCTCGACCGCGCGCGTCACCGCGCCCAGCGTCGCCGAACTGTCGACGGCCGCGCGATCGATCCGCGCGAATGCGGCCCCCTGCAGGACGTACGCGCCGAGGAATGGCAGCGCCAGGCCCTCGAGCCGGCGCGCGAACTCCGGCAGCCGCGACGGCAGCAGGCTCGCTCGGACGAGCAGGTTCGATCGCTCGGGGCAGACGTGCTCGAGCGCGCTCATGCGCAGGCGGGCCGCGATCGGTGCCTGGTGGTCGGGCGCATCGCTCGGCTGCGGCGGGCCATATCCACGCGCACTCCAGAGGCCGCCCGCTTCGACCTGTTCCTGGTCGCCCTCGTGCACCCAGGCGACGAGCGCGGGCTCGCCCGGCCGCGCCGTCCACGCGACGAGCCCCAGCGCGGGCGCCTCGCGGGCGATCCGTGCCGCCTCGTCGGCCGCGCGGCGCGCGCTGTCGAAGGCACGCTCGAACGGCGCGTGCGCCTCGGGGCGCGGCGCCAGGCGGAGCGTCACCTCGGCGATGAAGCCGAACGCGCCGTGCGCGCCGGCGTGCAGGCGCATCAGGTCGTAGCCCGCGACGTTCTTGACCACGCGACCCCCGCTCTTCGTCACGCGGCCGTCGGGCGTCGCCACGCTCATGCCGAGGATGCGATCGCGCAGAGCGCCGACGCGACCGCGCCGCGCGTCGGCCAGGTCGGTCGCGATCATGCCGCCGATCGTTCCGTCGGCGAGCCCGAAGTGGGCGCCCGGCAGTTCGAGCCCCTCCTCGAAGAGCAGGGCATGCACGTCCTCGAGGCGCGTTCCCGCGCGCACGGTGATCGTCTGGTCGGCCGGCTCGTAGGCCGTCACGCCGGCGCAGCCGGCAGTTTCAATCACGACCGCGCTCGAAGGCACGGGCGGACAGGCGCCCAGGCGCGACGCCGAGCCCACGATCCAGGTCGGCTCTGCGGCAGCGGCGGCGCGGGCCAGCGAATCGGCCGCCTGCTGCGCCCCGAGCGGCCGCTCGACGCGCAGCGGGGTCAGGCCCCAGGTCGAAGGGCTCGAGACGGAGCGCGACAAACAACTGCAGGGCGGAGCCGAGGTCAGATCCACGGGCCCTCCCCGTCGACGGCCAGCAGCGGACCGCGCGGCGCGGCAGAGCTCGGCCGACCCGTCGCCCACGCCCGCACGCCCTCTCCGCATGCCGGGCGGCTCGGCAGCATCTTGTTCGGGTTCAAGAGTCCGTCGGGATCGAACGCGCGGCGCACCGCCTCCATCATCGCCAGGTCGTGCTCGCCGAAGGACAGGCCCATGAAGTCTCGCTTCTCGTTACCGATCCCGTGCTCACCCGAGAGGCTGCCGCCCAGTGCGACACAGGCTTCGAGGATTTCCCCCGCCGCGGTCCACGCGCGAGCCACGCTGTCGGGATCGTCCACGTCGTAGATCACGTTCGGGTGCAGGTTGCCGTCGCCGGCGTGGAAGACGTTCGCGATCTGGAGGTTGTGGCGCGCGGCGACCGCGGCGATGCGATCGAGCGCCTCCGGCAGTTTCGTGCGCGGCACCACGCCGTCGAGCACGTAGAAGCCGCTGGCGATCCGGCCCATCGCACCGAACGCGGCCTTGCGCGCCTTCCACAGCAGCAGGCGCTCGGCGTCGTCCTTCGCCACCCGCACCGAGCGGGCGCCGGCGGCCCTGCAGTGCGCCTCGAGCTCGGCGGCGCGGCGGTCCATGCCGGCGACCGGCCCGTCGAGTTCGGCCAGCAGCACCGCACCGGCGTCGAGCGGCAGCCCCAGGTGCACGTACGGCTCGACGGCGACGATCGTCAGGTGGTCGATCATCTCGAGCGCAGCGGGCACGATTCCCGCGGCGACGATCGAGGTGACGGCGCGGCCGGCGTCGCGCACGTGGTCGAAGACGACGAGGAAGGTGCGGATCGTCTCGGGCCGCGGCGTCAGCGTGACGACCAGCTCGGTGACGACCGCAAACGTGCCCTCCGAGCCGATCGTGAGCCCCGTCAGGTTGAGCCCGGGCAGGTCGAGCGCGCGCCCCCCGGTGACGACGACCGTGCCGTCCGCGAGGACGATCGTCAACCCACGCACGTGCTGATGGGTCTGGCCGTACTTGAGGCAGTGCGGGCCGCCCGCGTTGGTCGCCGCGTTGCCGCCCAGCGTCGAGGCCATCTGGCTCGACGGATCGGGAGCGTAGAACAAGCCATCGGCCTCGACCCGCTGCGACAGGTGCAGGTTGACCACGCCCGGCTGGACGACGGCGAAGCGATTCGCGACGTCGACCTCGAGGATCGCGTCCATGCGGGCAGTGACCAGCAGGATGCCGCCCTCCTCGGCGAGCGCGCCGCCGGCCAGGCCCGTGCCCGCCCCGCGCGCGGTCACCGGAACGCCGCGCCCATTGGCCAGGCGCAAGACGGCGGCGACGTCTTCCGTCGAGCGCGGGAGGACGACCACGTCGGGCGGATACTTGTGGATGGTGAAGCCGTCGACCTCGTAGGCGAGCCGTGCCTCGTCGGTCGCCAGGATCGCCTCAGGACCGATCGTGGCGGAGAGCGCCCGGGCCAGCTCCGCGCGCTCGGCAGCGCTGCGGACTGGACGATTCCTTTGCGTGCTCGGAGCGTGCATGACCCCAAGTTAACACACGATGTGCGCGGTCGCTGCGTAGGCTGCGAGGGCTTCGCCAAGGCCCTGAACCTCGCGCTTCAACCTTTTCTGGTGCGACCCCGTCCAAGCGACCGGTCCCACTCCTGAACGCCGAGTCCCCGGCGTTCACTCCGAAGTCGAGGAAGTCCGTGACACCGTCGCCCGCGGTCGCCCGCCATCTCGCCGTCGTCGTCCGGTCGTGCGTCGCGTTGTGCGCGCTCGCGCTGGCCGACACCGCCGACGCGCAGACGCCCAACGCCCACACGCCGACGACACCCGCACCGATCGCCGCGCCGTTGGGCTGCAGGACCACGCGGCTCACCGAGTCGGTGAAGATCGACGGCATCCTCGACGAGCACGTCTGGAAGAACGGCAACGCCATCACCGAGTTCAAGCAGCGCGATCCGGACGAGGGCGCCTCGCCCAGCCAGAGGACCGAGGTCCGGCTGGCCTACGACGACGATGCGCTCTACGTCGGCGCGCGGCTGTACGACCAGCGCCCGGACTCGATTCTCGCCCGGCTGTCGCGCCGCGACGTGTCGATCCCGGCCGATCGCTTCTCGGTCTACCTCGACCCGCTGCTCGACAGGCGCAGTGGTTACTACTTCCTGGTCAATGCCGCCGGCACGCTCTTCGACGGCACGCTGTCGAATGACGGCTGGGAGGACGGCTCGTGGGACGGCGTGTGGGAGGCGAAGGCCCGCGTCGACGACCAGGGCTGGACCGCCGAGATGCGCATCCCTTACTCGCAGCTGCGTTTCGCCTCGCAGGCCACGGGCAACATGACGTGGGGCGTGAATTTTCGCCGCGTCATCCAGCGCAACAACGAGGAGGTGTTCCTCGTCTATCAGCCCAAGAAGGAGAGCGGGTTCGTCTCGCGCTTTCCGGAGCTGACCGGGTTCGAAGGCGTCCAGGCCGGCTCGGCGATCGAGTTCCTGCCCTACGTCACCGGCAAGGCCGAGTGGCTGGCCGCGGGCACGAAGGACCAGGACCCCAATGCCGGCTTCGACCTGCGCCTGCCGGTCGGCGGGCGGATGACGCTCAACGGCAGCGTCAATCCCGACTTCGGCCAGGTGGAGGTCGACCCGGCGGTGGTCAATCTGTCCGACGTCGAGACGTTCTATCCCGAGAAGCGCCCGTTCTTCGTCGAGGGCTCGGCCAACTTCCGCTTCGGCAACGAGGGCGCCAGCGACTACTGGGGCTTCAACTGGCCCGAACCCGTGTTCTTCTACAGCCGACGCATCGGGGGCGGCGGCGAGAGGATCCTGGGCGCCACCAAGCTCGCCGGCAAGGTCGCCCCCGGCACGAACCTGGGATCGCTGCTGGCCGTCACCAACGAGGAGTTCGAGCCGCGCACTCTGTGGGGTGACGTCACCACGCTGAAGGACATCGGCAGCGGTCGCGCCGGCCTCGGCCTCAAGCTCAACGGCGCGGCCCGCGACTTCGACGAGGACGGCCTGACTGACTCCTACAACCGGAACTCCCTGTTCGCCGGGCTCGATGGCTGGTACTTCCTCGACACGAAGAAGAAATGGGTGGTCTCGGGCTGGTCCGGCGTGTCGCGGATCGAGGGCACCGAGGCGCGCATCTCCGGCGTGCAGCAGAGTTCGCGCCACTACTTCCAGCGCCCCGACGCGAAGGAAGTTCGCTACGATTCGACCCGCACGTCGCTCACCGGCACCGGCACGCGACTGTGGCTCAACAAGCAGAGTGGAAACGTCATCTTCAACGCCGCGGCGGGAAGCATGTCCCCCTCGTTCGAGGTCAACGACATCGGCTTCATGTCCCGCGCCGACGTGATCAACGCCCATGTCGGCGGCGGCTACAAGTGGACCGAGACGACTAAGACGCGCAAGTACCAGGACGTCACCGCGACCCTGTTCGCGAGCTTCGACCACGATGGGAACCGCCAGCAGAGCGGCATCTGGACGCACGGCTTCACCGAGTTCCGCAACAACAACAGCTGGGACTACGGCCTGTCGTACAACCCCGGCGGGACGAGCAGCCGGCGCACCCGCGGCGGCCCGCTGATGAAGACCAACCCC
This sequence comes from Candidatus Eiseniibacteriota bacterium, assembly GCA_031413115.1. Lineage (GTDB taxonomy): Bacteria > Eisenbacteria > RBG-16-71-46 > RBG-16-71-46 > DASYSL01 > JANPEF01. Next base: position 5,235 of record JANOEH010000260.1, on the reverse strand, counting down.
GGCTACGAGATCAACACCTACTTCGACACCGACGGCAAGGCGAAGCTGTTCTACTTCGTGAGCACGGGCACGTACCTGCAGCCCGCCGAGAACTCGCTCACCATCCGGTTCAGCCCCGGCGTCGAGTTCAAGCCTGCGTCGAACGTGACGCTGCGCTTCGAGCCGTCGTACGAGCGCAACTCGGAGAACGCACAGTACATCACCACCTACGACGACGCGGCGGCCACCGAGACCTATGGCAAGCGCTACGTGTTCGCCCGCCTCGACCAGCGCACCTACGCGGCAGGGATTCGCCTCAACTGGGCGTTCTCGCCGAACAAGAGCCTGCAGTTCTTCGGCCAGCCGCTGGTTTCGATCGGGGAGTACGAGGACTACAAGGCGCTGGCGCGCCCGCGCTCGTACGAGTTCGACGCGGTTCCGATCGCGAACGGCTCGGACGACTTCAACTACAAGTTGCTGCGCGGGAACGCCATCTTCCGCTGGGAGTACCGCCCGGGCTCGACGTTCTTCCTGGTGTGGAATCACGGTCGCGAAAACACGGACTCGCTCGGCCCGGGCTTCCCGGCCGGGGGCTCGTTCCACGAGCTCTTCGACACCGAGGCGGACAACATCTTCCTTGCCAAGGTGTCGTACTACTTCACGCTCTAGATTCGATCCCACGCAGGGAGGGGCGTGCCGCGACCGGCGCGGTCATGGCGGGCGGGCTGCCTCGGCGGCCCGCCCTTTGGCTTGCCCGGGAACGAGTGGCGAGCCTGGAAATCAGGCTGGCTTCGGCCCCGCGGCTGGGGCAAGGTCGGCGCTGAGGTCCCGCGTGCCTGCGACGCATCCCATCCCCGCCCGGGAGGATCCCCATGAGCCTTGCCACCCTTCTCCTCGCCGCCTGCGGCTGCGCCCTCGTGCTCACCGCCGCGCCCTCGCCCGCCGCCCTTGCCAGTCCGACCCGCACGGGGCGTCCGCCCGTCGCGAAAGCCGGGGGAACCGGCCTGCAGTTCACGCTCGAGAACGACGCGACGACTCTCGTCCAGTGCCTGGTGGGGACGAGCGTGCCGATCCGCAATGCGGGCCTCGTCGCGGCCGACAGCTCCACCGGCCTGTTCACCAACGGCGCGACCATCATCGGCTTCGCGGGCGGCGTCGCCCTCTCGACCGGAACGGTCCAGGGAGCCCTGGGTCCGAACAGCGAGTTCGGCAGCGAGGGGAAGGATCACTTCGGGGCCGGCGATCCGGCCCTCGACCAGTTCGTCGACCCGGAGGACACGTACGACGCGTGCGTGCTCGAGTTCGAGTTCTTCACCGACCAGCCGCGCACGATCGAGTTCGACTACGTGTTCGCCTCGGAGGAATACTCCGAGTTCGTCGGCGCGGGCTTCGACGACGTGCTCGCGTTCTTCCTCAACGGCGCGGGCGTGGCGCAGAACATCGCGCGCGTCACCGCCGCCTGCGCCACCGTCACGGGCGGGCCCACCAGCGTCGACAACGTGAACTGCGGGAATCAGCTCGAACCCACGATCGCGGCCGTGAACTGCGGCTGCTACCGGAACAACGAGTGGAACTACCTGGTCATTCCGGCGACGCCGCCGTCGTTCGACAGCGAGATGGACGGGTTCACGACCGTGTTCAAGGCGAGCGGCACGACGGTGACCGGATGGAACACGCTGAAGATCGCCATCGCCGACGCCGGCGACGGCATCCTCGACTCGAACGTGTACATCCGTTGTCAGAGCTTCATCGTGCCGGCAGCGCCCTCGACCTGGGGCCGGGTGAAGGCGGGCTATCGCTGATATCGACGCGGGGACGGGTCGGGGGGGGGTAAAAGCGCGACGCCACGGCATTTCTGCCGTGGCGTCAGCGGGGGCCGCTTCGCTTCGCACAGTCCCTCCTTGCGGAGGGCTTCATCAGCGGGTCCTGCCGCTGACGAACTTTCGAACCTGGGTCGCGGCGTCCGGTCCGCGCGAGGGAAACCTAGTGCGCTGCATACCCCGCGCGCACACCCTCACCCCGTTCTGGCTTCGTTTGTACGCCCCGGTCCAGAACGATGTCAAGCACCTCGTCCATGTTCTCGACGAACACAAACTCGAGCCCCTCCCGGACGTCGTCGGGCAGCTCGCTCAGGTCCTTCTCGTTGGCCCGCGGTAACACGATGGTGCGCATGCCCATGCGTCGGGCGGCCACGGCCTTCTCGTTGAGTCCGCCGATCGGCAGGACCCGGCCGCGCAGGGTGATCTCGCCGGTCATGGCCACGTCGTGGCGGGTCGGAACGCCGGTCAGGGCCGAGACGATCGCCGTGGCCATGGTGATGCCGGCCGACGGCCCGTCCTTGGGAATGGCGCCCTCCGGGACATGAACGTGAATGTCCACTTCCCGGTGGAAGTTCTTGTCCAGCCCCAGTTTGGCCGCCCGCGACCGGATGTAGGACATGCCCGCGTGGGCTGACTCGCGCATCACGTCGCCGAGCTGGCCGGTGAGCAGCAGGTCGCCCTTGCCGGGCAGGATCGACACCTCGAAGTTCATGATGTCGCCGCCGGTCTCGGTCCACGCCAGGCCGGTCGCCACCCCCACCCGCTGGGTGCGCTCGATTTCGGCCTCGAGGAACTTCGGCGGGCCGAGGAACTCGGGCAGGTTCTCGAGCGTGACCACGACGCCCTTGTCGAGCATGCCCGAGGCCTTGCGCTTGGCGACCTTGCGGCAGATGACGTTGATCTCGCGCTCGAGCGAGCGCACCCCGGCTTCGCGCGTCCAGCCGCGGACGATGCCGCGGAACGCCTCGGGCACGATCTTCACGTCCTTGTCGGCGAGCCCGGCGGCCTTCTTCGCCTTGGGCAGCAGGAATGTCTTGCCGATGGCGATCTTGTCGTCGTCGAGGTATCCCGGCAGCCGGATGATCTCCATGCGATCGGCCAGGGCCGGCGGGATCGTGTACAGCGTGTTTGCCGTGCAGATGAACATCACCCGCGACAGGTCGAACTCGACCTCGAGATAGTGATCGGTGAACGAGTGGTTCTGCTCGGGATCGAGCACCTCGAGCAACGCCGACGCGGGATCGCCCCGGAAGTCCGAGCCGAGCTTGTCGACCTCGTCGAGCAGGAACAGCGGATTCTTCGAGCCCGCCTTCTTGAGGCTCTGCACGACGCGTCCCGGCAGCGAGCCGATGTAGGTGCGTCGGTGACCGCGGATCTCGGCCTCGTCGTGCACGCCGCCCAGCGAGACGCGGATGAACTTCTTGCCCAGCGCCCGCGCGATCGACTTGCCGAGCGACGTCTTGCCCACACCCGGGGGGCCGACCAGGCACAGGATCGGGCCCTTGTTCTCGCCGGTCAGCTTGAGCACCGCAATGTGCTCGAGGATCCGCTCCTTGACCTTCTTGAGGCCGAAATGGTCCTCGTCGAGGATGCGCTGCACCTGCGCAAGGTCGTCGTGGTCCTTGGTCTGCTTGCTCCACGGCATGCCGACCAGCCAGTCGATGTAGGTCCGCACGACGGTCGCCTCGGGCGACATGAACGACATCTTGCTCAGGCGATCCAGCTCCTTCATCGCCTTGGCGTGGACGTCCTTCGGCATGCGCGCGCGGCGGATGGCCTGCGCGACCTCCTCGAGCTCGTTCGAGAACTCGTTCTGGTAGCCGAGTTCCTTGCGGATCGCCTTGAGCTGCTCGTTGAGATAGAACTCCTTCTGGTTCTTGTTCACTTGCGAGCGCACCTGGCCCTCGATCTTGCGCTCGAGCTTGACGATCTCGAGCTCGGAGGCAAGCAGAGCCGACAGTTCCTTGAGCCGCTCGGCGGCCGGGCCGGTCTCGAGCAGCTTCTGCTTGGCGGGCGCCTTGATCAGCAACTGGGCGGCGACCGTGTGCGCCAGGCACGACGGATCGACGATGTTGTTGGCGGTGAGCAGCACCTCGTCCGGGATGCGCCGGTTGAGGTGCACGTACTCGTTGAACGCGGCGAGCACGTTGCGCATGACCGCCTCGGTCGCCGGTTCGACGGGCTCGGTCTCGGGCAGCAGCGAGATGTGCGCGGTGTGCGAGTCGCTGGTCCACTGCAGCTTGTCGGCGCGGGCGCGCACGATGCCCTCGACGAGCACGCGCAGGGTGCCATCGGGCAGGCGGAACAACTGCAGCACGCGCACGACGGTGCCGACCTTGTGCAGTTCCTCGTGCGTCGGGTCCGCCACCTCGGAGCGCTTCTGCGCGGTGACGAAGAGGATGCGGTCCTTGCTCACGGCGCGCTCGACGGCGTTCACCGAGGCGACCCGGCCGACCAGCAGCGGGATCGTCATGTACGGAAACACGACCAGGTCGCGCAGCGGCAGCAGCGGGAGGCGGTCGACGAACTCGAACGACTCGTCGCCACGCGTCGCCGTCAGCTTGCGCGCACGTCCCCCATTGGCCTTCGACCCCTCGGCCGCCTGGGCGGTCGTGGGGTCGAGGTCCGTCGCGGCCGCCCCGGCCTGCGGGGCCGCGGTCGGCGTCTTCCTGCTCTTCTTGTCCTGCGGGTTCTTGGGCTCGCTCACGCGATCTCCTTTCCCAATGCCTAGGCTTCCTTCTTGCGCTTCTCGCGTTCACCCCGGTAGGTCAGGAGCGGCTGGGACTGCTTGAGCACGGTCTCGGTGGAGACGGTGCAGCCGATGACATCGAGGCGCGACGGGATGTCGTACATCACGTCCAGCATGGACTCCTCGAGCACGGCCCGGAGGCCACGCGCCCCGGTTCCCCGCTTCATGGCGAGCTGCGCGATCGTCTTCAGGGCGTCCTCGGTGAAATCGAGCTTCACGCCCTCCATCTCGAAGAACTTCTGGTACTGCTTGGTCAACGCGTTCTTGGGCTCGGTCAGGATCGACACCAGCGCCGCCGTGTCGAGCGAATCGAGCGTCCCGAGCACGGGCAGGCGCCCCACCAGCTCGGGAATGAGTCCGTACTTGAGCAGGTCCTCGGGTTCGACCTGGGACAGCATTCCGGCCGGGCCCTGCTCCTGCTTGGTCTTGATCGTCGCACCGAAGCCCATCGTCTTCTGGCCGACGCGGCGCTCGATGATCTTCTCCAGGCCCTCGAACGCACCGCCGCAGATGAACAGGATGTCCTTGGTGTTGACCTCGATGTACTTCTGTTGCGGGTGCTTGCGTCCGCCCTGCGGCGGGACGTTGGCGACCGTTCCCTCGATGATCTTGAGCAGCGCCTGCTGCACGCCCTCCCCCGACACGTCCCGGGTGATCGAGGGGTTCTCGCTCTTGCGCGAGATCTTG
>JANOEH010000259.1:0-5245 GCA_031413115.1 Candidatus Eiseniibacteriota bacterium | reverse complement strand
CATCCATCGCCTGGAAGATCAGCAGCACCGCCCAGCGGTCTTCGGCATAGAGCTTGGCCTGCTGCTCGTAAAGGCGCTCGGTGCCCGCGGCGAGGAGCTCCTTGGCCTCGTCCTCGACCTTGGGATCGAGGCCGCCGGTGTCTGCGGGGCTGATCTGCTTGAGTCGGAACTTCTTGCCGTCGGTGATGCGGTAGCGCTCGAGCAGCGATGCGAGGGGCCTGGCCAAGGGAACTCCCGGGTTAGGGTGCGAGGCCCGCGCGCGCGGCGAGAAGATCGAGCAGCTGGCGGGCAGCCTGGCCGCGGTGGGAGACGCGGTTCTTCTCCTCCCGAGCGTACTCTGCCAGGCTCCTCGTGTCGCCTTCGGGTTGGAAGAGCGGGTCATACCCGAAGCCCCCGCCGCCGCTGGGCGCCGGCAGGATGAATCCTTCGATCGCCCCCTGCGCCATGATCTCGGGACCATCCGGGGAGGCCAGGACGAGCACACAGCGAAAGCGCGCCCGTCGGTTCGGGCCGTGGATCCCGGCGAGCTCGGCAAGCAGCTTCGTGTTGTTCGCCGCGTCCGCCGCGGCGCCGGCGATGCCGGCGTATCGCGCCGAGTGGACGCCCGGATCGCCGCCGATGGCGTCGACCTCGAGCCCGCTGTCGTCGGCGAGCGCGGCCCGGTCGGTCAGAGCCAGCGCGGCCCGCGCCTTGATCCGCGCATTGGCGAGGAACGAGTTCCCGGTCTCCTCGGGCGGCACCGTGCCGGCCGGCAGCGGCTCGAACTCGACGGCCGCCCCGGCCGCGGCGAAGATCGCGGCCAGCTCCTCGACCTTGTGCGGATTCGCCGTGGCGAGCACCCAGCGTGCGTTCATCGCGCTCAGGTGGTCCGCGCGAACAGCGCCGTGTCGCCGATCGCCTTCGCCTGCGCCTTGACGATCTTCTTGAGTCCGCGCTCGGCCATGCGGATCAGCGCATTCAACTCGGCCTTGTCGAACGTGCCCTGCTCGGCGGTTCCCTGCAGCTCGACGAAGTTCCCCGCCCCGGTCATGACGACGTTCATGTCGGCCTCGGCCGTCGAGTCCTCGAGGTAGCACAGGTCGAGCAGCACGTCCCCCGCCACCTTGCCGACGCTGATCGCGGTCACCTGGTCCTTGAGCGGCGGCGCAGTCAGGCCGTTGCGATTGCCGATCGAGAACAGCGCGTCGTGCAGGGCGATGAACGCGCCATTGATCGCCGCGGTGCGCGTGCCGCCGTCGGCCTCGACCACGTCGCAATCGAGCGTGATGGTGCGCTCGCCGAATGCCCCGAGGCTCGTCACGGCGCGCAGCGAGCGGCCGATCAAGCGCGAAATCTCGAGCGAGCGGCCGCCCCGGTGCGCCTCGCGCGACACGCGCTCGGTGGTCGAGCGCGGCAGCATCGCGTACTCCGCCGTCACCCAGCCCTGCCCCTTGCCCTTGAGGAAGCCGGGTACGCGCTCCTCGACCGTGGCCGCGCACAGCACGTGCGTCTGCCCGAACTGGACCAGGCAGCTGCCCTCGGCGTGATTGAGGTACTTGCGCGTGAACTTCATGGGACGCAGCTCGTGCGCCACGCGGCCGTCGACACGGGACATGGAGGCCTCCTTCGACTTCAGACTTGGACGACTTCGACCGGCGGGAGCGCACGGCCGAGGAAACGTTCGGCCGTCGCGGTGAACGCCGCCGGCAGGTCGGACAGATAGAGCGCATGATGCGGCGTGCGCCCCGGGGGCGCGGTCATGCCGCGCGCGACGAGCAGGTCGCGAACGGTGGCCGCGGTCTCGCGGCCGGAGTCGATGAGGGTCACGCCGTCGCCCATCTCGGCGTGCAGCACGGCCTCGAGCAGCGGATAGTGCGTGCAGCCCAGCACGAGCGTGTCGAGGCGATGGTCCTCGAGCGGAGCCAGGTATTCGTGCGCGACCTGGCGCGTCACCGGGTGGTCGATCCAGCCCTCCTCGACCAGCGGCACGAAGAGGGGACACGCCCGCTCGACGACCTCGACGTCCGGGCGCAGCGCCCACACGGCGGCGGCGTAGGCGCCGCTGCGCACCGTGCTGGCCGTGGCGATGACGCCGACGCGACCGCTCTTCGTGCGCTCGACCGCGGCGCGAGCACCCGAGTCGATCACGCCGATCACCGGCACCGACAACTCCTGCTCGAGCGCGGGCAGCGCCAGTGCGCTCGCGGTGTTGCAGGCGACGACCAGCGCCTTGACGTCGCGCGCCAGCAGGAAGGCCGCGATCTCGCGCGAGAACCGCGTCACCGTCATCGGCGACTTGTTCCCATAGGGCAGGCGGGCCACGTCGCCGAAGTAGAGCAGGGCTTCGGCGGGCACCTGGCGCAGCAGTTCGCGCACGACGGTGAGCCCGCCGATGCCCGAGTCGAAGACGCCGAGCGGGCGCGGGTCGTGCACCGTGTCCAGATGCGGCGCGCTCATCGCCACTCCGAGACGATGAGCGGACCGTCGAGCCGCACGTGGCCTCCCAGCGTGATGATCGGCTGGCCGCCGGCGGTCAGCGTGACGCGCGACACGCCCGGTGCATTCGCCGCGACGGTGCGCAGCAGCGAGGCGACGAGCAACTGCTCGGCGGTCGAGCCACCGCGAAAGTTGCGCCTCAGGTCGGGGCCGAAGTCGAGGTGCAGGCCGCCGCCCGGGTCGCGGTAGGCGTGCGCGATCGTGGTTCCCGCGGGCAGCGCGGCGCGCGCGCCGGCACCCTCGGGTCCGCGCAGGTACTCGCTCACGACGGTGCGCACGATCTGTTCACCCTCGACCGCATCTTCGACCACCTCGCGCGTCTCGAGCACCAGCCCGGTGCCCCGCTCGTCGGGAAACCACAGTTCGATCGCGCGCGTGCCGCGCGGGACGACCACGTCGCCCTGCGTCGGGCTCGGCGGCAGTGCGGCCTGGCGGCGGAACCACCAGATCGCGCCCCCGCCGCCGACGATCGCCAGGATCACGATCACCGCGAGGCTCTTCCCGAGGAACGCGAGCAGCCGTCGCAAGAAGCGCATCATGGCCAGAATCCCCCGCCCGCGTAGCGCTCGAGCGCGCGGGCGATCACGTCCGCCAGCCTGGGCAGCCCGTCGGGAGCAGACAACTTCGCACGTTCGGCCGGATCCGAGAGCATGCCGCATTCGAGCATCACCGCAGGCATGCTCGCGCCCTCGAGCGGCAGTACGCGGGCCTGGCGGAGGCGCGCGGGTGCACGCCCGTCCGCGTCGAGTGCGGCGAGCAGCAACTCGGCGACGCCGCGGCTGTCCGAGGCGTAGCGGCCCGCCGCATCGCGCCACGGCACGAGCGCGATGGGCCGCGTGCCGGGCCGCCGCGGATCGCTGTCGGCGGCGAACGCCGTCTCGACGTCGAAGCCCAGCGGCGGCGCAACGGTCGCACTGACGCCGCGGGCCAGGCTGCCGGGCACGCCGTCGAAGTGGAGCGACAGGTAGAGATCACCGCGCGCGCGGTTCGCCGCTTCCACGCGCTCGGCCGCGCCGGTCTCGACATCGCTGCCGCGGGTCAGCCGCACCTCGATCCCGGGCAGCCGCTGCTGCACGCGCTCGCGCACGAGGCGCGCCAGTTGCAACGCCAGGTCCTTCTCGCGCACTCCGCCGGCGACGTAGCCCGAGTCAGCGCCGCCATGGCCCGGATCGAGCACGAGCACGCGCAGCGGGCGGTTGGGCGGCGCACCGTACTCGGGTGCGAATGCGACCCAGCCCGCGGGCACCTCGGCTGCGAACTCGAGTTCGAGGAGCGCCTGGCCCCTGGGCACCTGCACGCGGTAGCCGCGGGCCTCGGGAGCGAGTGCGAGGTCGAACACGACCCCGCCGGGTTCGCGCCGGAAGCGCACCTTGGACAGCAGCCCCCTGGCCGGCAGCGAATCGCCCGGCACGGCGGCGAGCACGGCACCGGCGACCTCGATGAGGAAGCGGCTCTTGCGCGCGGAGAGAATCGACGGCTCGAGCGGCGCCGCCAGCGGCAGCGACAACCGCGTGCGCGGGCCTTCGGCGGTGAGCCCGGGCGGGCCGAGGTTCGGCTCCTGGTCGAACAGCACCAGGCGTCCCGCCCTGGCGTCGTACGCGGCGCGCGGAATGAAGCGCCCGGACAGCGCCAGCGGAAACACGTCGACGGGCACGCGCACCTCGCCGTCGACCAGGCGGACGGGGCTCGGCAGGCGGATCGCCACCTCGTCGACGATCACGTACGGCGCATCGACGGTGAGGCGCAGCGAGTGGCGCACGGTGCGGACCTCGAGCTTCCGCAGGTCGGGCCGCCAGTACTTGGTGCCGCCGACCAGGCGCGCCAGCGCATTCGCGCCGATCGCGGGCCGGCCGTCGAGCACGGTCGTGGCCACGGTCTCGGTCGTGCCGCGGCCGACGCGCTCGACCTTGATTGCCGCGCCCGCTATCGACGCGCCGAAAGGCGCGGCGAGGAGTGCCAGGACGGGGACGAGGGCAGCGCAGACAGTCTTCCGCACGTCGCTCAAATGTCCCGCCCGCGCGAGCGGATGGCGCGCGCCACCTCGCGCTTCGAGTCGCGCTCGGCGATGGCCTGCCGCTTGTCGTGCGTCTTCTTGCCCTTGCACAGGCCGATCGCGACCTTGGCCTTGCCGCGCGTGAAGTAGAGCCGAAGCGGGATGAGCGTGTACCCTTGCTGCCGCGTGAGTCCCCACAGCCGGTCGATCTCGCGGCGGTGGAGCAGCAGCTTGCGGGTGCGCATGGGCTCGTGATTCGCGCGGTTGCCCATGGCGTACGGCGCGATGTGGACGTGATGGAGGAAGATCTGGCCGCCCTCGATCATGGCGTAGCCGTCGGCGAGCTGCGCGTTCCTGGCCCGCAGCGACTTGACCTCGGTGCCCGAGAGGACGAGTCCCGCCTCGAACGTCTGCTCGATGAAATACTCGTGGTAGGCCTTGCGGTTGGAAGCGACGAGGAACTCGCCCGCGGCCTTGTCGTCCTTGCCTTCAGCCATCGCCCCCGCCCGCTTCCGAGTTCTCCGCCGGTCGCGCCCCCCGGAAAAAGCAAAGGCAGCCCGGCGGGCTGCCTTTTGAAAACTGGTGCGGATAAATTCTCCTAAAAATACAAAACAGAAGCAAGTCTCGCGCAAAGGCGCTAAGGGCGCTAAGAAATTCTAAAACAATTGTTTAAGTAAGTTTTCTAATGTATTTCGTTTGTTTTACTTTGCGAGCTTAGCGCCTTTGCGCGAAATACGGGTTTTAGATCCTCATCCGTCAGACCGTTCACAACTCGTG
>JANOEH010000258.1:0-7150 GCA_031413115.1 Candidatus Eiseniibacteriota bacterium | reverse complement strand
CGGTGACGTCGAGGTCGCCGAACAGCGCCAGTGCGAGCGTGCGCGGGATGGGCGTCGCCGTCATCACCAGCACGTCCGGAAAGCCCAATCCCTTGCCCGCGAGCGCCGCGCGCTGGCGCACGCCGAAACGATGCTGCTCGTCGACGACGACCAGCCCCAGGCGCGGCAGCGGCACGTCGGGCTCGAGCAGCGCGTGCGTGCCGACGAGCACGTCGATGCGATGCGGGTCGTCGGACGGCAGGGCGAGTCGCTTCTTCAGTTCGCGCCGCTCGGCCGCACCGGTCGAGCCCGTCCAGCGCGCCACGACGAGCCCCGCGGCCGCGCCCAGCGCGCCGAGCGTGCGAAAGTGCTGCTCGGCCAGGATCTCGGTCGGCGCCATGAACGCGACCTGGAAGCCGGCCTCCGCCGCGCATGCCGCGGCGAGCAGGGCGACCGCGGTCTTGCCCGTGCCCACGTCCCCCACCAGCATGCGGTGCATCGAGCGCGGCTCCCGCATGTCGCGCACGATCTCGTTGACGGCACGCTTCTGCGCCCCGGTCGGCGCGAAGGGCAGGGCCGCGATCGCCGCCTTCGCCCGCGCCACCCCGCGCGCGGTGACGAGACCCGCGCCACTCTCCTGACGCCCGCGCCTGCGCACCGCGAGCACCAGCTGAACCGCCAGCAGCTCGTCGAATGCAAGGCGCCGCCGCGCCCGTTCCGCAGCGGCCATGTCCGGCGGGAAGTGCACGACCTCCAGCGCCGCGGCGAGCCCGGGCAGGTCGAGCCGCGCGCGCAGGGCGGCGGGCAGCGGATCGGATGCGGCAAGGTCCTCCGCCGTCGCGTCGAGCGCGACGCGGATCCAGGTGCGCAACTGGCGCCCTGAGACGCCGGCGGTGAGCGCGTGCCGCGGCACGATGCGTCCGGCGGCCAGTTGCGCGGTCGCGTCGTCGGGCAGGACCTCGAACAGCGGGTTGGCAAACGTGCGTCCCGGCCCGGGCGTGAGCTGGCCGATGAGCGCCACGGTCGCGCCCTCGGGAAGCGCCCGGGCCAGGAATCCCTGGCCGAAGAAGATGACGCCGAGAACTCCGGTCGCGTCGACCACGCGCAGGCGCAGGTCCGAGCGGCCCCGCGCGCTGTGGAGCTCGTGCCCCTGGATCACGCCGACGACGGTCACCAGTTCGTCCGGCTGGAGGCTTGCAATCGGCCGCACCTGGCGCGCGTCGAGGTACTCGCGTGGAACGTGCAGGAGCAGGTCGTCGAGAATCCGCACCCCCAGCTTCTCGAGCAGCGCCGCGCGGCGCGGCCCGACGCCGGCAATAAACTGCACGGGCGTGGTCCGCTCGGGGCGCAGCGTGCGGGTGGGAGCGGGAACGGACATGGCGGCCTCACGTTAGCACAGGCGGCTCCTGCTCATTCGCTGAAACGACAACGCTTTGCGCGCCTTTACAGGTCCGTCGAAAGCATGCTAGTCTGGCTCGTCAGACGTTTCGTGCCGGGCCGCCCCGGCGTAGCCCCGGCAACTGGTTGAAGCAAGGAGGACGAAGTGGCTCGTGCCTGTGATCTGTGCGGGAAAGGCGTGATGCGCGGAAACCGCATCAGCCATGCCCACAACATCTCGCGGCGGGTCTGGAACCCCAACCTTCAAAACGTGCGTGCGCTGGTCCAGGGCCGTGCGAAGCAGATGAAGGTCTGCACCCGTTGCCTGAAGGCCGGCAAGGTGCAGAAGGCGGTCCGCAAACCTGCCGCCGCCTGACGCGCCGCGCCCCCGCTCCACGCGGAGGCGACCGCCCGTCCGCATCGAAGTCACGAAGGCCCCGCACCGGTGACGGAGCGGGGCCTCGTGCGTCTCTGCCCGGCGCGGCGAGCCGCGCGCTCAGGGCGCGAGAATCTCGATCCGCTCGACGTTGAACCGCCCTTCGGCGTCGCGCGTTCCGGTCGCCGTCAGGCGATCGCCGACCTTTAGTTCGTTCACCTTCTGATGTAGCGCGAGCACGACCGTCGTCGGCGGCTGGCCGGTGAAGATCGAGGCGACGTACACCGGCTCGTCCTTGCCCGCACCGGTCTGCAGCGTGAGCGTCACGCCGCCGTCGACCGGGCGGTCGTCCTTGATCGCCGTCAGCGTGCCCGACACGTGCGTCGCGTCGGACACCGGCTCGGCGGCTTGCTTGTCCGATCCGCAGCCGGCGATCACCAGCAGGAGCGTGACCATCAGGATGTGCGCTTTCACCTACTCCCTCCCGCCGATCAGGTTGCCCAGCCCACCGAGGATCGAGCCCTCTTCCTTGCGACCGCCCTGCTGCGGCGCGGCGGCGAAGATGCGACCGGCCAGGCGCGACAGCGGCAGCGACTGCAGCCACACCCTGCCGGGCCCGCGCAGCGTGGCGAAGAACAGGCCCTCGCCGCCGAAGATCCACGACTTCACGCCCTTCACCATTTCGATGTCGTAGTCGACGCCCTTGGCCAGGGCGACGATGCAACCCGTGTCGACCCGCAGGATCTCGCCAGGGGCGAGCGTGCGCTCCTCGATCGTGCCGCCGGCGTGCAGGAACGCGAGGCCGTCGCCCTTGAGGCTCTGCATGATGAAGCCCTCGCCGCCGAACAGGCCCACGCCGAGGCGCCGCTGGAAGGCGATGCCGATCGACACGCCCTTGGCCGCGGCGAGGAACGAGTCTTTCTGGCAGACGATCTCGCCGCCCAGTTCGGCCAGGTGCACCGGGATGATCTTGCCCGGGTACGGCGCGGCGAACGCGACCTTGCGCTTGCCCTGCGATTGGTTGGCGAACACGGTCATGAACAGCGACTCGCCGGTGAGGAGCCGCTTGCCGGCGCCCATGAGCATCCCCATGAGGCCGCCCTGCGCCTGCTGCGCCGAGCCGTCGCCGAAGATCGTCTCCATGGCGATGCCGTCTTCCATGTACATCATGCCGCCGGCTTCGGCGACGACGGCTTCCTGCGGATCGAGCTCGATCTTCACGAACTGCAGGTCGTCGCCGATGATCTCGTAGTCCACTTCGTGCATCGCGGGCATCGTGTCTCCTCCTCCGGGGGCATCCGGCCGGGCGCGCGATCGCGCGTCCGGATCGCAACAAGACAACCGCTCTACGGGGCCGCCGTCAACCGGTTGCTTTCGGCCCGCCGACCACCTAGGCTCCCTGTCCCATGGCGAACCCCGAACGCACCCGGCGCGCTGCCGCCGCCCCTACCCACCCCTCCCGGCCACGCTTCCTCCGCCCTGCTTGCCGGGCTCGACCCGTGGAATCCGCGGTCCCCCTACCTCGTGCCGCTCCTGCTCGGGCTCGTCGTGCGCATGCTCAGCGCCGCATGGATCCCGTTGGCTGCCGAGGACGCCTACATCACGTTCCGCTACGCCGAGAATTGGGCCCACGGCCTGGGCCCGGTCTACAATGCGGGCGAGCGTGTGTTCGGGTTCTCGTCCCCGCTATGGACCGCGTGGCTGGCACTCGGGGCGTTGGGGATGAAGGACACGCTCCTGTTCGCGCGCGTCTCGGGTGTCGCGTTCGACCTCATCGCGCTCGGGCTCGCCGCCGCGCTGCTGCACCGTGAGCGCGGAGCCGTCGCGGCATGGGCGTTCGCGCTGTTCTTCGCCGTGTGCCCCATCTTCGCCGCGAACGCGATCCTCGGCATGGAGGACGAGCCTGTTCCTGTGCCTGCTGTTCGCCGCGGGCGCCGCCCGCCACGCCCGTCTCCCGGGCGCGGGCGTGCTGCTCGGCCTCCTTGGCCTGGTGCGCCCGGAGGGATTGATTGCGGCGGTCGTGATCGGGCTCGGGGCCTCGTGGCGCGAGCGCATGATCGCGCTTGGCATGATCGCCGGGGGGGCGCTCGCGCTCGGCGCGTACTATGGGTCGCCGTTCCCGCAGAGCATGCTGGCCAAGGCCGCCGTCTACGGCACGCCGGGACCACTCGCCGGGCTGCAATGGATCGAGGGCCTGTTTCCGCTGTTCATCTCGGGACGCTGGCCGGCGACCGGCGAGGGAACAAACCTCTTCCCCTTCTCGCTCGTCGCCGCCCCGGCCGCGCTGCTGGGATTTGCCACCTACTGGCGCGAGCGGCGTGCGGCGCAGGCATCGACGCTCGTCGCACTGGCGGGCCTCGCGGTGCTCGCGTCGTACTTCCTCCTCGGGGTCCCCTTCTTCTTCTGGTACGCGGTGGTCCCGACGGCCGGCTGGTTCTTCACTGCGGCAATCGGGCTCGAGCGGATCGCGAAGCACCGGCTGCTCTACGCCAGCCTCGCGCTCTACCTGCTGTCGGACTCGATCCTGCTGCACAACCTGTTCGTCGAGCGGGTGCGCCAGGAGGCGATCTCATTCTACCAGTCGGGTGTCGCGCTGCGCGCGCTGGCTCGGCCGGGGGAGTCGGTCCTGCTCGAGCCGCTGGGGCACATCGGCTACCAGGCGAAGCTGCGCATGATCGACGAAGTGGGTCTCGTGGCGCCGGACGTCGCGACGTCGCGCGCCGCGGGAGCGGGCTGGTACGCCGACGTGGTGCGAAGGCGCAGCCCGGACTGGCTCGTGGTGCGCAAGGGATTCCTCGACGCCAACGAGGCGTTTGCCAGCGGCGCGCCCCCGTTTCGTGACGAGGGCGATCGCGCGAGTGTCGTCGGGGCTTATGTCGCCGTGCCGTACTCCGTGCCGGGC
This sequence comes from Candidatus Eiseniibacteriota bacterium, assembly GCA_031413115.1. Classification (GTDB taxonomy): domain Bacteria; phylum Eisenbacteria; class RBG-16-71-46; order RBG-16-71-46; family DASYSL01; genus JANPEF01. Next base: position 2,516 of record JANOEH010000258.1, on the reverse strand, counting down.
CAGCCCACGGGCATGGAGTTCTACCGCCGGCGCACGAGCGGGGATGCGGCCCCTCAGCCCAGCGGCGCGGCGGCGACGATCAGGTAGAGCGCCGCGAGCACGCGGCAGAGTTGCACCAGGCGTTCATCCTGCATGACGGGACCTCCGGGTCACGAGACACCTTCCTCCAGCAACTCCGGCAACGCAAGTTCATCCATCGCCCGCGCGCGGGGGTGGAGCGGATCGTAGGCACGGGCGCCGGCGATCACCTCCTGCGCCTCTGGCGATCCGCGCCGCGCGAGGATGCCGGCCAGCGCCAGGCGCGCCTCGGTGAACGCGGCGTTGAGCGAGAGCGCCTCGCGGTACGCCTGCTCGGCGGCCACCGCGTCACCGAGACGATCACAGGCCTGCCCCAGGGCGTAGCGCACGTCGGCCCATTTCGGCACGATCGCGGCGGCCCGTTCGAGCTCGACGCGCGCGTCGATCCAGCGCCCACGTGCGGCATGCGCCTGGGCGAGGCGGAATCGCGCGGCCGCATGATTCGGCTCGATCTCGAGTGCCCGGGCGAAGCGTGCGTCGGCCGCGTCGGCCTCGCCCTGGGCGAGGAACGCGCAGGCCAACGCGTAGTGCACGTCGGCGCGATCGGGCAGCCAGTGCAGGGCGCGTTCGAACTGCTTTGCCGCCTCGCGCGCGCGACCGCGCTCGAGCAGCAGCGCGCCGAGGTCGAGTGCGGCCTGCGGCAGCTCGCGCCCGCCGTCGAGCGCCTGGGCGAGTGCGCTGAGCGCCTCGTCGGGCCTCCCGCGCGCGGCCAGGCACAGCCCGCGCAGGCGATGCGCCCGCGCCAGGTGTGGCCGCTGCGCGATCGCCTGGTCGAGCGCCTGCTCGGCGCCCGCAAGGTCGCCGCTGCGGAAGCGTGCCGCCGCGGTGAAGTAGAGGAGGTCCGCGTCCCCGGGGGCGACTTCGAGCGCGAGCGCGAACGCCGCCTCGGCGTCGGCCGGGCGTCCGAGCAGGAGATGCGACAGCCCGAGGCGCGTGCGCGCCTCGAGGTAGCGCGGGTTGATCGCCAGCGCGACCGTCAGCTCGCGCACCGCCTCGGTGTGGCGCCCGGCGTCGGCCAGGTGCGCCGCGAGCCGGCAGCGGATGTCGGCGAACTTCGGCTCGGCTTCCGCGGCGCGCGCCAGCGCCTCGATGGCCGCGTCGCGCTCGCCCTGCTGCGCCTTCTCGTGTGCGGTCGCCACCTGCCGTGCGGCCTCGCTGCGGCGCGTCGCGCGCGAACGCAGCGCCTGCCACTCGGGTGGGCCCAGCGGCGAGTTCGGCTCGAGCGACAGCCCGGGTGGCAACTCGAAGCCCAGCGCCACCGCGCGCGCCAGCTCCGCGCGCGCACCGGCCGTATCGCCCATGCGGCCGCGCACGACCGCGTACAGGAGCCGCGCCTCGAGGTAGTCGGCGTTGATGCCGAGCGCGGATTCGAGCGACGCCGCGGCCTCCGCGGGACGCCCGGTGCGTTCGCACAGCAGCGCCACGTAGTAATGGAGGTCGGCGTAGTTCGGGTTGTGCGCCAGCGCCTGGCGGAAGTCCTCCTCCGCCCGCGCGTCGTCACCCTTCTGGAAGCGCGCGAGACCGAGGTTTGCCCGGGCCTCGGCCGCATAGAACGTGCCAAGGCTTCGCTCGGGCGCCTCGTCGTCCATTGACGCCAGCGCCTCCTCGAACGCCGCCACCGCCTCCGCATAGTCGCCGCGGTTGTAGTGGGCGATGCCGCGATGGTAGTGCCGGTTCCTACCGAGGCCCTTGAGCCCGGACCAGAACGCCATGATGTCCTCCTCTTGAATCGACGCCCGCAGACCTAGCCGCGCAGCTTGCGCAGGAACGCCGGAACGTCGTAGTTGTCCTTGCCGCCCATGCGCGACGGGCGGCGCAGCGTGCTCTCGGGGTTGCGCCAGCCCGCCGGGCGGCGCGATTCCTCGCTCGACAGCTCGACCGCATCCTCCTCGGGCGCGCCGACCGGGCTCGACACCTCGTCGGCGCTGGCGAACGCGCGCGACATCGGGGGAACGGGCGGCAGGTGTTCGCGCGGCGTGCTGATGAACGAGGGCACGCGCGGCGCCGGTCGGGCATCACGACTGGTGGACGTGCCGTGCGCCTGCGACGCGCGCGAGGCCGCCGTGCCGAAGCCGGTGGCGATGACGGTGATCACGATCTCGCCGTCGAGGGTCGGGTCGATGACCGCTCCGAAGATCACGTTCGCGTCCACACCGGCCGCCTCCATGACGACGTTGGACGCCTCGTTCACCTCGTGCAGCGTGAGGTCGCGCCCGCCCGTGATGTTGAGCAGCACGCCCTGCGCGCCGGCGACCGACACGTCCTCGAGCAGCGGGCTCGACACGGCCTGATGCGCGGCAGTGGCCGCGCGATCGGGGCCGCTCAGTGTCTGGCTGCTGGTGGCGGGCGGGCTGTGCGCCATCGTGTGGGGCCTCTACGGGTTCTTCGCCGCGTTCCCGGCGAGCGCGGCATTCAACCCGATGCTCAGCTTCGGCATG
>JANOEH010000257.1:0-3641 GCA_031413115.1 Candidatus Eiseniibacteriota bacterium | reverse complement strand
TCTGCAGAAGAAGCCGGGCTCGAGCGGGCAGGTCGTGCTGCGGCTCACGGTCGTCGCCGACGGCACCGTCGCGTCGGCCGAGGTCATGCGCTCGACGATGGGCGATCCCGAGCTCGACACGTGCCTGCTGAACCAGGCGCGCGAGTGGCGCTTCGCCCCCGCCACCGAGGCGCGCTTCACCTTCGACGTGCCGCTGGTGTTCACCCCGCCCGCGGGCGGCTGATCGACTGCGGCCCGGCGATTGCGGTCGCGGCGGGCCGAGGTGTCCTTCCGGACCACCGTACGGTCCGTACGATTCGTACGAACCGTACGGTGCTCTCCAAGAACCTGGTTGCGCCGGCGCAAGTCGATCTGCGGATTCACTGCCCCGGGGGCAGTGAATCGACACGTCGTGCGTTCTCGCTTCGACACTCACTTCGATTTCATCGCCCTCGTCGTCGCGATGCACCACTCGACGAGCGCCTGCGCGCCCGCATCGTCCGGATGCTCCGCGGCGAGGCGGGTCGCCGCGTCGGTCACCTGACCCACGCGCCCGCGGTCGCCCCGCTCGCCAAGTGCGATCGCGTAGGAAAGCTCCATCGCAAGGACAGCCCTGCGCTCGCGGGGCGTCGTTGCGGTAAGGACGCCGGGGCTTTCGGGCATCCCCCCGAACTTGATGACTTCGCCGGTGAACGGCATGCGGTAGGTCCCGAAGAACGGTCCTTCCGTTTCCCTTCGCAGGACGTCCTGCAGGATTCGGGGTGTGAGCGTCCGGGCGACCGCCGGATTTCCCCAGGCTGCTGTCACGGCGGCCACACGCGTCGTGACGCCTGCGTCCGCCTCCGGCATCGCACGATACGCCTGCAGAGCCGCCGCGCCCGTCGCCGCCTCCCCGCGGACCGCCTCGGGCGACGAGGGCGCGCTCGACTTGGCGAGCACGCGAGCTCCCTCGGCCTTGCCCTCGGCCTTGCGCTCGGTGGGAGCCGGCGGCGGCGGCGGGGACGTGGACGACGCGGCCGGAGGCGCTGCAAATGTCGCCTTCTCCTTCGCCTGCGACTGTGCAGCACCCTCATCATCCGCGCGGTTCGCGCTCTCGCGCTGCGGCGCGGCCGGCTCCATCGCTTCCTCTTCCCTCACGCTCGCCGCCGCCGGCGTGCGCATGCGCGCGTCGCGGCCGACGACCGGCACGGGAGCCGGAGCGGATTCGGGCGCGTCGCTCTCGTTCTCTGGCGTGGCGACCTGGAGCTTCGCCCGCTGCTCTGTGTCGCTCGTTCCGACGGTGCCCACGGTCCCCAGCACACTCTCCGGCCGCGGCGCCTCGGGCGACTGCTGCGCCACCCACACGATCGCCACGAGCGCGACCGCGAGCACGGGCGCGCCGAAGCGCACGGCCGGGCGTGCCCACAGCGCGGCCCAGGGCGACCGCGCGCGCGCGGCACCACGCGCCTCGGCAGGCATCGTGCGGACGCGCTCCCACAGGGCGCGCTCCTCGTCGTCCGTCAACTGCGGGCGCCGCTTCTTCCAGAAATCGCTCACGGCTCCCTCCGGAACTCGTCGGCGCCGGGGATGCCGGCGAGTCGGTCCTGCAACGCGCGGCGCGCCCGCAGGTGATGAACGCGCGCCGTCGCCTCGTTGATCCCCAGTGCGGCAGCCACATCGTGGAACGACAGGTCCTCGACCTCGCGCAGCAGGAACGCAGCGCGCTGCCGCTCGGGCAGCTTCGCCAGCGCGCCGTCGAGCAGGCGGCGCAGCGGGATCGAGCGTTCGTCGGGTCCCGTGGGTGCCGCTGTGTCGAAGTCCCGCGACAGTTCCTCGTCATCGACGGAATGCCTGCGCTTGCGGAACAGCTTCCGCTTCCAGTCACGCGCGCGGCGAATGGCGACGATCGCGAACCACGCCTCGAGCGGGCCCTCACCACGGTAGCGCCCCAGGCCCTCGAGCGCATGCAGGTAGACCTCCTGCGTCAGCTCCAGCGCTTCGTCGCGATTGCCGACGTGGTAGGCGAGCAGGGCGAACACCCGCTCATGGGTGCGCTCGTAGATCACGCGCCACGCCGCGTCGTCACGGGCTGCGGCGCGACGGGCGAGCGCCACGTCGTCGGCGTGGGCGCCGGCGGCGGCGGCGGCGGCGGCGGCGGCGGCGGCCGGGACGGGATCGGGCAGGGTCATGGCGATGTGCGGGGCCCTCGTGATCCGGATGCCCGAAACGTCGACCGCGGCGGAAGTGGCCATGTCCCCTCCCTTCGGAAGGAGAGTCGCCCGCCGGGCCCGGAACGTTTACATCAGTGGTGGGCGGCCCCCACCGGCAGGAAGAACGCGGCCACCGCGAGGATCAGGTAGACGGCGATCAACTGCGCCCCCTCCAGCCAGTTCGACTCGCCATCGATGGCGATCAGCGCCGCCACGATCGAGCCCAGGCCGATCGCGATCACCTCGAACGGCGTGAACACGAGGGTCAGGGGATGCCCCAGCGGGATCGACAGGAAGCACAGGACCGGCGCGGCGAAGAGGGCGATCTGGGTCGCCGAGCCCAGCGAGACGGCCATCGAGAAGTCCATGCGGTTCTTCGCCGCCAGCTGGACCGCGACCAGGTGCTCGGCGAGGTTGCCGATGATCGGGATCAGGATGAGCCCGAGGAAAAACTCGGAGACGCCGAGCTGTGCGATCACCGGCTCGATCGAGCCGACGAGGATCTCCGAAACCCAGGCGAGGAACCCCGAGGCGACGAGGAGCCGGATCAGCGCCGGCTTCCATCCGCCCGGCGTCGTGACGTGGCCGGTGGCGTGCACCTCGTCGCCCGAGCGCACGGTCGTCTCCAGCGGCCGCGTCTGGTCGTACCAGACACTCAAGCCGTACAGCACGAGCAGCAGCGTGGCGACGCCGAGCGTGACGCTCTCGATGGGCAGGAAGTTCGAGGCGATCTGCTCGCCACCGACGAGGAACGCGAACACCGCCGGGACGACGAGGCCCACCGTCGCGAGCACGAGCTGCACCGCGTTCATGCCCGCGGTACGCGGATCGAAGCGCTGAATACCATGCCTGGCGCCGCCGACGACCAAGCTCGCACCGCAGACCAGCAGCAGGTTGCCGATGATCGAGCCGGTGATCGATGCCTTCACCAGGTCGACGAGCCCCGCCTTGAGCGCGAAGACGCAGATGATGATCTCGCCGACGTTGCCGACGGTGGCGTTAAGGATCCCCCCGATCCGGTGGCCGAGGTAGGCGCCCAGCTCCTCGGTCGATTTGCCGAGCAGGCCGGCGAGGCCGAGGATCGACAGGCAGGCGAGAACGAAGACGACGACCGGCTCGACGCCGGCGTAGCGGGCGACGATCGCGGCGACGGTGGCGACCGCGGTGACGATCAGGAAGAGGTGCTTGAGCATGGGGCGCAGTTTCGTCGCGACCGGCCCTGCGCGCAAGCGCGAAGCGAGGCCCCCCGGGACGGGGTCCGGCCTGTGCTAGGCTGCCTGCGCCATGCCAACCGGGGAACTCCATTACAAGGCCGATGCCGCCCGCGCCCGCTCGATCCTGATCGGCGCCGGGCTTGCGCTCGGCGTGCTGCTCGTCGCGGGCGCATTCGCCTGGGCGCTCAACCCCGGCCCGCAGTGGCGCATCGCCGAGACGCAGGCGGCCGACGGCAACGTGCTGCTCGACGACGATCCC
>JANOEH010000256.1:0-19642 GCA_031413115.1 Candidatus Eiseniibacteriota bacterium | reverse complement strand
GTGATCTCGACGCCCTGAAGACCGCCGAGCGGCAATGGACGACCGAGCGCAAGGAGATCGCGCACCGCATCGAGGAACTCGTCGCGAAGCTCGACAAGCTCGACGCCTGAGCGGACCGGACTCGAGTCCGGACGCAGGAGGGACCGTGGACGACAAGGGTGGCGTGGTCCAGGTCGACATCTTCGGCAGCCAGTACACGATCAAGCAGGGATCCGAGGATTCCGAGTACATCGCGCGCGTGGCCGCCTACGTCGACCAGAAGATGCGCGAGATCAACGACCGTCTCCCGGTCGCCTCGGTCTCGAAGGTCGCGGTCCTCGCCTCGCTCAACCTCGCCGACGAGCTGTTCAAGGAGCGGGACGGCATGGGGAAGGATCGCGCGGTCATCGATCACCTGAGCGCCAGCTGCGCGGCGCTCGATCGCGCGCTCGAGGGCGTCGACTGACACACGCAGGCTTGCCGAAGAGGCACGACGTTCGGTAGAATCGTGAAAAGCGGCTGCCGTGCTCGTGGCGTATCCGACGATCTCGAGCCAACATTGCACGCATACGGGCGTGCCGAAGTCGGCGATGCGACAAGAGCGCAAGCTCCGAAGCGGACCCGTCGCTAGGCGCACCCACTCTCATCGAGAGGTTCTCGGGAACCTCCGATCCCACGGCATCTCGGTGGCGCTTTTCCTGTCGGGGCCCTCGGGCCCCCGGAACGGCCGGACCGCTCGGTCCGGCCGCCTCCGTATTCGCCCCCGCTCATGGAAGGAGCCCCGTGGAGCCCGTCCGCCTCCTGCGCGGGCAACCGCTCGCCGCCCGCGTCCTCGACGACGTCGCGCGCCGCAGTGCCGCACTCGCGATCCGCGGGGTGACGCCCGGCCTGGCGCTGGTCTCGATCGGCGACGACCCGGCCTCGAAGATTTACCTGGCTCGCAAGCGCAGCGCTGCGGAGCGCTGCGGCCTTGCCGTGGTCACCCTGGCCTTTCCGGTCGAGGCGCCGCACGCGCACGTCTTCGATGCGCTCGCACGGCTGGCGGTGCAGACCCACATCCACGGCATTCTCATCCAGATGCCGTTGCCGTCGGGTTGGCCCGCCCAGGAACTGCTGCTCGCCGTTCCGGCGGGCAAGGATGTCGACGGCTTCCATCCCGAAAACATCGGTCGCCTGGCGCAGGGCCTGCCCGGCCCCGTCGCCTGCACGCCGCTGGGCATCCTCCACCTGTTGCGCGACTCCGGCGTCGAGCTCGCCGGCCGCCGCGTGACGGTGGTCGGCCGCAGCTCGATCGTCGGCACGCCGCTGGCGCTGCTGCTGTCGCGCAAAGGGGTCGATGCGACGGTCACGCTGGCGCACTCGCGCACGCCCGACCTCGAGGCCGTCTGTCGCGAGGCGGATGTCCTGATCGTCGCGATGGGCGTGCCGCGCGCGATCGGCCGAGCGCACGTGAAGTCCGGCGCGGTCGTCATCGACGTGGGCATCCATCGCGTGCCGGCCCCGACGGCCGACGACGCCGCGGCCACGCGCCTGGTCGGCGACGTGCGCGCCGAGGAACTCGACGATCACGCGGGGGCGCTGTCACCCGTTCCCGGTGGCGTGGGGCCGCTGACGGTCGCGTTCCTGCTGGCGAACACGCTCGATGCGGCGGAGCGCGCGGTGCGGGGTGGCGCGTGAGCCTGTTCGATGACTTGGACGGCAAGCGTCTCGCCGGAGATGATCCGCCAACCCCACCGTCGTCTCCTGCGGAGCCAACGGTCCTATCTGTCTCCGCCCTCGTCGCCGAGGTGAAAGGACTCCTCGGCGACGTATATCCCGAGGTGTGGGTACGCGGCGAGATCGCCGGGTTCAAGATCGCGTCGTCGGGACACATGTACTTCGCGCTCAAGGACGCGTCGGCGATGCTGTCGTGCGCGTGGTTCAAGTTCCGCCAGGGCAGGCTGCGCTTTCTACCGCAGGACGGCATGGAAGTCGAGGCGCGCTGCCGCTTCGACCTGTATGCGCCGCGCGGCTCGCTCCAGTTGATGATCGAGGAGCTGCGCCCGGCCTGCATCGGCGCGTTGCTGCTCGCGTTCGAGGAGCGCAAGCAGAAGCTCGCCGCCGAAGGCCTGTTCGATGCCGCGCGCAAGCGCCCGCTGCCGGCGTACCCGCGCACGATCGGGCTGGTCACTTCGCCCACGGGGGCCGCAATCCACGACCTGCTCGTCGGCCTGCGCCGGCGCTGGCCCGGGCGACGGATCGTGCTCGCGCCCGTCCTGGTGCAGGGGCCGGGGGCCGCGCCGCAGGTCGCCGCCGCGATCGAGCGCATGAACCGCCTGGGCGATGTCGACGTCCTGATCGTCGGCCGCGGCGGGGGCTCGCTCGAGGACCTGTGGGCGTTCAACGAGGAGGTCGTCGTGCGCGCCATCGCCGCGTCGCGCATTCCGGTGGTCGCGGCCGTGGGCCACGAGGTCGACGTCACGCTGGCCGACCTCGTCGCCGACGTGCGCGCTGCCACGCCGACGGCCGCCGCGGAGCTGGTCACCACTCCGACGCGCGCCGAAGTGCGGCGCGACGTGCGCGACTTGAGCGCGCGCGCCGCCGACGCCGCGCAGTTCGCCGTCTCCGAACGTCGCGATCGACTCGACCGCGCCCGCGCGCGCTACGGCTTCCGCCGCGCCGACGACCTCGTCGCCGCGCTGGCGCAGACCGTCGACGCACTCGCGGAGCGCCTCATGCGCGTCGCCGCCGAGCGCCTGGTGCGCGCCAAAGGCGACATGCGCGCGCTGGCGGGGCGCGTGCATCCGGGCCGGCTGGTCGAGCGCGTGGCCGCGCTCGTCCATCGCGGGCAGATGCTCGGACAGCGTCTCACGCTGGCCCAACAGGCCGCGTTCGCCGTTCGCACTCAGCGCGCGGGCACCGCCCGCGCGCGACTGGTCGCGCTGTCGCCCCGCGCCGTGCTCGCGCGGGGCTACGCACTGGTCACCCGCGCCGATGGCGCCGTCGTGCGCGCCGCTGCCGACCTCATGCCCGACGCCACCGTCGGTCTCGAGTTCGCGCGCGGTCACGCGACCGCCCGGATTCTTTCGCTCGCTCCCGCCCGCACCACGGAGGAGACATGACGTCACGCAAGAAGCCCGCCGCCGATCGCGTCGCCGACGCCGGCGCATCCACCGCCGCTCCGCCGGTCGGCCCCGACGGCAAGCCGCTGTCGTTCGAGAAGGCGCTCGCCCGGCTCGAGGCGATCGTCCAGCAACTCGAAGACGGCAAGCTCACGCTCGAGGATTCGATCGCGCGCTTCGAGGAGGGCGTCGGCATCTCGCGCTTCCTCGAGGCCGAACTGGGCCGCGCGGAGAAGCGCGTGCAGGAGCTGATCGAGTCCGGCGGCGCGGTCACGACGCGGGCGTGGGATGGCGACGAGGATGCGGGTGGGGATGACGCGGACGATGACGAAGACCACGGGCGCTGACGGCGGCTGGCCCGCACCGTTCGCGGACGACCATCGGCGTGTGAATGCGCGCCTCACCGCGCGGCTCAAGCGCCTGCCGGGCGTCCCGCCGCGCCTGGCGCAAGCGCTGCGCCACGCCGCTCTCGCGCCGGGCAAGCGCCTGCGCCCGATCCTCGTGCTGCTCGGCTACGACGCCGCGGGCGGCCCTGCTGCCAGGCGCACGCACGCCGTCGCCGCCGCGGCCGCGGTCGAGTGCGTGCACGCGTTCTCGCTCGTGCACGATGACCTGCCCGCACTCGACGATGACGACCTGCGGCGCGGCCGCCCCACGTTGCACAAGGCGTTCGACGAGGCGACCGCGATCCTCACCGGCGACGCGCTGCTGTCGCTCGCGTTCGAGGATCTCGCCGCGCTCGGCGAGGGCGCGTTTCCGCCGCTGCGTGTGAACCGCGCGTTGCGCGTCCTGGCGCGGGCCAGCGGGGCGGCGGCGATGGTCGGCGGGCAGGTGCTCGACCTCGCGGCCGAAGGGCGATGGGGGACCGCGTTGTCGAAGCGTGGACACGCGCTCCCCGGCGTACGCGCGATCCAGCGCGGGAAGACCGGCGAGTTGCTCGCCGCTTCGCTCGCGGTGGGCGGCCACCTGGCCGGGGGGCGGCCGGCCGCAATCGCGGCGCTCGAGGGAATCGGCCATGACCTGGGCCTCGCCTTCCAGATCGCGGACGACCTGCTCAACGAGCTCGGCGACGCCCGAGCGCTGGGCAAGAGCGCGGGGACCGACAAGGCCCGTGGCAAGGCCACCTGGCACGGCGCGGCGGGGGTCGCGGCGGCCGAGCGGGCCCGCGAGCGGCTGCACGCGCGGGCGCTGAAGCGGGCGGAACTATTTTCCCGGCACCGGGAGCGGTTTGCTACGCTCGCCGCGTTCCTGGCCGTGCGCCGGACCTGAACGTGGAGACCTGTTGAAGGCGTTCGAAATCGCCGTCCTGACCAGCCTTGCCGTGCAACTGTGGAAGGGACTCGCCTTCTGGTTGCGGCATCGGCGACTCAACTTCCGGGCCTTCGTCACCACCGGCGGGATGCCCTCGTCCCACGCCGCATCGGTCGCCGCCCTCAGCACGACCGTCGGCATCGAGGAAGGCGTTCTGAGCACACTCTTCGGCGTCACGCTCTTCTTCAGCCTGATCGTCATGTACGACGCCGCCGGCCTCAGGCGCGCTGCCGGTCATCAGGCGCGCCTGCTCAACAAGATCGTGGCCGGTCACGAGGACCGTGCTCTCCGCCAGCACCAGCTCTTCGAGAGCCTGGGCCACACGCCACTCGAGGTGCTCGTCGGCGCCGCCCTCGGTGTCGTCGCGGCCATCCTCTGGAATCGGTCCTTCTGATGTCCCGGAGCGCCATGACCCTGCTGTCGCGCATCGAATCCCCGGCCGACCTCAAGTCGCTCACGCTCGATCAGCTCGAGACCGTGGCGAAGGAGCTGCGCGAACTGCTGGTCGAGACCGTCTCGGCCAACGGTGGGCACCTCGCGCCATCGCTCGGCGTCGTCGAGTTGACGATCGCGCTCCACCGCGTGTTCGACACGCCGCGCGATCGCCTCGTGTGGGACGTCGGGCACCAGGCCTATGGCCACAAGATCCTGACCGGTCGACGCGACCGCTTCTCCACGCTGCGCCAGCAGGGAGGGATCGCGGGCTTCCCGCGCCGCGACGAGAGCGCCTACGACCCGTTCGGGACGGCGCACGGCTCCACCTCCATCAGTGCGGCGCTCGGCATGGCCGCGGCGCGCGACGTGGTCGGCGACGACTACAAGGTCATCGCCGTGATCGGCGACGGCGCGCTCACCGGCGGCCTCGCCTATGAGGGGCTCAACAACGCGGGCGACCTCAAGAAGGACCTGCTCGTCATCCTCAACGACAACGACTTCTCGATCTCCCCGAACGTGGGTGGAATCTCGAAGTACCTGACGCGCATCACCAGCGGCCCGCTCTACCGCCAGGCTGAGGCCGAGATCTGGGAGCTGCTCGGCCTCCTGCCGCTGGTCGGCAAGAAGGCGCGCGAGGGCGCCGCGCGAGTCAAGGAGAGCCTCAAGAACCTCGTCGTGCCGAACCTGTTCTTCGAGGAGCTGGGCTTCAAGTACTACGGCCCGTTCGATGGCCACGACCTCAAGGGCCTCGTCGCGCTGCTCGAGGACCTCAAGGAGATCCCCGGCCCCGTGTTCCTCCACGTGCGCACGGTGAAGGGCAAGGGCTACGCGCCCGCCGAGCTCGACGCGTGCAAGTTCCACGGCCTCGGCAAGTTCGACAAGATGACCGGCGCCGCCGAGAAGAGCACCAGGGCGACCTACACCAACGTGTTCGCGCAAGCCGTCATCGACGAGGCCGAGGCGAACCCGAACATCGTCGCCATCACCGCCGCGATGCCCGACAACACCGGGCTCAACGCGTTCCAGACGCGCTTCCCGGAACGCTTCTTCGACGTCGGCATGGCCGAGCAGCACGCGGTGTGCTTCGCCGCCGGCATGGCCACCTCGGGCGCGATCCCGGTGGCCGCGATCTACTCGACGTTCCTGCAGCGCGCCTACGACCAGATCGTGCACGACGTGATGCTGCAGAAGCTCCACGTCGTGCTCGCCGTCGATCGCGCGGGCCTGGTCGGCGAAGATGGCGCGAGCCACCATGGCGTGTTCGACATCGCATTCCTGCGCTCGCTGCCCGACCTCGTGCTGATGGCGCCGCGCGACGAGAACGAGCTGCGCTCGATGGTCAAGACCGCGATCGCCTGGGGCAAGGGACCGATCGCCGTGCGCTACCCGCGCGCGCCGGTCGAGGGCGTCGCCCCCGAGCCGGCCCGCCGCCTCGAGATCGGCAAGGGCCAGCTCCTGCGCGACGGCGCCGACGTCGCGATCGTGGCACTCGGCACCATGGTGCTGCCCGCGGTGGCCGCCGCCGAGCGCTTGGCGAGCGACGGCGTGCGCGCCGCCGTGTTCGACGCCCGCTTCGTCCAGCCGCTCGACGCGGCCGCGATCGCCGAGCTGGCCACGCGCTGCGGCCGTGTCGTCACCGTCGAGGAGGCCGTGCTCGCCGGTGGTTTCGGTTCGGCCGTGCTCGAGATGCTCGCCGCGAAGAACCTGCCCACGCCGGTACTGCGCCTCGGCATTCCCGACCTGCTCGTCCCGCACGGCACCCGCGGCCAGCAGCTGGCGAACCTCGGCCTCACGCCCGAGGGCCTCGCCACGAGCATCGGCGCATGGGTGGCCACGACCCAGCCCGTCCTGCCGTGAGCCGCCGCGCGATCCGTCGCGTCGCGCTCGTCGGGCACACACGCCGTCCGACGGTCGGACGCCGCATGGCGGCACTCGCCACGAGTCTCGCCCGCCGCGGCATCGTCCCGGTCGTCGGCGCCGGCGACGACTCCGCCCCGGGTCACGGCTGGGCGCCCGAGCCCGCGTCGGGCGCGGCCGCGCGCCGCTGCGACCTCGTCGTCACCCTCGGCGGCGACGGCACCATTCTCGCCGGCGCCCGCATCGTCGCGGGCACGACGATCCCCGTCCTTCCCGTGAATCTCGGGGGCATGGGCTTCCTCGCCTCGTACGAGGGCCGCGATCTCGCCACCGCTTTGCGCGACGCGCTTGCGGGCCGCCTCGTCGTCGAACACCGGAGCCTGCTGCGCGCGCGCCTCGAGCCGGCGCGCGGTGGCCGCGCCCGCCTGCTCGGCGTGGCGCTCAACGATGTCGTGATCAAGCAGCCAACCACGTTCCGCGCACTGCGAATGGACATCGCCACCCGCGACACCTTCCTCGGCCACGTCGTCGCCGACGGCATCGTCGCGGCGAGCCCCAGCGGCTCGACCGCATACTCGCTGTCGGCAGGGGGGCCGGTGATCGCGCCGGGCCTCGAGGCGATCGTGGTCACGCCGATCTGCCCGCACACGCTCGGCATGCGCGCGCTTTGCCTGCCTCCCGACGCCGAGCTGCGCGTCACCATCCGCTCGCGCGATGGCGCCGGCGCGATCCTGTCGCTCGACGGGCTGGGCGGCCCGCCCGCCGGCCCGGGCGACACGGTGCGCATCGAGCTCCTGCCCGACGCCGTGCGCTTCCTGCGCCGCCCCGGAGTCACCCTGCCGACGATCCTGCCGCACAAGCTGGGCTGGGCCGGCGGTCCGTCGCGGCGCGGCAGCGGGTCGCCCGGGCCGCGGGAACCCGCGCGCGAACGTTGACGCCGTGCTCACCGAGCTCCATGTCACCTCGCTCGCCGTCGTCGACCAGGCCCGCCTCGAGCCGGGGCCGGGCTTCGTCGCGTGGACCGGCGAGACCGGCGCCGGCAAGTCGCTGCTCGTCGGCGCGATCGGCCTGCTCGTCGGCGAGCGCGCCGACCAGGACGCGATCCGCACCGGCGAGGCGTTCGCCCGCGTCGAGGGCCGCTTCCTGCTCGATCCCGGCGCGGCGCGCAGCGCCGTCGAAGCCCTGCTCCACGAGTGGGGCGCCCCGATCGACGACGGCGAGGTGCTGGTGCGCCGTGAGATCGTCCGCGAGGGCCGCGGCCGCGCCTGGGTGAACCAGACGCCGGTCACGCTCGCGGCATTGCGCGCGCTCGGCGCCCACCTGATCGAGGTCCACGGCCAGCATGAGCACCAGGCGCTGCTTCATCCCGACGCCCAGCGCGACGTGCTCGATCGGAGGGGCGGCGCCGAGTCGGCGCGCGCCCGCGCCGCGGTCGCCGCGGCGCACGCCGCGTGGCGCGCCGCCGACGACGCGCGCACCGCGTTCGAGAACGAGGAGCGCGCCGCGCAGGAGAACGCCGATGCGTGGCGCTACGCGCACGAGGAGCTGGCCCGCGCCGCCCTCGTCCCGGGCGAGACCGAGCAGCTCGCCGCGCGACTGGCGCGCCTGCGTCACTCGGGCCGCCTGACCGCGCTGCTCACGCGTGCCCGCGCCTCGCTCGACGGCTACGACGCCGAGCCCGGTACGGGGGAAGGCGGCGCGCTTCACGGGTCCGCCTCGGCCGAACGCCTGCTGCGCGAGGCCGCCGCCTTCGACCCAGCGCTCGGAGCACTCGCCGACGAGTGTGCAGCCGCGACGACCGCGCTCGCCGAGGTGGCCCGCACGCTCGAGGAATCAGCCACCGCCGACGACCTGGCCCCGGCCGAAGCCGAGGCGGCCGAGGAGCGCCACGCGCTGCTCGAGCGGCTGGCCCGCAAGTACCGCCGCAACGAGGCGGGACTGATCGCCTGGCGCGACGACCTCGCCGAGCGGCTGGCCCGTCTCGAGGTCAAGGACGCCGAGCGCGCGCGGCTCTCCGCCGCCGAGGCGACGGCCCGTGTCGCGCTCACGAAGGCCGCCCGCACCCTCACGACGCGCCGCAGCAAGGCGGCCCCGCAGCTCGAGGCGGCGATTTCGCCCGAGCTGACCGCGGTCGGGCTGGCCCGCGCGGCGCTGTCGGTGCGGCTGACGCCGCTGCCCGAGCCGGGAGCGCACGGCGCCGAGCGGGTCGAGTTCGCCTTCGCGCCGAATGCGGGGGAGGAGCCGCGCCCGCTGGCCCGGATTGCCTCGGGGGGCGAGCTGTCGCGCGTCATGCTGGCCCTGCGCACGCTCGCGGTGGGCGAGGACGGCGTTGCCGCTCTGTTGTTCGATGAAGTAGACTCCGGCATCGGTGGCGCGGTCGCCCGCGCCGTCGGCGAGCGGCTCGCCCGGCTCGGCCGCGTCCGCCAGGTCCTGTGCGTCACGCACCTCCCGGTCATCGCCTGCCAGGCCGATCGGCAGTTCCGCATCACGAAGCTCGAGCAGGGTGGGCGTACGCGGGCCGTCGTCGAGCGCGTCGAGGGCGAAGAGCGGATCGGCGAGCTGGCGCGCATGCTGGCCGGAGACGTTGCCACCGAGACGACTCGCCGCCAGGCACGCGAGCTGCTCCGCCTTCCGCGCGCCTGACGTCCACGACGAGGGTCCATGGTCCACCCGACGCGGGAAGAATTCGAGCGCCTCGGCCGCACGGGCCTCTCCGTGCCCATCTACCGGACGATCTTTGCCGACTTCGATACGCCGGTCTCGGCCTTCGCCAAGATCGACGACGGGCGCTCCTCGTTCCTGCTCGAGTCGGTCGAGGGCGGCGAGACCTGGGGACGCTACTCGTTCCTCGGTTCCCGGCCCGCGGCCGTCTTCCGCGCCCACCACGGCGCGTGCACGCTCGAGGTCGACGGCAGGGTCGAGACGCTCGAGGGGTCCGATCCATTCGCCACGCTCGATCGCCTGCTCGCCGAGCGCCGCGCCGTCGACGTGCCGGGGCTGCCGCGCTTCGCGGGCGGGGCGGTCGGGTTCTTCGCCTACGACGTCGTTCGCCACCTCGAGAAGCTGCCGGCCACGCTGCCCGACGACCTCGACGTCCCCGACGCCGTGTTCCACTTCACCGACGTCCTCGTTATCTTCGACGCCCATGAACACACCATGAAGGTGGTCGCCCACGCGCGCCCCGGCGACGATCCGCAGAAGGCCTACGATGCGGCGCTGGGCAAGATCGACGCCGAGATCGCCCGGCTGGTCGCGCCGACGACGCGGCCGGGGCCGCGCCCGGCCGCCACGATGGCCGCAGCGACCGCGGGCAAGGGCGCCAACGGCGGCGTGCCCGGCCTCGTCGGCACGATGCCGCCGGCGGCGTTCACGGCTGCGGTCGAGAAGGCGAAGGAGTACATCCGGGCCGGCGACATCTTCCAGGTCGTGCTCGCGCACCGGTTGTCGGCGCCGGTCGAGTCTTCGGCCTTCGACGCCTACCGCGCGCTCCGCGTGGTCAATCCGTCGCCCTACATGTACTTCCTGAGCCTCGGCGCGCACGCGGTGGTCGGCAGCTCGCCCGAGGTGCTGGTGCGCCGCACCGGCACGCGCATCGAGGTGCGGCCCATCGCCGGCACGCGCCCACGCGGCGCAACGATCGACGAGGATCGCGCGCTCGAGACCGAACTGCGCCACGACGAGAAGGAGCGCGCCGAACACGTCATGCTCGTCGACCTGGGCCGCAATGACGTGGGACGCGTGGCGCGTTACGGCACGGTGCAGACCACCGAGCTGATGAGCGTCGAGCGCTACTCGCAGGTCATGCACCTCGTCTCGCACGTCGAGGGCGCCCTCGCCCCCGACACGAAGTCGGTCGACGTGGTGAAGGCCTGCTTCCCGGCGGGGACCGTCAGCGGCGCGCCGAAGATCCGCGCCATGGAGATCATCGAGGAGCTCGAAGTCCACCGCCGCGGGCTCTATGCCGGTGCCGTCGGCTACTTCGATCTGCACGGCAACGCCGACCTGTGCATCGCGATCCGCACGCTGCTCTACCACGCCGGCCGCGCCTACCTGGGCGTCGGCGCCGGCATCGTCGCCGACTCGGATCCGGCGAAGGAGTACGAGGAGACGCTGCACAAGGGGCGCGCCCTCCTCACCGCGCTCGAGCGCGCGGAGACGGGACTGGAGGTGCGGCCGTGATCCTCGTGATCGACAACTACGACTCGTTCACCTACAACCTGGTGCAGTACGTCGGCCGTCTCGGCGGCGAGCCGCTCGTCCACAGGAACGACGCGATCACGCTCGATGCGATCGCCCGGCTCGCGCCGGCCGGGATCGTCATCTCGCCCGGCCCGAAGACGCCGCGCGAGGCGGGCATTTCGAACGACGTGATCACGCGCTTCAGCGGCACGATCCCCATCCTCGGCGTGTGCCTGGGCCACCAGTGCCTGGCCCACGCCCTGGGCGGCGACGTCGTCCGTGCGCCGCGGATCATGCATGGGAAGACCTCGCAGATCATCCACCAGGGGCGCGGCCTGTTCGCCGGTCTCGAGAACCCGTTCACTGCGACCCGCTACCACTCGCTGATCGTCAAGAAGGAGACGCTGCCCGCGGTGCTCGAGATCGTGGCGTGGACGCCGGAAGGGGAGATCATGGGCTTGAAGCACCGCACGCACGAGACGTGGGGCGTGCAGTTCCATCCCGAGAGCATCCTGACCGGGCCGGGGTTGCCGCTGGTCGCCAACTTCCTCGTGCTCTGCGGCGTGAAGCCGCAGGCGGTGACGACGTGAGCGCGATGCGCGAGGCGCTGGCCCGCGTCGTCGTCGGCGGGTCGCTGGGCGAGGACGAGGCCGCGGGCGTGATGCGCGCGATCCTCGCCGGCGAGGCCACCGCGGCGCAGATCGGCGCCCTGGCCATGGGCCTGCGCATGAAGGGCGAGACGGCCGACGAGGTCACCGGCATGGCGCGCGCCATGCGCCAGGCCGCGCTGCCGTTCCCGAAGGTGACCCGGCCGCTGATCGACACGTGCGGCACGGGCGGCGACGGCGGCGGTACGTTCAACGTCTCGACCGCGGTCGCGTTCGTCGTCGCCGCGGCCGGCGGCCGGGTCGCCAAGCACGGCAACCGCGCGGTCTCCTCGCGCACCGGCAGCGCCGATGTTCTCGAAGCGCTGGGCGCCTCCGTCGACCTCACGCCCGACGAGGCCGCACGCATGATCGAGACGGTCGGGGTCGCCTTCCTGTTCGCGCCGGCGTACCACTGGACGTTCAAGCACGCGGCCGAGCCGCGCCGTGATCTCGGCGTGCGCACGGTGTTCAACGTGCTGGGTCCGATCTGCAACCCGGCGGGGGCGGAGCGCCAACTCGTCGGCGTGTACGACGCGGCGTGGGTGCCGCGACTCGCCCAGGTCCTCCTGCGCCTCGGCGCCGAGGCCGCATGGGTCGTCCACTCCGAGGACGGCCTCGACGAGCTTTCGGTCTTCGCGCCCAATCGCGTGGCCCGTCTCGAGGGTGGCCGCGTGATCGAGGAGAGGATCGACCCCAGGGACTTCGGGGTTGCGCACGACGAGAAGGAACGACCGCACGTCCAGGGCGGCGAGGCGGCGAAGAATCTCGAACTGTTGACCGGCGCGATCGCCGGCACCGCCGGCGCGGCGACCGACATCGTGATCCTGAACGCCGGCGCCGCACTCGCCGTCGGGGGCCTCGCCCCGGACCTCGCCGCGGGCGTCGCGCTCGCGCGCACGACGATCGCCGAGGGCCGCGCGAGGGCGAAGCTCGACCAGTTCGCGCAGGCCGCGCGCCGGCGTTCGTAGGAGCGCCCCGTGCCCGCCGACATTCTCGCCACGATCGCCGAGCGCCGCCGCACGCGCATCGCCGAGCGTCGCGTGCTGTTCCCCGAAGGGCTGCCGCCCCGACCGCCGCAGTTTCCGCCGCCGCGGGCCGGTTCCTTCCGCGCAGTGCTGCGCCGCCCGTCCCCCTCGGCACCCCTGCGATTGCTCTGCGAACTCAAGCGAGCTTCGCCTTCCAAGGGGTTGCTGCGGAACGACTTCGACATCCCGACCCTCGCCCGCGCCTACGCCGCTGGCGGGGCGACCGCGCTGTCGGTCCTGACCGAGCCGGACTGGTTCCAGGGCGCCCCCGAGTACCTGACCGAGGCCCGCAAGGCCTCCGGCCTGCCCTGCCTGATGAAGGACTTCATCGTCGACCCGTGGCAGCTCGATGACGCGGTGAGCCTCGGCGCCGATGCGGTCCTGCTCATCGTCGCCCTGCTGCCGCTCGAACGGCTCGCCTCGCTCATCCGCATGGCACACGGGCGCGGGCTCGACGCCCTGGTCGAGGTGCACACCGAGGACGAGCTCGACGTCGCCCTCGGCGCCGAGGCGCGGCTGATCGGCGTCAACAATCGCGACCTCTCGACGTTCATCGTCGACCCGTCGGTGACGCTCCGGCTCAAGCCGCACATTCCGGCCGACGTCGTGGTCGTGGCCGAGAGCGGCATCGCCACCCCCGACGACGTGCGCGCGCTCGCCTCCGCCGGCATCGACGCCGCGCTGATCGGCGAGGCGTTCATGCGCGAGGCCGACGTCGCCGCAGCCGTGGGACGCTTCGCCACCGCGGCCGCGCCGTGAGCACTGCTGCGGCGACCGCGGTCAAGATCTGCGGGATCACCAACCGCGACGATGGGCTCCTGGCACTCGAGGCCGGCGCCGACGCGATCGGCATCGTGCTCGCCGAGCGCTCGTCGCGCGCCGTCGCGCCGTGGGATGCGGCCGCCCTCGTGGCCGCACTGCGCGAGGCCGCCGGTGCGCGATTGTTCCTCGCCGTCGCGGTGATCGAGCGGCTCGACGTGACCGACGCACGCCAGGCGATCGAGGCGCTCGGCTTCGACCGCGTACAGATCCACCCCGGCGGCGATACGGGCGCGACGACGCTGCGCGCCGCGCTCGAGGCGTTCGACGCCGCGGGCGCGCCGACCTGCGGCCCGGGCCCGGCGACCGGCCGCGCCTGGGCGGCGCTGCGCGTCCGCGATGCCGCCAGCCTCGACGGCGCCGCGACGCTGCCCTGCGAGGCCGTGCTGCTCGACACCTGGGCGGCCGACGTCGCCGGCAGCACCGGCCGCACGTTCGACTGGGCTCTGGCCGCACCGCTGGCCCGGGCGCGCCGCGTCGTGCTCGCGGGCGGACTCACGCCCGCCAACGTGGGCGAGGCGATCGCGCGGGTGCACCCGTGGATGGTCGACGTGTCGAGCGGGGTCGAAGCCGAGCCCCGACGCAAGGACCCGGCGCGCATTCGCGCCTTCGTGGAGGCGGTGCGCGCCCATGCGTGAACCCTTTGGCAATCGACCACCGATCGAGCGTGGACCCGACGCGCGCGGTCACTTCGGCCGCTTCGGCGGCCGCTTCGTGCCCGAGACCCTGATGTCGCCGCTGGCCGAACTCGAGGCCGCCTACGCCGCGGCGCAGGTCGACCCCGCGTTTCTCGCCGACCTCGACCGTCTGCGCCGCACGTTCTGCGGCCGTCCCACGCCGCTGTACCGCGCGCGCCGCTTCGAGGCACACTGCGGCGACGGGATCGAGGTGTGGCTCAAGCGCGAGGACCTGCTCCACACCGGCGCGCACAAGATCAACAACACGGTGGGGCAGGGGCTGCTCACGGTGCGCATGGGCAAGCGACGCGTCATCGCCGAGACCGGCGCAGGCCAGCACGGCGTCGCCACCGCGGCCGCCGCGGCGCACCTGGGCCTCGACTGCGTCGTCTACATGGGCACCGAGGACATGCGGCGCCAGGCGCTCAACGTGCAGCGCATGAAGCTGCTCGGCGCCGAGGTGCGCGGCGTCGACTCGGGCCAGAAGACGCTCAAGGACGCGATCAACGAGGCGATGCGCGACTGGGTGACCAACGTGGCCGACACGCACTACATCCTGGGCTCGGTGCTGGGCCCGCATCCGTTCCCGATGATGGTGCGCGACTTCCACAAGGTGATCGGCGAGGAAGTGCGCACGCAGTTCGATGGCCCGCCCGACCTGCTCGTCGCCTGCGTGGGCGGCGGATCGAACGCGCTCGGCCTGTTCCACGCGTTCGTCGGCACGCCGGGCGTGCGCCTGGTCGGCGTCGAAGCGGGGGGCCGCGGCATCACCACCGGCCGTCACGCCGCTCGGCTCGCCTCGAGCGATCCCACCGTCGGCGTGTTGCACGGGACCGAGACCTACCTGCTCCAGGATGCCGACGGGCAGGTCCGCGCCACGCACTCGGTCTCGGCCGGGCTCGACTACCCGGCGATCGGTCCCGAGCACGCGTGGATGCACGAACAGGGGCTCGCCGCCTACCACAGCGTCACCGACGAGGAGGCCCTCGCCGCGTTCGGGCTCCTGTCGCGCACCGAGGGCATCCTGCCCGCGCTCGAGACGGCGCACGCGCTCGCCTGGCTCGTGCGCGAGGGCAAGTCGCTGGCGAAGGGGACCCGCGTCGTCGTCAACCTGAGCGGCCGCGGCGACAAGGACGTGCAGGAAGTGCTCCGCGTCGAGCGTGAGGGCCTGGACGGTTGAACCGGATCGCTGTGGCCGCGCTCGTTCTCGGCCTTGCCGGGCTGGCCGCGGGCTGTGCGCGCGGCCCCGCGAGCGGACTCGTTCCGGCCGACGACCGCGAGTTTGCGAGCGCTTTCCGCGAACCCGTCGGGCGGGGGACCGCGCCACGCGTCGACGCGCTGTTCGCGCCGGACGCCCAGTGCGCGGTGGCGTGGCTGGGCTCGGGCGCATTCTGGAACGGCGACGTCGAACTGACGCTGCTCGACTCGAGTGGCGTGCTGCTCGATCTCCACACCCCGGCACCGGCGGGACCGCACGCCGACCTGCCCGCCGCCCGGCGCCGCGACGCCCACATTGCGGTGCGCGCATTCATGCCTTGGACCGGCGTGGCGGCCGACACGGCGGGTTGGCTGCGGCTCGAGATCCGCGCCGCACACCCGGGCGCCGGGCTCGACCTCGCCGTGCGTTCCGGCGGCGGTGCCGCGTATCCGCTCCATCCGCACGCACCCCCGGGCGAGCGGTTCGGATACGCGGTCCACGAGGACCGCCTGCTCCGCGATGGCCGCACCGTCGCGATCGTCGCGGCCGCCTCGGGCGCCGCCGCGACGATCACCCCCCTTCCGGCGGCTGCGGATTCGGTGCCGGCACAACTCCGCCAGGCGCTCGTCCACCTGGCCGCCGGGGCGACGGGTGCGACGTGGGACGTGTGGATCGCGCCGGTCGGTGGCGCCGCTGCCAACGCGTCGCCTCCCGATCGCCAGCTCGCATTCGCAGCTTCTTTGGCCCGCACGACCGCGGCATGGCAGGCCGGGATCGCCCGCGGCGCCGCGATCACCCATCCCGATTCGCGCGTCAGCGGAGCCCTGCTCTCCGCCCACCGCCTCCTCGTCGGCAACCGCGAACGGCGCAATGGCGCGACGCACTTCCTCGGCAGCCCATTCCAGTACCGCGACCTCTATCTGCGTGACGGCGCGCGCGTCGTGCATGCGCTCGCGCTGCTCGGCCGCACCGACCTCGCCGGCCAGGCGCTCACGTCCCTGTATGAGTTCCAGTGGCCGGGCGGCGCATTCCTCTCGCAGCGCGGCCAGCTCGACGGCACCGGCCAGGCACTGTGGGCGCTTGGTTCATACGCCGCGCTGGGCGGCGATCCCGCGCTCGTCGACCGGCTCGTCGGGCCGGCGCTGCGCGGCGCGCGCTGGATCGCGCTCCAACGCGCGAGCGCCACGCTGCGGGGCGGGCCGGCCGCAGGCCTGCTCCCGTACGCCGATCCGCGGGACAACGAGCTCACCCGCGGCCACCTGTTCGGGAACGACGCGTGGGCGATCGCCGGGCTCGAGGCGCTGGCGCCGCTGGTGCGCGCCCGCGGCCGCGCCGCGACCGCCGACACCCTCGCCGCGGAGATCAGCGCCTACCGCGTGCGCTTGCTCGACGCCTGGGACGCCGCGGCTCGACGCCAGGGCCGCGCCTTGCCGCCCGTGCTCGAGGGCGGGGGACGCGATTGGGGAAACCTCTCGGCGGCCTACCCGTGCGGCGTGCTGGCGGCAGACGACATCCGCGTCGTGGCCCTCGATCGCTTCCTGCGCGCGTACCACACGTGCGACGGGCTCCTCACCTACGGCCCTTCCGACTCGATTCACCACTACCTCGGGTTCGATCGCACGCAGGCCGCGCTGCGCCGGGGCGACCGCGCCGCATTCCGCGCCGACCTCGAGGCGATCCTCGACCACGCCCAGCCCGACGGCAGCGGCTTCGAGTTCGCGTCGCGCGACGGCCGCTGCGGCGAAAACCTGCCGCCGCACGGCACGTTCGCCGCGATGTTCGTCGACCTCGTTCGCTCGTCGATCGTCTACGAGCGCGGGGATTCGCTCGTGCTCTTCGCGGGCGCGCCGGCGAACCTGGCGGCGGACGCCGGAGCGGGGCTCGTCGTGCGCGCGTTGCCAACGCGCTTCGGCGCGCTCGACCTCGCCGCGCGCCTGGCGACCGACGGCGTTGGCGCGGTGATCGAGGCCACGCTCCCGGCGCCCGCGAAGGTCGCGTGGCCGCCGCCGGCGCGCGTGCGCGCGGTGATCGACGGCAACGGCACGCCACTCCCGGTCACCGACGGCCGATTCACGCTGCCAGCGGGTCGCGCGACGTGGCGCCTCGAGTTCGAGCCCGCCGCGGGCGGGGAGGAGGGGCGATGAGCGGAGGACGCCGCGCCAAGCGCAGCTCGACCGGGCGCGCGATGGCGGCGCGCTCGCCCGACGGGCGCCGGGGCGGACCGGGTCCGCGGGCTCGGATTCTCGCGGGCCTGATCGTGCTCATGATCGTCGCGGCCGCGGTCTTCGCCTGGTCGCGCTTCATGGAGGGCGGAGCCCCGGCGCGGACCTCGGCCCGCAGCGTGCAGGCGAGCGATGCGGCGGACTTCGCGCGCGCGGGGCGCGCGGCCGAGACGCGCCTCGACTACGCGACGGCGCTCGCGACCTACCGCGACGGGCTGAAGCGCTTTCCGAACGATGAAATCCTGCTCGAGTCGTATGCCACGGCGATCAGTAACGCGTCGTTCGCCGTGCGGCCCAGCCGCGGGCGGCTCGTCCCGGTCGCCGCCAACAGCCACGAACGCGTCGCCGCAGCGCTGGAGGCGATCGCCCTGCTCGAGGCGGCACAGCGCGCCCGGCCTCAGGCGAGCCAGGCGCCGCTGCAGAAGGGACTGCTCTACGCGGCCTGGGGGCTGCCCGAGGACGCGCTGGTCGAGCTCTACGGCGCCGTCACCCGCGGCGACCGTTCACCGGAGCTCGAGCGCACGGCCACCGCGATCACGCTGCTGCAAATGGGTCGCGGCAACGAAGTCGATCAGAAGGGCAGCCCGGCAAGCCGGTAGCCCGCCGCGTAGATCCCCGCGATCACCAGCACGAACAGCGCGAGCCCGCACACGCAGGCCACCGCACAGTCACGGATCAGCCCGCTCTCGTCGCCGAGAAACGGCTTCTTCTTCTTGTCGACCATCCTTCCCTCCCGCTGCGCTCCGATGCTCCCCACAACCGATCGCCGGACAGCCTACTCCATCCGGACGACCTTTGTGCTC
The DNA here is from genome assembly GCA_031413115.1 of Candidatus Eiseniibacteriota bacterium. Lineage (GTDB taxonomy): Bacteria > Eisenbacteria > RBG-16-71-46 > RBG-16-71-46 > DASYSL01 > JANPEF01. The sequence goes on along the minus strand of JANOEH010000256.1, from coordinate 1,389 downwards.
CTCGACATCCCACCCACGCCCAGCCGCACGAAGTACACCCCGGCGGCGACGCGCCGGCCGTCCCCATCGAGGCCGTCCCACACCCGGGCGTACCGGCCCGCGGGCAGCGGACCGTCGAGCAGCGTGCGGACGGTGCGGCCGCGCACGTCGAGCACCTCCAGCCGCACGCCCGAGCCGACGGCCACGGCGGGCAGGCCGAAGGCGATCCGCGTGGCGGCCCCCGACGTGGTCGGGTTCGGCTCCGGTCGCCCGAGGAACGCGACCGCCGGCACGGCCCCAGCGTCGGCGAGCGGGTCGTCGACGCCGACCACCCCGTAGGCGCGCGTCGTGATCAGGACGTCGTCGAGACCCGCCTCGAGCAAGGAGCCACCACCGTAGTCGCAGGTCGAGACGCGCAAGCGGAATTGCGCCGTCAGCGCCAGGCGCGAGCCCAGATCGAAGGCGCGCTCGCTCCAACCCAGTTCGCTCCTCGGCAGTCGCTCGAGCGGAAGCCACGTCGCGCCGTCGTCGGATGAGATGTCGACGCGCAGGGTGTCGTCGAGGCGCGTTTCGTCGACGAACCAGTGCGCGTACGCCAGGCGGGCGTTGGCCAGCGCCGACAGGTCGATGCGTGGCGACAGCAGCGTGACGCAGGCGCCGTCGACGTCGGCGATCCCGGCGGCGAACCCCGCGGTCGTGTCCTGCGTGACGTAGCAGGCACCGCCCGGGCCGGGCGTGTGGTCGTCCTCGGGCGAGAACTCGAACGGCGGCGTGCCGCCCGAGTTCGTGCCGTTGGGGTCGACTCGCATCCAACGCCCGGTGTCGGCGCCGTTGATGATCGAGGCCCAGCCGCGGTCCGTCGCAAAGTCGTCGCTCCACGCCGCGGTCAGCGTCCCGACGTGGAAGGCGTGCACCGCGGCCGAGGCGCCCGCGGGCGAGGTGCCCGGGCCGGCGCCCAGGTCCCGCGCCTCGATCGTGTACTCGATCCGGCCGCCCGACGGCAGCGCGGGGATCGTCGCCCGGAACAGGTCGCCGCCCAGCGACGCCATCGCCACGGCGTGGACGTTGAGGCCCGCGACGCGCCAGCGCAGCAGCGGGGAGGCTGCATCGAACGCGCCGGCGAACGAGCCGATCGATGCGTCGACCAGGAACGGACCGGCATCGGGATTCGCGTCGGGCAAGGGCTGGTGCACGATCCACACACCGCTCGTCGTGTCGGGGCAGGGGATGCCGCGGGCGCCGAACGCGGCGCAGATGTCGGCGGAGTGCGGGGTGCCATTCAGCAGCGTGCCGTCGTCGTAAAGGCGGCACAAGGATTCTGGCGTCCCAACGCGTCTTACAGTGTCTTTGTCGCATGCAGGCCGACAGAGGCGTGCCGGGGAGAGGCGGATGATGACGACGACAAGCGAC
>JANOEH010000255.1:0-16328 GCA_031413115.1 Candidatus Eiseniibacteriota bacterium | reverse complement strand
TCTTGCAAAACCTGGCTGCCGGTCTGTAGCCGCCGACGTGAGGAGGCGGATTTCCCGGGCGGTCGCACGCTCCGCCTCCTCACGTCGGCTACGCAGGGGCCCACGCTCGCGCGGTGTCGCCGGCCGCCGCGAACGCCATCGCGGCCCACACCGCGGCGTGCGTGTACTGGCCGCCGTTCTCGCGGACGCCACGCACGTAGCCCTTGATGTAGCCGGGGTCGTTCGGGGTGTTCTCGAAGGGCGGATCGAGCAGGCGAATGATGCCCGCTTCGTCGGAGATCAGGTGCTCCTCGACTGCATCCAGCGCCTGTTCCGCCCGCGCCTTCGGCGCAGTATCTGCAATCGTGGCCCACGCCTGGGCGAGCGCGTCGATCCGACACTCGTCGCCCTGCGCGGTGCCCAACGGCGTGCCGTCGTCGTAGTAGCCGCGGCGGTACCACGCGCCGTCCCAGCCGGCGGACTCGAGAACGGCGACCAGTCGCACTCGTTCAGCATCGTAGCGCTCGGCGCGCGCGACGTCGCCGCGAGCGCGCACAATCGGGGTGAAGTCCACCAGCACGGCGTGGAGGAACATCGCCATCCACGTGCTCTCGCCCTTGCCGTCGTGGCCGACGCGGTTCATGCCGTCGTTCCAGTCGCCACAGCCGAACAGCGGCAGCCCGTGGGCCCCGTTGCCGACCGTCAGCGAGCGCTCGATGGCGCGCAGGCAGTGCTCGTACACGCTGGCGGTCGCCGTCGAGACCGTGGGCGCGAGGAACACCTCCTGCTCGCCGGGCACCAGCTCGCGCGCGACGACGAAGGGGGCAACCTCGTCGAGCACGGTCGCATCGCCGGTCGCAGCGACGTACGTGGCCGCGAGCCACGGCAGCCACAGCAGGTCGTCGGCGAAGCGCGTGCGGAGCCCGCGCGCATCGGGCGGGTGCCACCAGTGGAGCACGTCGCCGGTCTCGAACTGGTGGCGCGCGTTGCGCACGATCTGGGCGCGGAAGATCGCGGGGTCCGAATGCAGCAGGGCCGAGGCATCCTGCAACTGGTCACGAAAGCCGTAGGCGCCGCCCGACTGGGCGAACGCGGTGCGGCCCCACAGGCGGCAGGCGATCGCCTGGTACAGCGCCCAGCCGTTGATCATGCGGTCGAGCGCGGGCGCGGGCGAGGTCACCTGCACCGCCCCGACGAGCGACTCCCAGAAGACGGTCACCGTCGCCAGGGCGGCATCGACCGCGCCCGGGGTGCGGTAGCGCGCCAGCAGCGCGTCGGCGCTCACCCGGTCGGACGCATCGCCGAACAGGATCGTCCACGTCGCCGACGCGCCGGGGGCGAGCGTGACGGGCACGGCCTGGGCGAAGCATGGATCGATGTCGTCGCCGGTGTAGCCATCGAGAACGGAAGGATCGGTCAGCCCGCGCGGCGCGGCGAGCCCCTCGCCGGGGCCGCCGAGGAACGCGGCGCGATCGCAGGTGAACGCCGGCGCAGCCGCCCCGTCGCCGACCAGCGCGGCAAACGTCACGCGCCCGCCGTAGAGCGAATCCCCGGGGCGCTGTGCGTACAAGGCGCTGCCGTCGGCTGTCGCCGACGTCAGGATTCCACCAGTCGCATGCGTCGGCAGACCGCCGAGCACGAGCTGCTGGTAGGACGCGAGAACCAGACGGCGCGCGGCGCCGCCGGGATTCGTCACCGTCAGGCGCACGAGCTTCACCGGATCGTGCCGCGGGACGAACACCTCCGCGCTGCACGCGAGGCCGAGCGCGGTGCGGCGGAAGCGCGTGACCCCGAAGCCGTGCCGTGCCTCGCACGGATCGCCCGTCGCGCCGGGCGCGAGCGGCCCCACCGGGCCGGGCAGCGGCGAGGCGATCGCGCCGTCGGCGTCGTCGCGCAGCCACAGCGCCTCGCCGGGCGGATCGAGCAGCGCGTCGTTCGACCACGGCGAGAGGCGGCGTTCGCGGCTGTTCACGCTCCACGTCGTGCCGGCGCCGGTCTCGCTGACCAGACCGCCGAAGTCCTCGCTGGCGATCACGTTGATCCATGGCTGGGGCGGGCGCACACCGCCGCTCTGGCCGCCATAGCGGATGACATACTCCCGACCAGCGGAGGCGAAGCCTCCGCTGCCGTTCCAGAATTCCAGAGGCTCTGCAGCGAACGCGGCCTCGAGCGCGGCAGCAGCGGCACCGTCGCGGTCATCCCGCGCCGAAGGCGCAACGTTCGCAGCGGCTTCGGGCATCGCCGCAAGCTCCAGCACCCCATCCACCGGCGCCGCCTCACCCGCAAACGCCAGCGCCACCAGCCCCACCGCCTCATCCCGCCGCGCATTCCCGCGCGAGCGCGCACCCGAAAGGATCGACGCCCCGCCCTCGCCGCGCGCGCGACCAAGGGTTGCAAGCACGGCCGCGCGATCCTCACCGGCGACCAGTGCGAACGTGAGCGTCACGGGGGCACCCCGCTCGACGGTACGCGTGACGCGCAACGCCAGCACCGGATCGAGCACGTTGCCCACGGTCGACGCCCAGGGCCCGGGCGCGACGAGGCCCCGCGGCCGGGTGCGGTCCGGCACACGGCCCAGGAACTTCGCACGGTCGCTCTCGAACTCGACGGCGCGATCCTCGAGCACTGCGAAGCCCAGCCACGGGAATGTTTCGCCGGCGCCCCTCGGGCGGCGCCGCGCGAGCAACGCGCCATCCGCGGCCGACCACTCGGTCTGGACGAACAAGCGCGAGAACGCCGGGTGCGACGCGTCGGCGACGCGATCGTGCAGCACGACCTCGAGCGCCGCGGCGACCTCGATCGTGCGCGCGGCCGGTCCGTCGTGCGACAGCGTGATGCGGCGGATCTCGAGTGGCAGCGTGGGATGGACGGCGATCGCCAGGCGCGCCTCGATCTCGTGCTGCAGGCGCGAGAACTCGACCGCGCCCGGGCCGAAGCGTGCGCGCACGGCGCCGGTACGCGGCGCGCACGGCGCGGCCGCGACCGACCACAGCGCATCGCGTTCGCGGTCGACGAGCCAGACGAGGAAGCCGTCGCCGTCGACGACCGGGTCGCCGGCCCAGCGTGTCAGTGCATGGGCGCCGAACGTCGACAAGCCCGTCCCGCCCGCGGTCACGAGCGTGGAGTACGCCCCGTTCGACAACAGCGCGGCAACCGGTGGCGCGGGGCGCCGAAGCAACGAGGCCGCGCCGGCGAGGGCAGGGACAGGCTCAGGGACAACGCTCATCGCACCTTCACGAGGCGCGCCACGGTCGAGGACTCGCCCATCGTGAGCCGCAGGTGATAGAACCCGGGAGCCAGGCGCGAGCCGTCGACCGGCAGCACCTGTTCGCCGGCAGCGCGGATCTCGTCGCCCAGGTGCGCGATGATGCGTCCCCGCGCATCGATCAGATCGGCGCGCACGCGGCCGGCGGCGGCAAGGCGGAAGCGCACGACGGTGCGATCGCGGAACGGCGTCGGCTCGACCGCGCGCAGCATGATCACCGGGGCGCCCACGGCGACCGCATCATCGCCTACGTCTGTCGTGATCGGCGTGAAGCCCGCTCGCGCGAGGCCGTTCGCAAGATCCGGATCATTGCTGAGACGCCGCCACACGGCCCCGCTACGGTAGTTCTCGATCATGAGCACGATCGGGCCCTGGTCGATGCCCAGGACGTCCTGGCCGGTCCAGCCGACCGTGGGATTGAACGCGTCGGTGAATCCGTACGGGCCCCACAGCGAACCGCGCCAGTTGTCCCACAAGTTATGCATCAGCGGCACCACGACCTCGGGTGCGAATGGTAGCGACGAGATGCCCGCAGTCGGCGTGATCGTGCCGTTCTCGCTCCAGGCCGGCGGCGCACCGTGCGCTGCGTAGCCGGAAGGATCGTCCGAGGCAGTGAGCCCCCACAGGCTGTCCGAGTACGCTTCCCAGCCCAGCGGGTTGTCGATGCAGTAGGCTCGTTGCGCGAGCGTGGCGCGCCGCGAGTTCTCGAAGTATGTGATGCCACGGAATTGCATGTAGCCGTCCTGGATGCCGCGGAAATCCAGCCAGCAGTGCGAGTACTGGTGCCCGAACAGCGGCGGGAAGACGACGTAGCTCTGGCCGTAATGGGTCTGCCAAGAGTAACCGTTGAGCCACGTACCCCACAGCATCGGGATCGGATGGGTCGGCGACCCGAGCGCCATGATATAGAGGATCATGGCCTCGTTGTAGCCGACCCAGTGGCCGTACCCGCCGAACCCGGTGCCGGGCTTCCATCCCATGTAGATTCCGGCTGTGAGGTTTCGTGTGAAGTTCCAGTCGCAGCGCCGCCAGATCGAATCGGCCAGCGCGCGGATCTGGACCTCCTCCGGATCGAGTCCGCTGAAGTACTGCTTCGTGTCGAGGATGCCGGCCATGAGTAGCGCGGTGTCGATCGTCGACAGCTCCGAGTTCCACGTGCGCCTGGCCGTATTCATGTCGAGCCAGTGGTAGAACAGGCCCTTGTAGCCGATCATGCCGTCGACGGCCGTGCCCTGCGGCCCGCTCCAGAACGTGTCGAGCGTGGTGAGCACGCGCGAGCGCACGGCCGCGCGATCGAGCCAGCCGCGGTCGACGCCGATGCACAGCGCCGACAGGCCGAAGCCGGTCGAGGCGATGCTGCTCACGGAGCCCGGTGTGTCGCGGTCCTTGATCAGCCCGTTGGCCGGATTCGCCTCGTTCCAGAAGTAGAGGACGCCCGCGTGCTGCAAGGTGTCGAGCAGCGCCTCGGTCGTGAGCGCGTGCGCGGGCCGGGCCGCGGGCAGAGCGAGAGCGCCGAGAACGGCGACGACGGCGAGTGCCAGCCCGCGCCGGAGCACGGACGGCGGATGGATGCTGGATGCGTGGCCCATGGATGGATCCTCCGTCGTCACGATCAGAACTCGATGCCCAGTGTCATGCGGTGCGCCACCTCGAGACGGCCCATGTCGGCATAGGCGTAGTCGAAGCGGAACCCCAGCGCGTCGTTCAGGTCCCCGCGGACGCCGGCGCCCAGCGTGAGGCCACCCTCGGCGTCCTGCTTGAACAGGTTCTGCCAACCGGCGCGAAACGCGAACAGCGCCTTGTACGCGTACTCCCCGCCCAGGTTCAGGCTCTCGCTATTATCGCTCGGGTGGAGCGCGTCGAGCGCGAAGCGCAGGCGGTTCCGCGGATCGATCCGCACCGGCAGGCTGACGCCGAAGCGCATCAGCACCGGGACGGAATGCGATTCGGTGAAGATCTCGGCGGGCAGCGCCGGATTGTCTCCATTCACATCCGGATCCTGGTCGTAGGTCACGCGCAGGTCACGCCCGGAAAACTTGCCGCCGACCCCCAGGTTCGAGAGGCTCGCGCCCAGCTCGAGCCCGCCCTCGCTCACGCGGTAGAGCGTGCCGAGGTGGAACACGGCGGTCGAGAGCGTGCTGTTCCAGATCCGTTCCTGCAGCCATGAAGCTTGCACGCCAATCGTGAAGCGGTCGGTGATCGGCCGGCCCCAACCGATTCCGACGGCGAGGTCCGTCACGTTGAAGCGTTCGCCCGTACCCAGGGGCTGGCTCACGGTTCGAACGTCGATGTCGCCCGAGCCGAGCTGCGTGACGCTGCCAACCAGCGCGCCGGCTCCCCCCAGCGGAAATGCCGCGACGACATGATTGTAGTCGATCCCGGCGATCCACTCGGCGTGCGACAGCCCGACCCCGCTCTCGCTGATGCGCCCGATCGCCGCCGGGTTGTAGTACGTAGCGTCAAGGCCGAGGCCGAGCGACACGCCGGCGTTACCCATGGCGACGATACGCGCGCTCGGCTCGATGAGGAGGAAGGTGCCGACCGTCGTGCCGGTCTTGCTCTGCGCGCCGGCGTCGCCGGCCGACAGCAGGCTGGTACCGACGAGCAGCCCGACGACGGCCGCCAGCCGATTCCCGGGACGCCTGATCACTTGATGACCGCGAACTTGCCGATGGCCGGTTCGGTGCCGGGGGCTTCGACCTGGAAGACGTACAGCCCCGGGGCGCAGTCGAGATTGTCCTTCGTGCGCAGATCCCAGGCGACGTAGCCATCGAGCGAACCGTCGTGCCGCAACGTCTGGACGAGTTCACCCCGTACCGTGTAGATGCGAACCACCGCACTGCGCGGCACGGCGCGAAACTCGAGGCGTCGCACGCCGCGCCCCGAGGTGGCGAAGCGCGCCGGCTCGAACGAGGCCGCACCGACGTACGGATTGGGCACGACGTACGGGGCATTCGTCACCGCGACGGCACCCGCGGCGCCCACCTTCTCGCCCGCGGTCGTGAACCTGAACACGTCACTCGGCGTGATCGGCAGGGTGATTCGCGCCGTGAACGTGTCGCCGAGTCCGGGCGAGCGGAGCGGCCCCACCGCCGTGGTGTCGAGCTCGACACGCCATGTTTGCTGGGGTGTCGTCGGGGTTGCGGGCAAGTAGTTCACGATGTCGATGCGTTCATCGAGCCGGGACAGCGTGCCGTTCGCGTCGATGTCACGGAAGACGAAGTCGAGCCTGCGCTCTCCCGTCGGCTCGAGCGCGAACACCTCGAAGCGTGCGGGTCGCGCCGGGGCGGGGAAGACCGCGAGCCCGGTGTCCTTCACGACATCAGAGAAGCGGATCTCGAAGTCAACGGGATAGCCCGGCCGGCGCAGGTTCGCATCGAGCACGGGAAGGTACGTAATCTTGAGTCCCGGGTTGGTTGGCGGGCCCGGCGCGAAGCCCGAGTTCGCCGCGTCGAATCGCACGACCGAATCGGCCGCGACGATGGTCAGGAGCCCCGCGGCGACCGGCCCGATGCCTGCGCCCGCAAAGTCGCGGCCGGTCGCGAACAGGGTGTCGGCCGCGGAACTGTCCACCAGCGAGTACGTCTCGGCGCGAATGCTGTCGGGCGAGGAGTTGGCGAAGATCACCTTGAAGACGTGGCCATCGGGCACGAGCGCCGAGTTCACGACATCGACCACGACGTCGCCACGACCGACTCCCACCGCGTGGGTCGCGCTCGTCACATCGGCGCGTACATAGCCCGGGACCCTCGGGTTCGGCCGGACGCGCACGGCGTTCTTCGGCAAGTTGACGCCGCCACGCGACGTGCGCGAGACGGTGATCGCGTTCTCCGACGGATAGAAGGCGAGCGAGTCCGGGCCTGGCTCATACCCGTAGTCATACGCCGTGACCCCGTAGTAGTACTCCTGCCCGTTGGTCACCGTGGTGTCGGTCCACGTATGTGTGATTCCGGTCTCGTCGCCCACCCAGTACGACACCCCGTCGACCGTACGCTGCGAGTAGCCGCGCCGGTCATCGATCAGGTCGAACTGGGCGATCGGCCGGCCGTTGCCCGACAATGTGCCCGAACCCGTGCCGGTCGAAATCACCTGGGGATCGAGGAAATCCGGCTCGGTCGAGCGGTAGATCCGGTAGCCCTCGAAATCGTTCACGTTGCTCACCGGGTCGATGCCGCGCTCGGCCACATCGTCCCACGACAGCCGCACGAAACCGTCCGCCGCCTCGGCCGTCAGCGTGGGCATCGGCGGGGGCACGGCGAACTGGTAGTTCGCGTCGTAGATCTGCTGCACGGTCAGCACGTTCGTGCGCAGGTCCCCGAGCGTGGCACCAAAGGCGAGCGCCAGGCTGAAGCGCTCGGTCTGCCCGGCCTTGAGCGGGAACGGTCCCGAGGCAAACAGGAATCCGATGTTGTAGTTCGAGGCCACCGGCGGGTCGAAGCGCGCCTGCGGGTCCGGGTTGGTGAACTGGGTGTAGAGCTTCTCCGGCCAGTCCTGGGATTCGGTGAAGAACAGAATGTTGTCGAAGGACGGATCCGGATTACCGGCCCCGGCCTTGATGCGGTTCATCTTGAAGCCGGTGAGCCCGATCTGGTCGCTCTCATTGAGGTCCGTGCCATCGAAGTTCGGCTCGCCCGCGCTTGGCTGGCCATCGCCTTCGCCGGTGTCGCCGGTTCCGGCCACTCCGTCGCCGCCCACGTCGTGGAACTCGGCGGTCCAGTCGAGGTCCTCGTCGCCGGTCCACCAGCGGCCAGCGCGATAGGCGGGGCGACCCTCGAGCGGCCCGTACGCGGCCTCGAACTTCGCCAGGTCGTAGCGGAAGGCCACCTCGGCGCGAATCGCCTCAGTCCCGTCGACGGGGGAGCCCTCCCCCGAGTCGCGCCGCTCGCGAATCATGCCGTCATCGTCGTCGTCGATCTCGTTGAACGGATTTCCCGGCGTCTCGAGGTAGGCGTAGCCGAGATAGCCGGTCTTCCCGCAGTTGCCCGACAGGTCCCGGCCGTGTCCGAAGCGGTCGAACGTGTAGACCAGGTTGAGCCGCGATGACAGGTCGAAGGACGCATTGTCGTCGTCGGACTCGAAGATACCGTCGCAGGACAGGGCCGAGCCACCAACGCCCGCATCCATGTAAAGGCCGAAGATGATGTCTTCGTAGTCCGTGGTCGATTCGTTGGTGATGTCGTAGTGCCAGAAGATGACATTCCCGGCCTGCGGGTTCGCCCACTGGAATCCCCGGACCGCGACCCGAAGCCCCAGCCCGCGCCGCGTCGTGTCGCGAGTGTCGGGGAAGTAGTCCCACCCGTCATAGTACTGGTCATCCATGACGGTGAAGCTCTCCTGATCGGCTGCGGGGCGCTTGCCGAAGTAGCCGTTCCAGCTTCCCGGCCAGCCGGGATCGTCCGGATCGAGCCGCTTGTCGGGCCACTTTCGGGGCCACGTCTTCGCGTCGGTGCTGATGGCCGGCGAGCGGTCGATGTTGACGCTCGAGCTGTCCTGGAAGTAGCCCGGCCGCGGCTCGAAGCGCATGGTCAGCCCGGTGTTGGGGCTGATTCCCTGCCGCTCGCGGAATCCCGTTTCCATGATGTAGGCCTCGAGCTTGTTGCGCTGCGTGATCTTGGTCAGCACGAACGGTGTGATCCCGTCGCCGTAGTTCATGCCGCTGCCCTTCGGCACTTCGACCGAGTGGAAGGTCGACAGGTCCACGCCCTGCGGATCGGCCGGGTAGTCGCCGACCATGCCGAAGTTCGTGAACGAGGTGCGAATGCGGGCCGCGTCATGCGTGCCCTTGCGCTCGGCGTCGACGGTGCCGCGCTTGTCCGCGGAATCCGGGAGCGGCACCTGCGCACCGGCCCGCGCGGGGACGAGGGCGAGCAGCAGGGCTGCGATCGCAAGGGCGCGGGGGGCACTCACGGCTTGCCTCCGCCGCTCCACGGCCCGGCAAGGCTCAGTCCGAACTCGATGCGACGCGACGAGTAGAACAGGCTCGGATTGCTCAAGGCGAACTGGTCTCCTGCGGGGTTGAGCGAGTAGTAAGGGCTACCGGTCGTGGCGAACACCGCCCCGTTGAAGTAGCGCGTGTCGAACAGGTTGAAGATGCGCAGGAACGCGCGGAACGGCGCCCCGCCCGCCCGCAGCGTCTTCTCACCCCGGAGATCGACGACGGCACCGGCGGGTTTCCGACCCGAGTTCGCCTCCTGCCCGTAGCCGAAGCCGCCGACCACGTTCGGAGTGTACGGCTGGCCGCTGCCGATGCGCACGATCGTCGAGGCTGCGAAGTCGTCGGGACGCGCCAGGTTCGCGGTCAGGTTGAGGGTGTGGCGCTGATCCCAGTTGAGCGGGATGCTGCGCGGCCGCGGATCCTCGCCCGCCGCCGCACGGGTGGCGGTCTCGCGCGGATCGCTCGAGTTGCCGCTCGCCTCCTGCCAGGTGTAGTCGAGCGTCATGCCGAACAGTCCGCGCGGCCGCAGGTCGAAGGCCACCGTGAAGCCCAGCACGCTGCCGAAATCGATATTGGTCAGTCGCGCGTACTCCGCGCTGCTGTAGGTCTCGATGAACTCGACGCCGAGCAGGTCGCGGATGTCCTTGTAGAACACCGTGAGGTCCACGCCAAGGTCCTCGCTCACCGCCTGCTTGTATCCGCCCTCGTACTGAATCGTCAGTTCCGGTCCGACGTCGGGATTGCCGAGCACGCCGACCTTCGCCGAGCCCTCGGGCGTCGCCTGCAATCCGCTCAGGATCGAGTAGTCTGCGTTCGCGAAGATCTCGCCGATCGGCGGGAACTGGGCGAAGTGCCCGTAGGCGAAGTGCGCCGCTGCGCGCGGGCCGGTCGGCCACGACACGCCGATGCGCGGCGACAGGATCCACTTCGGCGTCGTGGGCCGAGGCGGCGCGGTCGGGCTGCCCGAGATGTCGTTCGTCGGATTCGACAGGTCGCCCGGCACCGTCGACCGGGCATCGAACAGGTCGAGCCGAAGCCCGGTACGGGCCGTGAGGTCGTTCCATTCGAGCTGATTCTGCGCGAACGTCGAAGCGATCACGGGAAAGTAGAGCGCAGGCGCATAGAGGCGCTTCTCAGGATCCTCGATCACGCGCACAAGCTGCTCCTCCCCGTCGACCACGGGATAGGTCAGGTAGCCGAGGGTCCCGAACTCGACGCGCGGCAACTGCAGCTCGAGCCCGGCCTTGAACTGGTTCGTCGCCGAGGCCTGGCGCACGTAGGAGCCCTTGAGCATGAACGTGTTCGTGTTCTGGTGGAATCGCGCCGCACTGACCCCGGCGTAGGCAATTCCATCCACGAGCTCGAGTTTGCCCGCGGAGTCGTAGCCCGAATCGTAGAAGTCCTCGAAGGTTCGATCAATGTAATCGAAGTAATTCTGGCGCACACTCAGGTTGTAGAACGACTTCGCGTTCAGCACGTGGTTGACGTCGAGGCCGTGCACGATCGAGAACGTGTGCTGCTTCGAACGGCCGTCGGGCATGATGGAGTATGACCAGTCCGCACTCTGCGCGTCGATCTCGTTGACGATCGCCTGGTAGCTGAACTCGACGTTCTTCAGGGAGCGGTTCGACACCTTCGCCACGCCCGACCGCTCGCGCGATGTGCCGAGCGATACTTCGGCGCCACTGCCCGTGGTCTCGCTGACCGCGGTGACGCGGTTGTAGTCGGTCGGCTCGAACAGGTCGATGCCGCGCACCCAGTCGTCGAACCCGGCGGCGCGTGCACTCAGCAGGAAGAGCGTCTGCGGCAGCGGCGTCGGCCCCGTGAGGCCGAGCTGGAGACTGCGCGAATCGAATGGCCGAAACTCGTACTCGGCGACCCGGCGCTCGGGACCGGTGGGGAAGACGAATCCGCCGCCGTAGGCCTCGGCATTCCACGCGAACTTCTGACTCCCCCGCTTGAGGATGGCGTTGACGACGCCGCTCTGGGCCTGGCCGTACTCGGCGTCGAAGGTGCCACTGATGACCTGCACTTCCTCCAGCAACGAGCGGTCGAGGCGCAGCGTCGACTTGTTGTCGTACGCATTGTTCACCGAGACTCCGTCGACCTGGTACTGCACCTCGCCGATGCGCCCGCCGCGGAAGTGCCCGTCGACGACGCCGGCCTGGAGGTTCACGACGTCGTCCAGACTCTGCACCGGAAGCATCGCAATCTCGGCCGACGACACGCTGACCAGCGAGCTGGTCTTCCCGACGTCGACGACCGCCCGCGTTGAACGGACGACGACCTCCTTCATCTCGAGCGCTGCCTCGACGAGCAGCACATCGAGGCGCGTCGTCAGGTCGGACGACACGGCGACGCCGGTCATCATGACCGGCCCGTAGCCCAGCAGCGCAAAGCGTACGTCGTACGATCCCGGGGGCAGGTTGAGGATCGAGTAGCGGCCCTCGTCATCGGTCACCGCCCCGGTCCGGGCCGCGGGCACGGCGACGTTCACGCCGAAGAGCGGACGCTTCTGCGCGTCGAGCACGCGACCGGCGATCTTGCCCGTCGTGCCCGCCCACGCGTCGCGCGCGCCCACGCTGCCGCCGGCCGCCCCCACGAACGTGAGGACGGCGGCGAGCGCGATGTTGGTGAGCCGTCGGATCACTGCACGAACGTGAGCTTGCCGGACAGCGTCGTCCGCTCGACTCCGCTCACCGGATCAGTGACCCGCAGGCGGTAGAGCACGAGACCCGGGCCCTCGGCGCGCGGCACCACGATGTGTCCCTCGCCGGCGGCGCGCACGCCCAGGTTGTGCTCCATCAGCTTGCGCCCGGTCACGTCGTAGGTCTCGAGCAACAGGCGGCTCGCCTGCGCGAGCTGGATACGTACCGTCGCGTTCGAGCGCACGGGATTCGGCGAAGCGCCGAGAATCGTGTAAGCGCCGGGAGCGCCGGGCGGGGGGTCGCCCACCGCGACGACAGCGGTCGGATCGGCGTAGGCCCAGACCGGACAGCAGGTCGCCTCGCGCTCGCGCATGTACCAGGTGCGAGTGGCATAGCTGTCGGTCCACGGGGTGAACGAATCGCCGTCGTTGTAGATCATGCCGAGGTGGACGATGCCGTCGCCCAGACCGGCCGGATAGCCGAGCTTGGTGAGATCGACGCCCAGCTCGGCCGTATACCCGACGTCAGGCGAAAGCCCAAGCGTGTCCAGCGTGGTGCCCGGCTTGAGCAGCAGCGCGACCTGGGCGCCCGCGAGGGAGTCGCGCAGGTACGGCAGGTAATTCCCCGCCAGGGCGGTGCCCGTCGCGGACACCTGGAACGACAGCGTGCGGCCGAGTAACTGGCGGTCGGAGCCACGCAGCACGTTCTCGTTGAGGAAGACGGCGAGACCGTCTTCGCGACCGACTTCGACGAGGTTCTGGACGACCTGATCGTCGACGTCGAACCCGAAATACAGCCAGTCGTTCTTGACCACGTACTTCACGCGGACCTCGCCTGGATCGATGATCGCGGCGAGCCCTAAGTTGACCGTGGGCTGGTACTGCCCGGAGCGGTGCGCCGCCACCCCTCCATAGCTTGCGCGCAGCGCGTCGTCGCCATAGCGCAGCGTGATCTGGGGGGCCTGCGCCCACACGGCGTCCCCCAGATTGCCGTCGATGACCGGCGCGGCGAGTGCTCCGGCGTTGGGCAGGATCAGTTCTGGTCCGATGACCGGCACGGTGCCCGAGGCGACGGTGACACCCGGCCGGGCATGGATGCGCACTTCGCCGTACCAGGCAGCGTTGCCCCACGGATCCTGCCACCACACACGGTTGGCGCTGAACTTCGGGGGGTCGTTCGGCCACCTCCAGTCGCAGTCGTAGATCGAGCCAGTCCACTCGATGATGTCGCCGCCGGGTTGCGTGATGTCGTACCCCATGACCCCCAGGTCGAAGCGCATCTCCATGATGTAACCCGTGTCGAGCAAGGTGTCCGAGTTGGCGGTGCCGAGCACCGTGGTCACCGCATCCCACGCCGCGATCTGTTCCGGCGTGCGCGGCGAACCGACCGGTTCCTCGGCCCACAACCCCTTGAACGCCGGGCCCTGCCCGATGGGCGGCGTGCCGAATTGACTCTCGTACCACCAGCCGTACAGGTACTCCGAATTCGGCTTGGGCGCACCGGTCGAGGCGTGGTTCTTGAGATTCATGAGCAGGCCGTCGAACCGGTTGAAGATTTCCGAACCGCCGATCGAATTGTCGCGCACGAAGGCACCCAGGTAGAGCTGGTTTCCCACGGTGAGGAACTTGAGCGTCGCGTGCGTCGGATCGATCGGGGTGTTGCCGGACTCGATCTTCCAGCCGCTGCCCGGCACGCCCGAGTCGATGCCAAAGCGGATGACCGTCGACTCGGCAAGTGCCCAGGCTGGCTCGTTCAGGTTGCCGTCGAGGGTGATCGAAGCTCCGTTGGTGGAGCGGGCCCAGATTGCGTCCTTGCGTTCCGCGTGCGCGGCGCCGGCGGCGAGCAGCGCCGTCGCAGCGATGGCGAACAGGATGAGCTTCTTCATGATGAGGATCTCCTGGCCCGTGGCGTGGCCGATCGCGCTTCGCTGCCGGCGCGCTCCGATCCGCACGAGCGGCGGATCACGAGCATGGCCGGAGTGACCTGATGGCGGCGCTTCAAGGCTGCGCCGTTCTTCCCGTCGACCAGCCTCTCCACGGCGCGGGCGCCAAGATCGAGCAGGTCGACGTGGACGGTGGTGAGCGGCGGATTGAGATAGCGGGCCATGGCAATATCATCGAAACCAACGATGGCCATGTCCTCGGGAACGCGAAGCCCCGCCTGGGCAAGCGCGCTCATCGCCCCGATCGCCATGTAGTCATTGGCGACGAAGATCGCCGTCGGCCGCGGCCGCAGCGCAAGGAGCCGCGCCACCGCCGAATAGCCGGACGGTTCGGTGAAATCGCCCGCGGCGACAAAGGCTGGATCGGGCTTGAGACCGCGCGCCGCGAGCGCCTTCCGCCAGCCCTCGAGGCGCTGCCGGGCGTCGGCGTTCTGGGTCGGCCCGGCGATCATGGCAATGAGTCTGTGCCCAAGTTCGAGCAGGTGCGTGACCGCGGCCACGGCTCCGCCGGCATTGTCTATCGAGATCGAGTCGCAGCCGATCGCGCGCACGCCCGGATCGAGCAGGACCAGCGGAAAGCCCGGACCCGCAGCCTTGACCAGCACGGCGGTGTCCACGTCGGGCGCCATGACGATGAGCCCTTCGATCCGCCCGCGCATCGCGCGCAGCGCGCCGACGAGATCGTCGCCATTGGCATGCGAGCTCGAGACGAGCAGGTGCAGGCCGTCGCGGCGCGCCCGCAGATCGATCCCGCGGAGCACTTCGGAAAAGAATTCGCCGTACAGATCGGGGAGGAGAACGCCAAGCGCATGGGTCCGGCTGGTGATCAGGCTGCGAGCGGTCTCGTTCGGCGTGTAGTCGAGGCGAGTCGCAGCGTCCTTGACCCGCGCACGAGTCTCGGACTTCACCCGCACATTGTCGTTCAGGACGCGCGAGACGGTCGCGACCGAGACGCCCGCGGCGCGGGCGACATCACGAATAGTGGCCATGGCTTCGGTCCGGGCGCGTCCTTCGGGGGGAGTGTGCGCTCCCAAGAAAGACCCGCCCCACAGGACAAGTCCGGGTGGGGCGGGTCGGCTTCATCGGGTTCGCCTTGTGCCTTCTCTAGCGATAGTCGGCCTTGATCTTGCCCCAGGTCGACGCTGCGGCCGGAACCGGGCTCGCGTCGTAGCAGATGTTCGACCACTCAGTCCGCAGATTGATCGTTGGGCCCTGACCACCCCACGGAACCTGCATGTAGCCGCCGGCGTTCGCGGGATTGAGGATGCCCCACAGGCCGCGCGGCGGATCCTGGGCCGGGTTGCCCTCGTCGAAGGCGAGCGGGCCACTCGAGAACGTGCCGTTCGAGTTCGTCAGCGTGTAGACGATGGTCCCCGGGCTGGCGGCAGAGAGACCGTTCGGCTTGTAGTCGATCGAGAGCGTAACCGACGTGCCCTTGACGTAGGTCTGGGAGTGCGGCAGGCCGGTGAACGAGTAGAACGGCAGGCGACCGCCGAAGCAGGCGATCTCGCCCGAAAACGTATTGAGCATGAACACGCCGTCGTTCTCGAGCGACCACCACGGCGAAAGACGCAGCCCCGCTTCGCCGTTACCCGAGCCCGAAACGAGAACCGTGGCGCAGAATGAGAACTGATCGCCGTTCAGAAAGTCGACCGCATTGATGTCGTCGGTCGACAAGCTCCACGCGTGCCGGTTGGCGCCGCCGGAACAGCCGGCCGCGGCGTCGTCGATGATGACGCTGGCGAGGTTATTGTCGATCACGGTAAGGCTGGAGCCAGCACAGTCGTTGTAGACGCGGGGGATCACGACGGCGCTGTTGGCGGCCGGAGTGGCCGAGGCAACGCCGGCGAACGCGATGGTGGCGAGAGCGAGCGTAGTAGAGAAGAGGTAACGCTTCGGATTCATCAGGGACTTCCTCCTGAAGGCGGAGGCGCGTCGACGGACTCCGGAGGAGAACGTCGGGCGTCGGGGATATTAAAGAGAAAGGCAAGGACCCGGAGAAAGGCAGGAGCACCGGCGTGCTGATTCCGAGATCGAATGAACTCGAAAGGTCCGGGCCGAGGGGAACCCCGGACACGCCTGTGACTCGCACCGGTGAAAACGTTTACATGGAAAGCTCCGGCTGTCAACCCGGAACTCGTTGCCGCTCCCCACTTGATTGGTTCTGCCCACTTCAGTATGGGGTCGACATCCTCCCCTGAAGATCTCATAATCGCTTGTAGGACAATCATATACGAAGTAATTTTGCGATTCGAGTCGGCGCGACGCCGAGAGTTCCGGACTCGCCCGGCCGGGGTTCTCGTGGGAATCTGCACACGAATCGGCCGGCCCGGGACCCACAAGCCTCAGGCTGCCGGGTCTGGCCCGCCTTCCGGGCGATCGGCATCGTCGTCGAGGATCACGCGCATTGCGGGCGTGGTCACGTCGTCGAACTGACCCCGGCGGGCGGCCCAGAGGAAGGCGAGGATCGCCGCCACCACGAGCCCGAGCGCCGCCGGAACGAGGATGTAGAGGACGCTCACGGCGCGACCGTGGGAGCGGAAGCGGAATCAAACGTCC
>JANOEH010000254.1:0-1907 GCA_031413115.1 Candidatus Eiseniibacteriota bacterium | reverse complement strand
GGTCGGTGTGCTCGACGGGACGAACGGCGCGGTGACCGCGCGCATCCCGGTCGGCCAGGGTCCGATCGGCCTCGCGCTCGCGGCCGACGGATCGCGCCTCTACGTCTACAACCGCTTCGACAACTCGATCTCGACCGTGGATACCGGCACGGACCTGGTCGTGGCGACGGCGAGCCTGGGCTTTGATCCCACGCCTCCCGTCATCCGCGACGGGCGGCCGTTCCTCTATGACGCGAGCCGGACGTCAGGGCATGGCGATGCCGCGTGCGCCTCGTGCCACCCCTTCGGCAACAACGACGCGCTCGCCTGGGACCTGGGCGATCCGCAGGGCCAGATGGCGCCGTCGCCGCCGAACCAGATCGACCCGCTGCTCGCCGACTTCCACCCGATGAAGGGTCCCATGGTGACCCAGTCACTGCGCGGACTGCGCAACACGGGACGCCTGCACTGGCGCGCCGATCGCACGAACTTCAACTCGTTCAACGGGGCGTTCGCCTCCCTGAACGGTCGCACCGACACGCTGAGCGCCGGCGACATGCAGGCCTTCACCGACTTCGTGCTGACCATCCAGTACCCGCCGAACCCGAATCGCCTGCTCGACGACGGGCTCCCCAATCCGGTGGCCGGTCCGAACCCGACTCGGGGATTCAACGAGTACGTGAATGTCCCGCACGACGCCGCGCTCCGCTGCAACACCTGCCACCTGCTGCCCACCGGAACGAACGGGCAGTCGATCAACGCGCAGGCGCTGCTCGAGGACCAGGACATGAAGATCCCGCAGATGCGCAACATGTACGAAAAGAACGACCTGTCGCGCGCGCCGGGTGCGGTCAACAAGTCAGGATTCGGCTTCACCCACGATGGGGCATTCGACAATCTCGTGGCCTTCCTCGGCCTGCCCGTGTTCACCTTCCCGGGCGGTGACCCGCAGCGTCGCGACGTGGAGGCGTTCCTTTTCACGTTCCCCACGGGCATGCGGCCCTCCGTCGGGCGCCGCATCACCCTGCACGCGAGCAACCGCGATCTCGCCGCGACCACGTCGCTGCTCGACTCGCTGTACGCGGCGGCCGACTCGCAGCACTGCGAAGTCGTCGTCCGCGGCAGGACCGGCGGCGTGCGCCGCAGTTGGCTCTACGATCGCGCGGCGAAGACGCTGCAGCCGGACCGCACAACCGAGGCAGCGGTCACGAAAGCCGCACTGCGAGCCCTGGCGGGAACGGGCAGCGAACTCACGTGGTTCGGCGTGCCACCCGGCTCGGGTCGCCGGATGGGCCTCGATCGCGATCGCGACCTGTTCTTCGACCGGGACGAGCTCGACGCGGGCTCCGACCCGGGCAATCCCCTGTCGACGCCGGCGAATGTCGCGGTGGATGGTGGGGGCGATGGCGCCCCGCTGCGCATCGCGCTCACCGGCGGCGTGCCCAACCCCTTCGGTCATCTCGCTGCGGGCGCGGCTGCGACGACCACGATCCGCTTCACGCTGCCGATCGCCGCCGAAGCCCGGCTCGAGGTCTACGACGCGCGCGGCCGCCGCGTCACCACGCTGCTCGACGGCATGCGCCAGGCCGGCGATCACGGTGTGCCGTGGGATGGCCGCAGCGCCGCCGGCCGCCCGGTCTCCCCCGGCGTGTACTTTTACCGCCTTACGGCGTTGAACCAGGTACGCACTCTGAAGGGGATGCGGCTGTAGGCGCGACGAGCGCGACGGGCGCGACAGTGCCGTGAAGACACCCGTCCCTTCTGTGTCGTAGACTTCGTCTTGCAGGTCCCCGCATCAACGCTCGCCCGCCCCCGTGGACCGGTGTCCACATGCGTCCGTACTCCCTGCAGCACCTCAGCAACAGTGCCCTGATCCGCGACCTGAAGGACCTCGTCGCCCGCGATCGCGTCACGACCGCCGCCCTGCT
>JANOEH010000253.1:0-6610 GCA_031413115.1 Candidatus Eiseniibacteriota bacterium | reverse complement strand
GCCGGCGTGCGCGACGGCTACGCGCAGGCGGGCGTCACGGCGACCGTTGAAGCGTTCTTCCACGACCTGGACGCGCGTATGCGCGCCGCCGACATCGTCGTGGCGCGCGCTGGCGCGTCGACACTGGCCGAACTGACGGTGTGCGCGCCGGGAAACGCCTGCCCAAGCGCGTGACCGAGATCGCGATCACGTTCAAGGACGTGCCGCACGCATTCTTTGGCCGCAATGGTGGCGCCCCGGCGGCACGCTCGCCCGGCGGGGGGGCGGGACCGGCGGCCAACGTGCTGGCGCTGCGCATCCAGCCGGAGGAGGGGATCTCGCTGCGCTTCGGCTCGAAGGTCCCCGGCTCGCGGCTCGACGTCGAGCCGGTGAAGATGGACTTCCTGTACGGCCGCTCGTTCGGGGTCGAGCCGCCCGAGGCCTACGAGCGCCTGCTGCTCGACGCGTTTCTCGGCGACTCGACGTTGTTCATCCGCCGCGACGAAGTCGAGGCTGCGTGGGGCCTCGTCACCGCGGTGCACCGGGGCTGGGCAGACCAGGCGAGGCCGGCGTTCCCCCACTACGAGGCGGGCACGTGGGGCCCGGCGGCAGCCGACGCGCTGCTGGCGCGCGACGGCCGGGCGTGGCGGCGGCCGTGATCGTCGACGGATCCGGGCGCGAGGTGCTGGGCGGCGGCGGCGTGCTGCCGGTCGACATCGCCTCGCTGTCGACCGAGTTGCGCCGCCTGTGGGAGGGCGCGAGCGAGGCCGACGGCGCGGCGGTGACGCGCGCCTGTACGCGCAATCTCATCGCCCTGTGCGCGGCCGGCCCGGCCGCGGAAGCCGCGGACCTCGCGCTGGTCGCGGTCGCGACCGAGCACCCGGCGCGCGCCTTCCTCGTCGTCGCCACGCCCGGTCCTGCGGATCGGCTCGAGGCGTCGCTCACCGCGCACTGCGTCGTGCGTCCCGGTCGCCGCCACGTGTGCTGCGAGCAGGTCACGCTCGCCATCGGCAGCGCGGCGCGACGGCGTGCCGCCAGCGCAATCGTACCGCTGCTCGTGCCTGACCTGCCGGTGTTCGTGTGGATCACGGGCGGCCTCGACTTCGCGGATCCCGCGCTCGAGCGCCTGCTCGACGTGGCCGATCGCCTGGTGTTCGACAGTCGCGCCTGTCCCGATCCCGCGCGCACGCTGGTCGACCTCGTGCACAGCGAGCGCAACGATCGCTGGTCGCCGGCCGACCTCGAGTGGGCGCGTCTCGAGCCGTGGCGCGAGGCGGTGGCGGCGCTATTCGATGAGCCGGCCGCCGCGTCGATGGCGGGGCACCTGGACCGGGTCGTGGTCGAGCACGGCGGCGACGCGATCGTCGGCGCGGCGCTTCTGGCCGGCTGGATCGTCGATCGCGCCGAATCGGCGCGTGCGGCCGACGCCCCGGGCGAGCGGGCGCGGGTCGAGGCGGGCGATGGGGCGGGGGAGACTGCCTCCGCGGCCGTCGTGCTCACGCCGGCGCCGGGCGAAGGGGTGCGTCGGGTCGGGCTCGAGGCGCGGCATCCTGACGGACGACTGGAGGTCGCGCTGGCGGAGAACGGCCGGGCGCTCGTCCTGTCGCTCTCGGCCGCGGATGCCTGCGCGCTGCCGGCGCGCCGGCCGCTCGATCCCGCGCCGCTGGCGGACCTGGTGGGGCGCATGGTCGCCGGGGCGGCGCCGGACGAGCTCTACGAACGGGCCCTGCTGCGGGCCGCGACCTGGCTGGGCGGAACCGCCCCGGACTAGCTGTTGACGAGCGCCGACGGCAGGCGCAACGTCTTCCTCGGGCCGCCTCCCGGTGGCCGCCCCTCCCCCCGCAGTCCACAGCGCGGAGCCCCTCTCCGCAGGAGTCCGTCATCATGCAAGCGACCATTCATCCCGTCGACCCCGTGAGACTCGACGCCTTCCTCGGACACGCCGTGCAGGACATGGGTGCCGCCATGACCGCGCCGCTGGTCGTTCTCGGCGATCGCCTCGGTCTCTACCGTTCGCTCGCCGACAGCGGGCCCGCCACCGCCGAGGAACTCGCTGCCGCGACGAAGACCGCCCCGCGTCTCGTTCGTGAATGGCTCAATGCGCAGGCCGCCGCGGGCAATGTCGAGTACGACGCGGCGAAGGGCCGTTACGCGCTCAATGCCGAACAGGCGTTTTGCTTCGCCGATGAGTCGAGCCCGGCGTTCCTCCCCGGGTTCTACCAGGTGTGCCTTGCCGCGGGCCGCTCGCTCGACAAGATCGAGGCGGCGATGCGCGGCGACGGCGCCGTGCCGTGGAGCGCGCACGACCCGGAACTGTTCCTCGGCACCGAGCGATTCTTCCGGCCCAGCTACGCGACGCACCTGACGAGCGCGTGGATCCCCGCGCTCGAGGGCGTGACGGCGAAGCTCGATGCGGGCGCCCGCGTCGCCGACGTCGGGTGCGGGCACGGCGCCTCGACGCTGCTGCTGGCGGAGGCCTATCCCCGCTCGCACTACGACGGCTTCGACGCGCACGGGCCCTCGATCGACACGGCGCGTCAGCGGGCACGGGCCGCGGGGGTCGAGGATCGCGCGCGCTTCGCCATCGCGACCGCGCAGGACTTCCCCGGCGTGGGGTATGATCTGGTCGCTTTCTTCGACTGCTTCCATGACATGGGGGATCCGCTCGGCGCTGCCCGCCAGGTTCGCAAGGCCCTGGCGCCGGACGGGACGTGGCTCATGGTCGAGCCGATGGCCGGCGAGTCGGTGAGTGCAAACCTGAATCCGGTGGGCCGCGTGTTCTATGGGGCATCGACGCTGATCTGCACGCCGAACGGGTTGTCGCAGGCGCCTGGACGCGCGCTCGGGGCGCAGGCAAGCGATGCCGAGATCCGCGCCATCGTCGTGGCGGCCGGGTTCAAGCGGTTCCGCCGCGCGGCCGAGACGCCGTTCAACCGCATCTTCGAGATCCGCCCATGAGGTTCGCGGGCGGGAGGGGACCGCACGCATGGTGTTCGAGTCGTTCTACCTGTCCTGCCTCGCCCACGCTTCCTACCTGATCGGCGACGGTGGCGAGGCCGCCGTGGTCGATCCGCAGCGCGACGTCGAGCAGTACCTCGCCGCGGCGAGCGCCCATGGGCTCGCCATCAAGTGGGTGCTCGAGACGCACCTGCACGCGGACTTCGTCTCGGGCCACGTCGAGCTGGCGGCGCGCACCGGGGCGACGATCGTGCTCAGCCATCGCGCCGGTGCCGCGTTTCGGCACCGGGCGGTCAGGGACGGCGACACGCTTCGGCTCGGCGCGGTGCGCATCGAGGTGCTGGAAACGCCGGGCCACACGCCCGAAGGCGTCTGCTACCTCGTGACCGACGAGGCACACGCCGGGACCGCGCCGCGCCTCCTGACCGGCGACACGCTGTTCATCGGCGACGTGGGACGGCCCGACCTGGTGACCTCGAAGGGCTTCACCGGCGACGAGATGGCGGGCCTGCTCTACGACTCGCTGCGCACGAGGATCCTCACGCTGCCCGACGCCGTCGAGGTCTATCCGGCGCACGGCGCGGGCTCGGCCTGCGGACGCAACATCAGCCGCGAGCGCTCGAGCACGATCGGCGAACAGCGCCGCTTCAACCTGGCGCTGCGCGAGATGTCGAAGGACGCGTTCATCCGCCTCGTTACGACCGACCTCGCGCCGCCGCCCGCCTACTTCGGACACGATGCCGAGACCAACCGTCGCGGCGCCGCCGCGCTCGCCGACCTGCCGGTGCCGCCCGCGCTCGCGCCGGATGCGGTGGAGCGCGCGCTCGCGGCCGGAGCGCTCGTGCTCGACGTACGCGAGGCGAACGCATTCCTCGGCGGTCACGTTCCCGACTCCGTGCACATCGGGCTCGGCGGGCAGTTCGCGCCGTGGGCCGGCGCGCTGCTGCCGGTCGACGCGCCGCTCGTGCTCGTGACCGAGAGCGCCGAGGAGGTCGGCGAAGCGCGCATGCGGCTGGCCCGCGTCGGGCTCGAGCGCGTGATCGGCTACCTCGACGGCGGCGTCGCTGCGTGGGAAGCGGCCGGGCGGCCGGTTCGCGCGATGACGCAGATGACGGTCGACGAGCTCGCCGCGGCCCGGTCCGGGACGCTCCACGTCGTCGACGTCCGCCGGCCGACCGAGTTCGCCACGACGCGCATCCCGGAGGCGACGAGCCTGCCGCTCGACGATCTGCGCGCGCTGGCCGCGCCCGGCGGCGCCGCGCTCGATCCGCTCTCGGGCGTGGCCGCGCCCCTGGCCGTGACCTGCCAGGGAGGCTACCGCTCGGCCATCGCCGCGAGCCTGCTCGCCCGCCATCACCGCGGACCGATCGTCAACGTGATCGGTGGCACCGCGGCGTGGATCGCTTCCGGGTTGCCCACCCTTCACACGGACGTTCCAGCCGCGGCCGGGGGAGCCTGACATGGAGCCGCTGCGCCCGCACGTCGTCGTCGCTGTCGATCCCGCCGCCGTCGCCCGCGCGGGCGCCCGCCTGTGGCTCGACGCGGTGCGGCACGCGCTTGCCGCGCGCGGCGCGATCCATATCGCGCTCGCGGGCGGCAGCACGCCGCTGGCGTTGTATCGCGCCGTCGCCGAGGAACCCGACCTCGACTACGCCTGGCATCGCACGCACCTGTGGTGGGGCGACGAGCGCGCGGTGCCGGCCGAGGACGCGCGCAGCAATGCGCAGGGGGCCTCGCCGTTCCTCGACTCGGTCCCGGTACCCCCCGCGCAGGTCCACCCGATGGACGGCGGGGCGGGCGATCTCGCGGCCGCTGCGGCGCGCTACGACGCGGATCTGCAGACCGCGCTCGGGTGCGCGGACCACGGCCCACCCGGCTTCGACCTGATCCTGCTCGGTGTGGGCACCGACGGGCACACCGCGTCGCTCTTCCCCCATTCGCCGGCGCTCGACGTGGTCGATCGCGCGGTGTGCGTGGTCGACGATGCGCCGGAGCCCTTGCCGCGGCGCCTGACCCTCACGCTTCCCGTGCTGTCGGCGGGGCGGCGCGTGGTCGTGGTCGCCACCGGCGCCGAGAAGGCGGCGGCCGTCGCTGCCGCGCTCGAGCCGCGCGGCGACCTCGCGCCCGACGCGCTGCCGCCGGTGGCCCGCGTGCGGCCGGCGCCGGGCCGCCTCGTGTGGCTGCTCGACGAGGCCGCCGCCGGCCGCCTCACACGCGCGCACCGGGCTCACGCCGCCGGGACGGGGGCGTAGGGCAGGATTAGCAGCCCGTCGCCGAATTCCTCGCCGGCCATGTCGGCGGCCTCGGCCACCGCAAGTGCCCGCCGCAGAATCGTTTCCGATGCGAAGCTCGTCCACAACGCGAAGTGGCTGGCCCCCGGCTCGTGCAAGCCGCTCCACAGGCCGTCGACCACGCGGCGGGGCGCGCCCGGACCCAGCAGGTGATCGGTGATGCCGCAGGCGGCGACCAGGCGGCCGCCGTGGAGCGCGGCGTCCCCCTCGAGCGCGCGCGCCACCGACGTGCCGACGGCGATCACGCGCC
Organism: Candidatus Eiseniibacteriota bacterium; assembly: GCA_031413115.1. Classification (GTDB taxonomy): domain Bacteria; phylum Eisenbacteria; class RBG-16-71-46; order RBG-16-71-46; family DASYSL01; genus JANPEF01. The sequence goes on along the minus strand of JANOEH010000253.1, from coordinate 1,132 downwards.
CGCCGCGCCGCCGCGCCCGGGCCACGGCGCGCACCGTCGTCGCGGGCACCTCGAAGCGCTCCGGCAGGGGGAGCGCTGCGTCGGTCGTGTGGTCGCCGGTGGACGACAACCCCGCCGCGTGCGTGATGCGCACCACCGCGATTCCGCGCGCGCGCAGTGCCACGAGCATCGCGATGTCGAGCGCGAAGCCGGCGGACGGCGCCTCGACCGCCCACGGCCGCCCTGCGTAGGCGGTCTGCACGTCCCACAGGTCGAGGTCCGCGGCCAGGTGCGCGTACTGCACCGGCCGCCCCGCGCCGTAGACGGCGCGCTCGAGCGCGTCGCCGCGACGGTCGAACGCGATCTGCACGAGGCGCGGTCGCGCCGCATCGACCGCGACGACGTGCGCGGTGAGGCCTCCCGCGAGCGTGAGGCGCGCCCCGCGCCCGACGGGCGGGGCGGGGGCGCGCTCCTCGGTGCGCGTGCGCCACGTCCCGTCGCCGAAGAGCACGCCGGTCGCGGTGCCGTCGGGACCGAGCGGGCCGGCGAGGCGCAGCTCGATCGCTTCGCCGTGGGCCGTGCGCCCGGCCAGCGACGCGGGCAGCGTGGCCGCATCGTTGACCACCAGCAGGTCGCCGGGCGCGAACTGCGCCGCGAGCATCGCACGCGGCACGAGCGTGAGCGCATGCGCGCGCGGGTCGACCCGCACGAAGCGGGGGACGCGGCCCGCCGCTGGACGCGGTGCCCGCGCGGGCGCGATCACGCGGCCTCCGCAGCGAGCACGACACGCGCGCCGCTGCCGTGGAGACAGGCGCGGTCGACGAGCGCGGCGAAGCGCTGCGCGACCTCGGCCGGGTCCTGCAGTTGCGAGCGGTCCGCGTCGGGCACGGCGGCGCGGTGCAGTGCGGTGTCCATGTCGCCGGGGTCGATCGACAGGAAGCGCACGCCGAGCGCCTCGACCTCGGTGGCCCAGACGCGGGCCAGGTGGTCGAATGCGGCCTTCGACGCGCCATAGGCCCCCCACGTCGGGTAGGGGGTGACCGCCGCATCCGAGCTCACGTGGACGATGAGCCCTCCGTCGGCCACGGCCATCGCTCCCGCGACGGCCTTCGTGAGGCGGAACGGGCCGACCACGTTCACCGCGAGTGCCTTC
>JANOEH010000252.1:0-15281 GCA_031413115.1 Candidatus Eiseniibacteriota bacterium | reverse complement strand
ATCTTCGCCGCGATGAACACCATGTTCGCCGCGGTGGGGGCGCGCACCCGCGAGATCGCCACGTTGCTCACGCTCGGCTTCGGTCCGTTCTCAGTCATGTTCTCGTTCGTGCTCGAGTCGGTCATCGTCGCCCTCGTGGGCGGCGTGGTCGGCTGCCTGCTGGCGCTGCCGGTCAACGGGATGGCCACCTCGACCACGAACTTCGCGACCTTCAGCGAGATCGCTTTCGCGTTCCAGATCACGCCGGGGATCCTCGGGGTGGGGCTGCTGTTCGCCCTGGGGCTGGGCGTGGTCGGCGGGATCTTGCCGGCGTGGAAGGCCTCGCGGCTGCCGCTGGCGGCGGCGATGCGAGGTCTCTAGGGGCGGATTGCGGGGGTGGATCCATGAGATTCATTCCGGTCTCTACATCGTTGGAAAACAATAGATTGCGCGATTCGATTGAAGTGGATTGTCCGCCAGGTCGGCCCCCCTCGTCGAGAGGCGGGCGGGCGTCCTCGATCGTGCGCGCCCTTCCCTGTGTTCTGGCGCTGGGCGGACTTCTCTCGGGTTGTGAGGGTCGGGAGAACGCCAGCGGCGCGGGCCCGGCGGCGCCCGATCGCGTCGCCTCGCTCCGCGCCGAAGTCCTGCCTGCGCCGTACGAGGCACTCCGCGCCGAGGCGATCGCCCTGGGCGAACCGGTGGCCGGAAGCTGGCGATTCGCTCACGACGAGCGCGGCCAGTCGCTCGCGGAGTACCGGGCCGATCGCCGGGCGCATCCACCGCGGCCGGGAAACCTGCTCATCGTCTCCACGCTCGGGCCGGTCACGGTGGCTCGGACCGCGATCGTCAAGTCGACGCGGGAGTACCTCGCCGCGTTCTATGGCCTCGAGGTCCGCGCCGGCGAGCCGATCGATGCCTCGTCGATCCCGCCGGGCCATCGCCGCGACAGCCGCGGCTTCGGCGAACAGATCCGGATACGCTCCATGCTCGACTCGATCCTCGCCGTTCGGCGTCCTCCCGACGCGCTGGTGTGGCTCGCACTCACGAACCTCGACCTGTATCCGCGGGACGACTGGAACTTCGTCTTCGGCCAGGCGCTGCCCTCCGAGGGTGTCGGCGTCTGGTCGATGGCGCGCTACGGGGATCCCGATGCGTCCGCCACCGAGAAGCAGGTCGCGCTCTCGCGGACGCTGCGCACCGCCAGCCACGAGGTCGGGCACCTCCTCGGGATGGCGCATTGCACAATCTTCCACTGCCTCATGAACGGGAGCAACTCGGTCCCGGAACTCGACGCCCGCCCGCTCGAGCTCTGCCCGGTCTGCCTGGCAAAGGCCTGTGAGGATCGCGGCCTCGAGCCGGTCGCCCGGTCCGGTCGAGTCGCCACCACCCTCGATTCGCTTGGGCTGCGTGTCGACGCTACGGGATTTGGACGCAGCGGGCGGCTGCTCGCCGCTCCACAGTGATCGCCCGCCTCCCCCCGGCGCGTGACAGACTGTCACCGACCGCCTGACACCGTGCCCGCCACGCGCCGCCTCGCCGGTGCCGGCACTGGAAATCCGGCGAACTCTTCATCCGCAGACGCGGCCCGCTTCTTGCCCTCTTCGCGTGCAGCCGTCCCCGCTCGGATGGCGATCGCTTGATCGGCGGCGAGCGGGGGCCCGTCCGCGAGCGTCGCCATGCGCATCCTTCTGGTTCTCCTGCTCCTGATCACAGCCCCGTTCCCGCGCGCGGCGACCGCCGAGGTCGCGACGATTCGCGCCGCCCACGACAACACGCTGTTCGAGGATGCCGACGGCGACACGAGCAACGGCGCGGGTCCCGCCGTCTTCGCGGGGCGCAACAGCCAGGACCGCACGCGCCGCGCGCTGCTCGCCTTCGACCTCGCGGGCTCCGTGCCCGCCGGGGCCCGGATCGACGGCGTCTCGCTCACCCTCCATGTCTCGAGTGCGGCGGATACCGCCGGGCGGACGTTCACCCTGCACCCCCTCCGGCGCGACTGGGGCGAGGGCGCGTCGTCCTCGTCGGGTGGGGCCGGAGCACCGGCGTGGCCCGGCGATGCGACATGGCTGCACGCGTTTCATCCGTCGATCGCGTGGGCCGCTGCCGGCGGTGATTTCGATCCGGAGCCGAGTGCCACGCAAGTCGTCGGCGATGTCGGGCCGGCCACGTGGACGGGCTCGGGGCTCGTCGCCGACGTGATTGCCTGGCTCGCCGACCCGACCACGAACCATGGCTGGCTGGTTCGCGGGGACGAGTCCGGCCCGCGCACCGTCCGGCGCTTCGATTCGCGGGAGGCGCCCGCCGTCGCGGACCGTCCCGTGCTCACCATCCTCTACACGCGGCCGGATCCGACCGCATCGCCTGCCCTGTCCTGGGGAAGGCTCAAGTCCACGTACCGAAGAGGTGAACCATGAGCGTGCGTCCGCGTCTTGCTTCCGTGTTCCTGATCGCCACCGCGCTTGCCATCCCGGGCTTCGCCGGGGCGACGCTCGTCTCGATTCCGGCGGCGAAGGACAACACGCTCTACGAGAGCGCGACCGGGGCCGTCAGCAACGGCGCCGGCGAGAACCTCTTCACCGGCCGGACGAAGGACGGCCCGATGCGCCGCGCGGTGATCCGCTTCGACGTCGCGGGCGCGATCCCGGCGGGCTCGACGATCAACAGCGTCTCGCTGCAACTGGTCGTCTCGCGCGTCGCGACCAACACGCTGCGCCTGACGACCGTGCACCGGGCGCTTGCCGACTGGGGCGAGGGGACGTCGAACGCCGCCCAGAACGAGGGCGCGGGCGCCCCGGCCGCGACCGGTGATGCGACGTGGATCCATCGCTTCTACGCCACGACGCCGTGGACGAGCGCCGGTGGCGACTACGACCCGGCCGCGCACGCGACGACGGCGATCACGGGGAACGGCACGTACATCTGGGCGTCGGCCGGGCTCGTCGGCGACGTCCAGTCCTGGCTCGACGCGCCGGCCGGCAACTTCGGCTGGGTGGTGCGCGGCGACGAGAGCGTGACCGAGACGGCGAAGCGCATGGGCAGCCGCGAGCACGGCACGGTCGGGTCGCGACCGGCCCTGCTCGTCGACTACACGCTTGGCGGCGGCGGGGCGACCGGCGCGTGCTGCCTGCCGTCGGAGGAGTGCACCCCGCTGACCCAGGCGCAGTGCACGAGCCTGGGCGGCGTCTACCAGGGGAACAACATGCCGTGCACGCCGGATCCGTGCGGCTCGGCCGTGCCGGTCACGCTCGCCGCGGTGAAGGACAACACGCTGTACCAGACGGCGGACGGCTCGTTGAGCAACGGCAGGGGCACGAAGGCCCTCGCCTCGAAGAATGCCGGCGGAGTCCTGCGACGCGCTCTCGTGCAGTTCGACCTGTCGCCGATCCCGCCGGGGGCGACCGTGCGGACCGCGACGCTCACCTTGTACAACGGGGAAGCCACGAGCGCGGCCGACGTGGCCGTCCATCGCGTGGCACAGAGTTGGGGCGAAGGCACGTCGCTCGCCGCCGGCAACGGCGATGCCGGCGCGGCCTCGACGACGGGGGATGCGACCTGGATCCACCGCTCCTATCCGGCAACGAACTGGAGCACCGCGGGCGGCACCTTTGCGGCGACCGCGAGCGCGACGATGTCGGTGACCGGCGCCGGCCCGTACAGCTGGTCCTCGGCGGCGCTGGCCGCCGACGTCCAGGCCTGGCTCGACACTCCGGCAACGCACTTCGGCTGGGTCCTGCGCGGCAAGGAGACCGGGGCCGGCAATGCGCTGAAGGCATTCGACACGCGCGAGGGCAGCGATCCGGCGCGACGTCCGCGTCTGGTCGTCACGTACCTGCCGCCGCCACCGGCGCCGACCGGGGCGTGCTGCCTCACGGACGGCTCGTGCGACGTGGTGACGTCCGCCGCGTGCGCAACGGCGGGCGGGACGTATCGGGGCGACGACACCGTGTGCTCGCCGAACCCGTGCTCGCTCGTGCTCGTGCCCTACGTCGACGCGTTGCCGCGTCCGGCGGTGGCCGTGCCCGTGAGCGGCACGGCTGGGGGTGCAGCCACCTACACCATCCCGATCCGCGAGGTGTCGCAGAAGCTCCACCGCGACCTGCCGCCGACGCGCGTGTGGGGCTATGCCGGCAGCTACCCGGGCCCGACGATCGAGACGACCACGGGCCTGCCGATCCACGTCACGTGGCAGAACGACCTCCGCGATTCGCTCGGCGTCCTGCGGACGACCCACTTCCTTCCGGTCGACCTGTGCCCGGACGGCCCCGACTCGGCCGGAGCAACGGCGCGCGTCGTCACTCACCTGCACGGCGGGCACGTTCCGCCGGCCGCCGACGGCTATCCGCTCGATACGATCCTGCCCGGCGAGCAGAAGGGCGTCGACTATCCGGTGAACCAGCCTGCCGGAACGCTCTGGTACCACGATCATGCGATGGGCATCACGCGGCTCAACGTGATGATGGGCCTGGCGGGGTTCTTCCTCGTGCGCGATCCGGTCGAGAATGCGCTCGGCCTGCCCGCGGGCGAGTTCGAGATCGCACTCGCGATCCAGGACCGGACCTTCAACCCCGATGGCTCGATCGTGTATCCGGAGATGTGGATGGATCACTTCTTCGGCGACAAGATCCTGGTCAACGGCAAGGTCTGGCCGTACCTCCAGGTGAAGCAGGGCAAGTACCGCTTCCGCCTGCTCAACGGCTGCAACTCGCGGGTGCTGCGCCTGGCGCTGTCGAATGGCGCGAGCTTCCAGGTGATCGGCACCGATCTCGGCCTGCTCGCCGCGCCGGTGACGCGCAGCTCGCTCCTGATCACCACGGGCGAGCGCGCGGAGGTGGTCATCGACTTCGCCGCCTACCCGGCGGGGACACAGATCGTGCTGACCAACGACGCGCCGTCGCCGTTCCCCGGCGAGGCGGGCGTGGGCGTGATCCCGAACGTCATGCGTTTCGACGTCGTCGCTTCGCCCGGACACGTCGCGGCGCTGCCCGCGGCGCTGCGACCGGTCCCGGCCATCCCCACGGGGGAGGCCGTCGTCAGCCGCGACCTCGTCCTGCGCAAGGGGGACAATCCCTGCACGGGATCGATGTGGATGATCAACGACCTCATGTTCGACGACGTCACCGAGTCGCCGGTGCTGGGGACGACCGAGATCTGGCGCTTCGTCAATGCGTCCGGCATCACGCACCCGATGCACATGCATCTGGTCGCGTTCCAGGTCCTCGATCGGCAGCCGTTCGTCCTGCAGAGCGGGCAGATCGTGACGACGGGGCCGGCGGTGCCGCCGGATCCGAGCGAGATGGGCTGGAAGGACACCGCGCCGGTCGGTCCCGACGAGATCCTGCGCGTCATCGCGCGCTTCGAGGACTACACGGGGCTGTACCCGTACCACTGCCACATCCTCGAGCACGAGGACAACGAGATGATGCGCCAGTTCCAGGTCGTGTCGCCGGTGGCGGTCGGGGACGCGCCACTCGCACGGATGAGCCTGGCGAGCGGGCGGCCGAATCCGTTCTCCGCCGGAACGACGATCGCGTACGTCCTTCCGCAGACGGCGTTCGTCCGCCTGGCCGCGTTTGACGTCACGGGGCGGCGCGTGCGCCTGCTGGCCCGGGGCGCGAAGGAGGCCGGCGCCTACCAGGCCCACTGGGACGGGCGGGACGATGCGGGGCACAAGCTGCCCGCGGGGGTGTACCTGGTGCGGCTGCAGGTCGGGGACGATCTCGCGGTGCAGAAGGTCCTGATGGTTCCCGAGTAGGACGTCGCGGCTCTGCAGGCGCCATCAAGCACTCTGTTCGATAAAAGTCACAATGTAATGCAGTACAATGGGTTGACGATCCGGTGGGCGGAAGTCTCGCGGCGCCGGATCGTCGGCGTTAGACTCGTCGGCACGATGCGAGCCTGGTCCTTCATACGTCGCTGGTTCCTGCTCGCGGGACTGACCCTTGGCCTGTCGGGCTGTGCCCGCGACGAGGTGCGCCTCGCGCCGGTCGTGAGTGCGGTCGAGGTGTCCGATCGCCTGCGGCGCATGCCGATCCCCGAGCGCCCCCTCGTCCGCTACGCCGATCTTTCGGTTGCCGACTCCACGGCCCATCCCGAAGACTTGTTTCGACGAGTCGGGCATGGACGCGATCCGAGCCGCCCAGGCGTACACCGACTGGCAGCAGGAGAAGGCGAAACGCTGACATCGCTTGGGGCAGCCTCCAACGTTCCGCTTCCTCGACCTGTCCAATCCGTGGCAACCCCGGTCCGCCGTGGCGCGTAGGAACCCCGTCCGTACCGATCCCGACCCGGAGAGACCCGCCATGATCCGATTCCGTCGTCCTGCCCCGGCCGTCGTCTTCGCCGCCGCCTTCCTCCTCGGCCCCGCACTCGCCCATGCCGCCGGCGACGGGCGCTTCTCCCTCTCGGGCGATCGCGTCCACGTCTACAACCTGGCCGGGGCGGTGAAGGTCACCGCCGGCGCCGGGACGTCGGTCACGGTGGTCAGCCGCATGCAGGGGAAGGACGCCGCGCAGATCAGCGTGCAGACGTTCCCCGGCAACGAGCCGGCGCTCGTGTTCCAGTACCCGGGAAAGACCATCCTCTATCGGCCGGAGTCGGCCGGCTCGCGCAACACGTTTCGCACCAATCTCGATGTCGGCGCCGACGGTCGCTTCGGCGACGGGTGGGGCAAGAACGGGCTGGGCCTGGGGCGGCGCAAGGTCGAGATCAAGTCGAGCGGCAGCGGCACCGAGGCGTGGACGGATCTCGACATCGCGATCCCGCGCGGGCAGCGCGCCGCCATTCACCTTGGTGTGGGCGCGGTCACCGTGGCGAACGTCGACGGCGAGTTGCTGGTCGACTGCGCGGCGGCGAGCGTCGAGGCGCAGGGGACACGCGGAACGCTCAAGATCGACACCGGCTCCGGCGCGGTCAGCGCGCGGGATGTCGGGGGCCTCGTCCTCATCGACACGGGCTCGGGCGGCGTCGCGGTCAACGACTTCACCGGCTCGGAGCTGCTCATCGACACGGGCTCGGGGGACGTGCGCCTCGCGGCCATTTCGGCCGATGAGCGCGTGAGCGTGGACTCGGGCTCGGGTCGCGTCGAGATCGTCGAGGTCCGCTCGCCGCGGGTCGCCGTCGACACCGGCAGCGGCAGCGTGTTCGTGCGCCTGGCCGGTACGCCGCGCGACGTCTCGGTCGACACGGGCTCCGGCGCGGTGACGATCGAGGCGCCGGCGACGCTCGATGCGATGGTCGAGATGGAGACCGGCAGCGGCGCGCTCGAGGTCGAGTTCCCGATGAAGTCCGTGACCCGCGACGACGATCACGTGACCGGGACGATCGGCAAGGGCACCGGCCGCGTGGTGCTCGGGACGGGCTCGGGGCGGATCCGCCTGGTGCGCGTCTAGAGACCGGCGAAGCCCGGGGTTCCGGCAGCACGGGTTGTCCGGTTGCAACGATTCGGGGGGCGGGCGCATCCTACGGGAGTCGCTCGTCCCCCGACTCATTTCACCGCCCCGGAGGCCTCATGCCGTCCGCCCGTGCCGTCAAGAGCATCGTCGAGTCCGTGCCCACCATGGAGGGCGCCGGTGTGCGCCTGCGCCGCGCGTTCGGCTTCGGCAAGACCTCCGACTTCGATCCGTTCCTCCTGTTCGACGACTTCCGCAACGACCGGCCCAACGACTACGTCGCCGGGTTCCCGTGGCACCCGCACCGCGGCATCGAGACGATCACGTACGTGCTCGCCGGCGACGTCGAGCACGGCGACAGCATGGGCAACACCGGCGTGATCGCGGCCGGCGACGTGCAGTGGATGACGGCCGGCAGCGGCATCGTCCACCAGGAGATGCCGAAGGGCGATGCCGAGGGGCGCATGCACGGCTTCCAGCTGTGGGCGAACCTGCCGTCGTCGCTCAAGATGACGAAGCCGCGCTACCAGGAGGTGAAGGCCGCGCAGATCCCGATCGTCACCGAGGACGACGGCACGCAGGTGCGCATCGTGTGCGGCACGTACGGGAGCACGCGTGGGCCGATCGACGAGATCGCCGCGCGTCCCACGTACCTCGACGTCACGGTGCCGGCCGGCCGGCGTGTCATTCTCCCGGTCGAGACCAACCGCAACGCATTCGCCTACGTGTTCGACGGCGAGGCGCGCTTCAGGGACGCGTCCGGCCCGCAGCCGGTGCCGACCGAGAACGGGCCGGCACACGTGCCGACCGTGGCGGACAACCGCTCGCTGGTGCTGTTCGATCGCGGCGACGAGGTGGTTCTCCAGGCCGGCGAGAAGGGCGTGCGCTTCCTGCTGGTCTCGGGCGAGCCGCTCGAGGAGCCGGTCGCGTGGCGCGGTCCGATCGTGATGAACACGCAGGCCGAGCTCAAGCAGGCGTTCGAGGAACTGCAGAACGGGACGTTCCTCAAGGCTTGAGTCCTCTCACCGCGCGGCCCGAGTGGGCCGCGCGGTCGCCGTACCCCGGTCCCACCGGGCAGCGCCCCTCGTAGTTCTTCCATGCGCCCCGCTTGCGGAGTCTTCGATAGCCCTCTCCCATGCCGTCCTGTAGTACTTCAGGGCTTTCTGGCCTGGACGCAGGAGGGGCGGCGGGTTCGAACCCAAGTTCTTTTCGCAATGAAGCTTCGACGAGGGAGGCCCTCCTGAACCCGTTCACCCGCTACGCCCGCTGGCTGCACACCGCCTGGCCCGCCGGCCGCGTCGAAAAGCTTCCTCGCGTCGACGAGAATGGCCGGACGAACGTGCCGGGCGTGTACGTCGTCGGCGACCTGTCGGGCATCCCGCTGCTCAAGCTCTCGGCCGACGGTGGCGCCCGCGCCGTGCGCCACATCGCCGATGATTCGGCGTTCGCCGCCGTGCGCGGCGAGGGCGGGGCGGAGGTCGTGGACGTGCTCATCCTGGGCGCCGGCGTCTCCGGCGTGGCGGCGGCGCTCGAGTGCCGCGCGCGCGGCCTGTCGTTCGCCGTGCTCGAGGCGAGCGAGCCGTTCGCCACGATCGTCAAATTTCCCAAGGCCAAGCCGATCTACACCTACCCGGCCGACTTCACACCGGCCGGCGCTCTCACGGTGAGCGCCGACGTCAAGGAGGCGCTGGTCGAAGAACTCGTGGGCCAGGCCCGGGCCGGCGCGGTCGAGCCCGTGCGCGTGCGCGCGGTCGGAGTGCGGCCGCGCGGCCGCCTGCTCGAGGTGGCGCTCGCCGAGGGCGGCGCCGTCGCCGTGCCGCTCCTGGCGCGGCGCGTCATCGTGGCGATCGGGCGCAGCGGCAACTACCGCCGCCTCGGCGTGCCGGGCGAGGATCGGGCCGACAAGGTGTTCAATCGCCTGCACGACCCGAAGGAATTCGCCGGCCGCTCTGCGCTCGTGGTCGGCGGCGGCGACAGCGCGATCGAGACGGCCGTGGCGTTGGCCGACGCGGGCGCGCGCGTGACGTTGTCCTATCGCGGCGCGGCGTTCGCGCGCGCCAAGCCCGCGAACGTGGAACGCGCCCACGCTCGCGCGATGCGCGAGGACGGGGCGCTCGCCCTGCGCTTCGGCACCAGGGTGGCCTCGATCGGCGAGGGCACGGTGACGCTGGCCGGTGGCGAGACGCTGCCGAACGACGTCGTCTTCGCGATGATCGGGCGCGAGGCCCCGCTCGACTTCTTCCGCCGCTCGGGCGTGGCGCTCGTCGGCGAGATGCGCGCCGCCCAGTGGGCGGCGTTCGGCGCGTTCCTCGTCTTCTGCGCGGCGCTCTACAACTGGAAATCCGGCGGCGCGCTCGATCACCTCACGCAGCAGGCCGGAGCCTTTCCCTATGCGATCGGCGCGTGGACCGCAGCGTGGGGGACCGATCCGCACTCGTGGCTCGGCATCGCGCTCAAGTCGGCCCAGGGGCCGTCGTTCTGGTACACGGTGGCGTACTCGCTGCTCGTCGTCACCTTCGGCATCCGGCGCATCCGCCGCCGCCGTACGCCCTACGTCACGGTGCAGACGCTCTGCCTGATGGCGATCCAGGTAGGCCCGCTGTTCCTCCTGCCCGAGATCGTGCTGCCGTGGCTCAATTACCAGGGGGCGTTGCCGGCCTGGCTGGCCGATCCGCTCTTCCCGGTCGTGACCTACGGCCACGGGCGCGAGTTCTGGCGTGCCTACGGCCTCATCCTGGCTTGGCCGCTCAACGTCTACAACATCTTCACCGCGCAGCCGCTGTGGGCGTGGATCGGCATCGGCATCGCGCAGACGCTCATCCTCATCCCGCTGCTCGTCCTGCGCTTCGGCAAGGGCGCCTACTGCGGCTGGATCTGCTCGTGCGGTGCGCTCGCCGAGACGCTGGGCGACACGCATCGCGAGAAGATGCCGCACGGCCCCGGCTGGAACCGCCTCAACCTGCTGGGGCAGGGCATCCTGGCGATCGCCGTCCTCCTCCTCCTCGTTCGCATCTTCGGCTGGACGCAACCCGACGGGGCGGCGGTCAACCGCTGGTTCGAGTCCGTGGCGCTCCACCATTACAAGTGGACCGTGGACGTGTTTCTCGCCGGTGTGGTGGGCTACGGCGCGTACTTCTGGTTCAGTGGTCGCACGTGGTGTCGCTTCGCCTGCCCGCTCGCGGCGTGGATGAACATCGTGGCGCGGTTCAGCCGCTTCCGCATCTTCGCCGACAAGCCGAAGTGCATCTCGTGCAACGTCTGCACGTCGGTCTGTCACCAGGGGATCGACGTCATGAGCTTCGCCAACAAGGGGCTGCCCATGAACGATCCCGAGTGCGTGCGTTGCGGCGCCTGCGTGCAGTCGTGCCCGACCGGCGTGCTTGCCTTCGGCGCGCTCGATGCGCGCACCGGCAGGGTGCAGCTCGATCGACTCGAGGCGTCGCCCGTGCGCATCCGGCTGCGCGCCGCGGCGAAGGACTCGTGAGCCCGCTCGATCGCACCGGCCACGTCGCGATCGTCACCGGAGCGAGCCGCGGGATCGGGCGGGCGATCGCCCTGCGCCTGGCCGCCGCCGGGATGGACATCGCGATCGGCGCCAAGACCGAGGTCGCCTCCGCCGCGCGCCCGGGCACGATCCACGACGTCGCGCGCGAGGTCGAGGCGCTCGGTCGCCGCGCGCTGGCCGTCGCCACCGACGTGCGCGACGAGGCGCAGGTCGAGCGGCTGGTCGCCCGCACGGTCGAGGCGTTCGGGCGTATCGACGTGGTGGTCAACAACGCCGGGGCGATCCGCTGGGAGCCGGTCGAGACGATCGCGGTGCGCCTGCTCGATCGCATGATCGCCATCAACCAGCGCGCCCCGCTGCTGATGGCGCGGGCGGCGATTCCGCACCTGCGCGCCTCCAGCCACGGCCACATCGTCAACTTGTGCCCGCCGCTCGAGCTTGATGCCGCCGTTCTCGGAGGCTGGGTCGGTCGCACCGCGTACCTGACGACCAAGTACGCGATGTCGCACCTGACGATCGGCCTCGCCACCGAGCTCGCGGTCGACCGGATCGCCGTCGACGGGCTGTGGCCGCGCACGCTCATCGACACGCAGGCGACCCGCGTCTTCGCGGCGTGGTTCGAGACCGGGGGGACATGGCGCGCGCCGGCGATCGTGGCCGACGCCTGCCACGCGCTCGTGAGCCAACCGTGGTCGCCCACGTCGACCGGCCGATTGCTGCAGGACGAGGAGGCGCTGGCCGCGGTCGGCGTCCATGACCTGAGCGCCTACACGGTGCCGGCACCGGAGCCCAACTCCGACGCCGGAACCTGACCCGCCCGCTCGGCGCTGTCGCGCCGAGTCTATCCCGGTGCTATGCTCGTTGCGCCGGGCGCGGTCCGCTCCTTCGAACGGACCGGGGAGAGTGCGCATGATGGCCGATCAGGAAGTTCTGTGGGAGAGTCGCCTCCGCTCCGATCCGCGGATCGGCGGGGTGGCCGTGACCGTGGCCTGTGTTCTCCACCTGCTGCTCGTGCTCGTGCTCATCCCCCGGGACATGCGTGAGGAGACTCGCGAGCAGACCGCGGAGCGCTTCGGTTATCGCGGCCCACTGCGCTACGAACGGCTGATCCGCGTGCGCCTGCTGCCCAGCGGCGACCCGGAGCGGGGCGCGCCGGCGACGCTCATGGGAGTGCTCACCGAACTGCCCGAGGTCGAGTTCCGCGGCAAGGTCGTACCCGTTTCGCCGCTGCCGCCGAAGGCTCGTCCCGGCACGCGCGGCAGGAGCCCGGTCCTGTCGACCGGCGAGGATCCCATCGCCCGCTTGCGCACGCTCTACGGCGACCTGCCCACGGTGCAATCGGAAGACGTGATCGTCCGCGCGGTCGCCAGGCCCAACTACCCCGAGGCGGCGGTCGCGCAGGGCATCGAGGGGGTGGTCATCGTCGTCGCATTCGTCAACGTGCTGGGCGAAGTCGAGGACGTGGCGCTCGAGCAGGGGGTCGTGCCCCTGCTCGACGAAGAGGCGGTCCGGGCGGCCTACCGCACCATCTTCGAGCCCTACCTCCCGGGCGGCCGGCTGCAAGCGTTGTTCGTCCGCATCCGTTACAATTTCCAGCTGGTCGGGACGCTTCCGGGCTAGGCCGCCGGGGCCTGGGCCGGCGGAGCCTCGGCGCTTGACACGCCCCGGCCCCTCACCTAGCTTCGTCGCGCGGGTCGGTTCACCTGGGTTCAACGATCTCCGAAGCACGCTGGTCGCGCCGCAGGTCGTCCCCGGCCTGCGGCGTGTCCGTTCGTATGGGATCTCTCTGAATCAGGAGTCACGATCGTGGCCAAGGGAACCGTGAAGTGGTTCAACGAGTCGAAGGGTTTCGGATTCATCTCGCAGGAGGGTGGGGAGGACGTGTTCGTCCACTTCTCCGCCATCGAGGGATCCGGGTTCAAGACCCTTGCCGAAGGCGACGCCGTCGAGTTCGACGTGCAACAGGGGCCGAAGGGCCTGCAGGCGGCGAACGTCAAGCGCGCCTGATCCGGGCGCCGCGATTCGGATCGCTTCACTTTTCGGCGGTCCTCCCTCGGGAGGACCGCCTTTTTTCTAGCGCCTGCCGAACTGTCTGCCCAGCGTGCCCATCACGGCAGCGTTCGCGGAGGTCAGAATGCCTTCAAGGTGAGGGCGAGCGACAGCGTCTGCTTGAACTGCCCCGCCGTCCGGATGTTGCGCTGGATCTCGTCGTGCTGGACGACCGGATCCGCCAGGTCGACGTTCGCGGCCGTGTCGAACTTGTCGTAGATGAGCTGCAGGTACAGGTTGACCGCGATCACCTTCGTGATGTGGCTGGTGAACGAGTTGCGCCAGTTCACGTCAGGCGTGCGCCAGTAGCCCGCAACCTCGGTGTGCGTCGGATCGAGCGCCGTCTGCGCCGCGTCGTAGCCGTCGAGGGCATCGCTCCCGGAGTAGAACACCGGCGCGAAGACGAGCAGGTCGCCGCGGTACTCGATGCGTCCCCCCGCGAGCGGCTCCTTCATCGTGGTGTACCACTCGAAGCCGCCGTCGTTCGACGAGTACGAATCCGTCACCTGCGGGTTCGCCTGCACGATGGTCTTCCCGATCGTCTGCCGCGTGCCGACACCGAAGCGGGTGATGAATTCGCGCGTCTCGGTCTTGCGGAACACCTTGGCGAGGCCGGCCGTCTCCTTGAGGCGGATCGGGTTGAACGAAACGCGGCCGAGCGGATTGGAGTCGTCGCGGAACTGCGTGTCGAGGCGGAACGAGGCATAGGGATCGGCGAACTTCTGCAGCGTCCACCGGCCGGTCGACTCGAAGTAGATGAGGTCCGTCGTCTTCTCGGCCGACTGCCAGACGAGGCGGCTCGAGTCGTTGGGGTCGCGATCCTGGCGGCTGGTCTGGCCGTAGGCCAGCGCGAGTTCATTTCGCCAGTTGAAGCTCCGCGAGAACTGCCGCTCCGCGATGAAGTCGGTACGCGCCGACCACGCGATGGCGCCCTGGTCGCCACCGGACCAGTTCGAGCTGTACGAGCTCTGCTCGATCCCGAGCCCGAGCTTGAGGTCGGTCGACCACGCTCCGGGATTCATCGCGATCGAGTCGGGAATGGCGGCCGGGGCCTCGGTTGGCGCGGCAGGGGCCTGGCCGCGGGCGGTGCCGGGCAGCACGGCCGCGAGCGAACAGGAGAGGAGGACGATGCCGACGGCAGCGCGGTGAGACGTCATGAAATTGAATCCTCCGGAAGGTCGGGTCGTGGCGGTGAGGGTGGCCACGAGAGTGTTGTCGTCGCCGAGTGGCGTGGGTAATCTCCGGGCAACCGCCGCACCGAGGCAAGACTTTTCCCGAGGAGTCCGCAATGAAGCGTTTCGCACCCATGACACGCCGCAGCATGCTTGTCGCCGCCATCGCGCTGCTCGGCTCCGCTCCGTTCGCCCGCGCCGAGGACAGCACGACGCCACCGCCGCCGCCGGCCGAGCCGCCCGCCCTCGAGACTCCGACCGCCCCGCCGACCGAGCCGCAGTCGCTGCAGCCGGCCGCGCCCGTGACCACGCCCGCGGCCAGGGCGAATCCCGCGACTCCGCGCAGTCGCGGTGGGGCGGCATTCAGCTGGGGCGACTCCACCGGGATGGTGTTGCCGCCGCTCGCCGACGTGCGCACGCCCGAGGAACTCGATGCCGACTACGCCTCGTGGCAGCAGCTGCGCTCCCGCGCCGAAAGCCGCATGCTCAAGTCGCGCGAGCGGTCGGTGCGCTGGAAGTCGCAGGTCGAGATCCAGAAGTCGCAGATCGACCTCCTCGGCAAGCAGAGCGCCGCTGCCAAGAAGGAAAAGCGCGACGCCGACAAGAAGGACGCCGACCTGAAGAAGAAGCGCGAGGAGAAGAAACGCGATTACTTCGACTCGATGCGCCAGGTGATGGAGGCCGCCGCCGACCACCAGAAAGTGCAGGTCGACCTGGCCCAGGTGCGCATGGTGGCGATCGACCAGGAGCGGAAGCTGCACGGGCTCTGGTCCGCCAACGGCTACGAGGGGCGGATCAGCGCCGAGTCGCGAGCCGCGGAGCAGCAGATGCTGACTCTGGTCAAGCAGGACGCGGACCTGCTCACCACGCTGGCGAGCCGGGAGAGGGCGCTCGCCGACAAGAACCTGGACGCGCTCAAGCTGTGGGGCGAGCTGCAGAAGTAGCGCGCGGCTACTTTCCGGCCTTCGGCCGGAAGACCAGCGCGGCCGAGTTCATGCAGTAGCGCTTGCCCGTGGGCCTGGGCCCGTCGTCGAAGACGTGGCCAAGGTGCCCGCTGCAGCGCGCACAAACGATCTCGGTGTTCATCCCGCCGTAGCTGATGTCGGGCAACCCGCGCACGTGGTTCGCGACGACGGGCGCCCAGAAGCTGGGCCATCCCGTGCCCGAGTCGAACTTGGTCGCCGAGGA
>JANOEH010000251.1:0-31599 GCA_031413115.1 Candidatus Eiseniibacteriota bacterium | reverse complement strand
TGCCCCACGGCCGTCGCCCCCGACTCGCCCGAGTCGTACTACCAGGTCGCGCGCCGCATCGAGCGCGAGCGCCCGAACGCGTTCCTCACCAACCAGTACGACAACCCGGCGAACCCGGCGGCGCACTACCGGACGACCGGTCCCGAGCTGTGGGAGCAGACCGCGGGCAAGATCGACGCGTTCGTCACCTCGATCGGCACCGGCGGCACGATCAGCGGCACCGCGAAGTACCTGAAGGAGAAGAACCCGAAGGTCCGCATCGTCGGCGCCGACCCGATCGGCTCGATCCTTTACCAGTGGTTCCACACGCGCACCATGGGCGAGGCCCACACGTACAAGGTCGAGGGCATCGGCGAGGACTTCCTGCCCGAGGCCTACGACTGGAGCGTGATCGACGACGTCGTGCAGGTGAACGACAAGGATTCGCTCAATACCGCGCGCCGCCTGGCCCGCGAGGAGGGCATCCTGGTCGGTGGCTCGTGCGGCACGGCGCTCCACGTCGGGCTACTCGAGGCGAAGAAGATGACGCAGGGCGGCGTGATCGTCGTCATGCTGCCCGACACCGGCGAGCGCTACCTGTCGAAGGTGCACAGCGACGAGTGGATGCGCGACAACCACATGCTCGATCCGGCCGATACGCGTGTCGCCGACCTCGTCTTCGGCAAGTCGGCCGGGGGGAAGGCCCTGCTGTCGGTCGCGCCGGGAGACCTCGTGCGCCACGCGCTCAACCTGGTCCGCTCCTACGACGTGTCGCAGCTGCCGGTTCTCGACGGCGGGGAGCCCGTCGGCACCGTGTACGACGCCGAGATCATGAAGCGCGTGCTCGACGACCCGAAGGTGCTCGGCCGCACGGTGCGCGAGATCATGGACCCGCCGCTGCCGGTGGTCGGCGCGCAGGAGCCGGTGACGCGCGTAGCGCAACTCCTCAAGCAGAAGCACGCGGCGGTGCTCGTCTCCGCCAACGGGGGAGGACCCAGCGGAATCCTCACCCGTCTCGATGTCATCTCGCTGATCGCGGAGTGAGCATGGTGCGCATCGACGCGAAATCAGGTCTCGGCACCCGCGCGATCCACGCGGGCAATGCCCCCGACCCGCGCACGGGAGCGGTCGCGGTGCCGGTCTACCAGACCTCGACCTACGCGCAGGACGGCCTCGGGAAGCACAAGGGCTACGAGTACGCGCGCTCGCAGAATCCCACGCGCGAGGCGCTCGAGGAGAACCTGGCGTCGCTCGAGAGCGGCGTGCACGGCTTCGCCTTCGCCTCGGGACTGGCCGCGACCACGATGCTGCTCCACCTGCTCAAGGCCGGTGACCACGTCGTGGCGTCGAACAACATGTACGGCGGAACGTTCCGCCTGTTCGACCAGGTGTTCGCCCATCTCGGCATGCGCTTTACCTACGTGGACACGGCCGACCTGGCCGCGGTCGAGGCCGCGATCGAGCCTGCGACGAAGCTGCTCTACGTCGAGACGCCGACCAATCCGCTGCTCACCATCTCGGACCTCGCGGGTATCGCGGCGATCGCCCAGCGCCACGGGCTGCTCACCGCGTGCGACAACACGTTTGCCACGCCGATGCTGCAGCGGCCGATCGAGTTCGGCATCGACATCGTGCTCCACTCGACCACCATGTACCTGAACGGACACAGCGACATGGTGGGCGGTGCGCTGGTCGTCAAGCGCGACGACCTGGGGACGCGCCTGCGCTTCCTGCAGAACGCGGTGGGGGCAGTGCCCGGACCGTGGGATTGCTGGCTCGCGCTGCGCGGCATCAAGACGCTCCCACTTCGCATGGAACGCCATGAGAAGAATGCCGGCGACCTCGCCGTGTGGCTCGCCGCTCAGGCGACAGGACCTCGCGGGCCAAGGGTGATCTATCCCGGCCTGCCCGACCATCCCGGGCACGCGCTGGCCAGGAAGCAGATGGCGGGCTTCGGCGGGATCATCTCGCTCGAGTTTCCGGATCTCGAGACCGGCAAGCGATTCTGCGAGGCGCTCACCCTGTTCACGCTCGGCGAATCGCTCGGCGGCGTCGAGTCGCTGGTCACGCATCCGGCGAGCATGACACACGCATCGGTGCCCAGGGCTCAGCGTGAGGCCACGGGCTTCACCGATGGCCTGGTCCGGCTCTCGGTCGGCTGCGAGGACATTTCAGACCTGCGGGCCGACCTTGTCCGCGGGCTGGCGGCCTCTTCGGGGGTCGTGGTAGCTGCTCGTTGAACTCTCTTCGGATCACATAATCTATTGTGCTGCATCATATTAAGTGATTCGTTCTATTCCTGTAAAGCGGACAGACCGACTCGGGAGGGGTCTCTGACAGGTGGACAAATCGCTTGACACCCCCCCGGCTCGAACGTACGTTCCGCCGGATACGTCGCCTGGGGTGGGTCCCAACCTGTCAAGCACCCGGCTTCCCACACCTGCTACCAATCGGACCCGCGTCCATCTGGCGAAGGGTCATGCGAGCGCCGCGTTTCGCGGTGGGCTTGCACCCTCTTCGCCTGACGCGTGGCGACATCCCGGACACGGAACCGGAAGTTGCGGTCCGGGCAACGAGATCTTAGTTCCGACATGACCCCGCTCCGGCGCGGGCCATGGCGAAGGAGGTGAAAGCAGAGGATGCGGAAGCTTATCGCGCTTGCGGCGGTTGCAGTGTTCGCTCTCACGCTCTCGCTGGGTACGATCGGTTGCGCTCCGAAGGCTGAGGAAACTCCGGCCCCGGAGACGACGACGACGACGACCACGACCGAGACGGTGACGGAGACGGTGCCGATGGACAGCACCATGATGGCGGACACGACCACGACGACCACGCACTAATCGCGCGCGCGTTCCGCGCCGCTGCGATCCGTACGGAGAGAGGGCCCGCAAGGGCCCTCTTTCTTTCCCCCGCTTCACCCTCTGCAGCCCCGGAGTTCCCCATGGCCGACGACTTCTCGTTCGACATCGTCTCCGAAGTCGACTGGATGGAAGTGCAGAACGCGGTTCAGCAGGCGGTGAAGGAGATCACCACCCGGTTCGACTTCAAGGGCAGCGCCGCGGAGATCAAGACCGAGGGCAAGGACGCAATTATCCTCATCGCCGACGACGACCTCAAGATGAAGAACGTGCGCGACATCCTCGATGGCAAGCTGGTCAAGCGGGGCGTCTCGCTCAAGTGCATCGAGGAGGGTGCGATCGAGCCCGCCGCCAGGGGCACGCAGCGCCGCACGCTCAAGCTCAAGAGCGGGCTCGAGTCCGAGCAGGCCAAGGAGATCACGAAGTTCATCAAGGGCCTGGGGTTCAAGGTGCAGTCCACGATCCAGGGCGAGCAGGTCCGCGTCTCGGGCAAGAAGAAGGACGAGCTGCAGGCGGTCATGGCGGCCGTCAAGGCCCACGACTGGCCCCGGGCCCTCCAGTTCCAGAACTACCGGTAGGGCCACCTCGGCCTCCGCCCAGGAGGCAACCCGGGCGCCCATCCCGCCGTAGGAGGGGCACGTTCGAGTCCCGTCCCACGCCCTCGGAGGCCGTCATGTCCCACCGTGCAGGGTTTGCCGCCCTCCTTGCCCCGTTGCCCCTGCTGGCCCTCGCCGGCCTCCTGGCCGCCGGCTGCAATGACCGCCGGGGGGTCGTGCGTGAGGACCGCACTGCCAGCGCCGTCGCCCTGGGTTCCTCGGCCGTCGTGCGCATCGAGACCCGCTCCGCCGACGTCCATCTGATCGCCAGTCCCGACGACACCGTCCGCGTGGTCACCGCGCGGCGCGTCGAGGGCTCGACCCAGCAGAACGCCGACGCCCTCTTCGCCCAGATCAAGGTCACCATGGAGCGTCAGGGTGACGTCCTCGTGCTGCGCGTGCGCGAGCCGGAGCGGCGGCGCACCCGGGTCAACGTCGATGCCGGCCCGTGGCGGATCCGTCGCTCGGTCGAGGTCGAGTTGACCATCGCCGTCCCGGCCCGGGCCCGTCTCGAGTGCGAGACCGCGCGCGGCGACTTCGACGCGACCGGACTTCCCCAGCAGGTCGGCTTCGTGTCCAACACCGGCGACGTCGAGCTGACCCAGATGAGCGGTCGGGCCAGCGTACAGACCACCTCGGGCGACGTGACCCTGCGCGAGTGCGACGGGCCCGCGGTCGTTCGTGTCACCTCGGGCGACGTCGACGCGAACGACCTGCGCGGCGGATTGATCGTGCGGGCGACGAGCGGCGACGTGAACGCCGCTCGGGTGCGTGGCGGCGCCAGGTTTGAGACCTCGACCGGCGACGTCGAGGCGCAGGATCTCGTGGGCTCGGTGTTCGTGTCGACCAGCGCCGGCGATGTTTCGCTCTCCGCCAACGCCGACTCGTGCGCGATCGAGACCGCCTCGGGTGACGTCAACGCCAGCCTCTCGGGCGCGCCGCGCTTCGTGCAGGTGCGGACCTCGGCCGGCGAGGTCATCCTGGCGATCCCGGAGCGCACCGGGGGTACGCTCGACCTGCAGACCTCGAGCGGCGCGATCGCCGTGCGCAACGAGATCGCGGTCGAGACCATGAACCGTAATCGCCTCACCGGCCGCCTCGGCGGCGCGGGCACTGTTGCCGTGCGAACGTCGTCCGGTGACATCACGCTGTCCTCGGAGGGAGTGACCCCGTGAACGCCGAACGACCTCCCATCTTCCGTGTGACGTCCGCCCGCAGCCTGGCCAGCCTGGGCCTTGGGATCGCGGCCGTACTGGGCCTGGGCCTGGCTGCGATCGCCCTGGCGCCGCGCGCCGGGGCGCAGGAGACCGAGTTGCCCGGCGTGCCGGTCGACTCCGTGCGCGACGACTTCCTCACGCCAGCGCCTCCACCGCCCGTGCCCGGCCTGCCCGGAGTTCCCGGGATGCCCGGGGCCCCGGCCGCACCGGGTCACGAGACGATTCGCGGCGGGGGCGGCCCCCGCACGATCGAAGGCCCTGGCGGCGTGTACAAGGTCCACGCCGGCGAGAACGACGTCGTGCAGATCGGCGAGGACATCGTGATCGAGCGTGGCGAGCACGTGCTGGGCCACGTCTTCGCCATGGGCGGCAGCATCACCGTGCGCGGGGTCGTCGACGACGACGTGGTGGCCGCCGGCGGCGACGTGATCCTCGAGGACGGCGCGCAGGTGCGCGGTGATGCCGTGAGCATCGGCGGCAACGTCGAGAAGGCACCGGGCGCGACGATCCTCGGCTCGTCGGTGTCCTTCGGCAACGTGCCCGCGGGCATCCTTGGAATGCAGGGCCTCAACTTCATCGGCCACGGATTCGACGCCGTCGGCCGCGTCTTCAAGATCCTGTTCTGGCTTCTCGTTGCCTGGGTCACCGTCACGCTGACCAGGGAGCGGGCCCGTCGGATCACCGCCCGGATCGAGTCCGAGACGCTGGCCTCGCTGGGCTACGGCCTGCTGGGGATCGCCGCGATCGCCCCGGCCACCATCGTCGTCGCCCTCGCGGCCGTGCTGCTTGCCGTCACCATCATCGGTATCCCCGTGGCCGTTCTGCTGCTCCTCGGCTATAGTCTCGGCCTGGTCGTTCTCCTTTTCTGGGGCGCCATTCTCGGCGCTTCGGCCCTGGGCACCTGGGTCGTGCGGCGGTTGTCGCCGCGACTCGGCGCGCCCGAGCTGGTCCGCAACACCATGGTCGGTGTCGTGGCCGTGACGGGGATCGGCCTCGTGTCGAGCCTGTTCCAGGGTGTCGGAATCGTCGTGCCGCCGGCCGGGTTGCTCGGTGGGCTGCTCGAAGTCGTCGGGATCCTCGTCACCTGCGGCGCGATGTGCGCCGGTGTCGGCGGGATCCTGCGCACGCGCGGCGGTCAGCCCGCGCCGATCCCCGTCGACTGGAGCCAGGCCGGCTTCGGCCCGGGCGCGCCCGGGATGGCGCCACCGGTCGCTCCGGACGCGCCGCCCGCGCCCACGACCTAGGCTCCGCCCGACGTAGCACGGCGGGCGTCGACCGGACGCGGAGGGATCCACCGACATGCCGCTTGCCCTCTGGGGCGCCACTCTTTGCGTTTCGCTCGGCGCCCTGATCATCCTGCTCGGCATCGCGATCTTCCGCGAGGACCCGCGCCAGCGGCCCAACCGCTGGGCCGCGCTCATGCTGTCGTTCGGCGGCCTGGGTGCGCTCCTCGTCGGACTCGCGCTCGCCGCCGAGGGATCGCAGGCCAAGGGCGCGGTCGTCACCACCGACGCGGTCCACTACTTCTCGTACCTGTGGGAGTTCTTCTTCCCCGCGCTGCTCCTGTTCGTGCTCGTGTTCCCGCGCGAGCCGCGCTGGTTCCGCCGCGTGCCATTCTTCGAGATCCTGGTCTTCACGCCCTACCTCTTCCACCTGCTGCTCACGGCCGCGGCACGCCTTTCCAACGAGACGTTCTGGATCGCCGACGTCGCCTCGCGCAGCGGCTGGGCCTCGCCGCTCCTGTCGACCGTGCGCGTCGCGCTGGGCCTGCTCTACGACGCGCACACGATCCTGTTCTCGCTGGTCAACCTGGCGTACGTCGTGGTCACTTTGCTCGTCCTGGGCCTGCGCCTGCGCGAGGTGACGAGCCCGCGCCTCAGGGACCAGCTGCGTGCGATCTCGATCGGCCTCGGCGCCTGCCTCGTCCTCTATTCGCTCGCGGTGCCGCTGCCCACTCTGTTCGGCGTCGGCGCGCAGGCGGGCCAGGCGTTCCGCTCGGGGCTGCTGGTCTTCGCGCTGACCGTCGGCTCGGGCTCGATCGCTTACGCGATCGTGCGCTACCGCTTCCTCGATGCCGGCTTCCTGGTTCGCCGCTCGATCCTGTTCCTGCTGCCGGCGCTGGGAATGATCCTCGTCTACCTGGGCCTGTCGTCGATGATCACCAGCTTCCTCGGCCGCTGGTCGGGTCTCGATCCCCGGCTGGCGCAGCCGCTGTTGTTGTTGCTGCTGGTCAGCGTGCTGCCGCCGGTCGTCTCGCGCCTCGAGGAGGTGGTCGAAGGCTACCTGTCACGCGACCGTCGCGAGGGCCGCACCGTCATCCAGAACCTGTCGCGGGATATCGTCACCGAGCTCGACCTGTCGGCGCTGGCCGGGCGTCTGACCAGCGCGGTGGGCGAGACGCTGCTGCTCGAGCGCTGCGTGTTGTTCCGCCGCGAGGGCGAGGGCTTCGTCACCGTGGCCGCGTTCGATCGGCCCGGCGGCGTGCGCGTCGGCGAGGCGCTGAGCGGCGAACTGGGGCTGGTCGCCTGGGCCCACGCGCTGCGCGCCGGGATGCTGGGTCCCGGCCCGACGCTGGCCAGCCAGATCACCGACGGCTGGCCGGCGGATCGCGCCGAGGAAGCCGCCCGCATCGTCGGCGCGGCCAAGACGCTCGACATCATGCTGCTCGTCCCCGTGCGCCATCGCGACGAGGTGCTCGGCGCGATCGCGCTCGGGCGCAAGCTGACCGGTGCGCGCTTCCTGCGCGAGGATCTGTTTCTCCTCGAGACTCTTGCCAACCAGACGGGAGCCGCGATGCGTACCGCATCGCTTTATAGCGAGAGCCTGCGCCGCGCCGCGCTCGAGGAGGAGCTGTCACTGGCCCGCCAGATCCAGCGCGGGTACCTGCCGCGCGCGTTTCCGCGCTGGGACAACCTCGAGATCTTCGGCATGAACCAGTCGTCGAAGCAGGTGGGCGGCGATTACTTCGACCTGATGGACACCGACGACGGCGTGCTCTGCGCGATCGCCGACGTCTCGGGCAAGGGCGTGCCCGGCGCACTGGTCATGAGCATGATCCAGGCGTCGCTGCGGACGCAGGCCGGCGAGGGCCGTGCCGTGTCGGACATCCTCGAGCGCGTCAACCGCCTGCTCCTGTCGCGCGCCGAGTCGGGCATGTTCGCCACCGGCTTCCTGGCCAAGCTCGACCGCGCGACGATGGAGCTGCGCTACTGCAACGCGGGTCACAATCCGCCGTTCCTGCAGCGTGCCGACGGCCGCATCGAGATCCTGCACATGGGCGGCCTCCTGCTCGGCGTGTTCGAGGATCCACGGCTCGAGGAGGGCATGGTCACGCTCGAGCCCGGCGATCGCGTGCTGTGCTACACCGACGGCGTGACCGAGGCCCGCTCGCCCTCGGGCGAGTTCTTCGACGAGGAGCGCCTGGGCGACCTGATGCGCGCGCTGCCGCGCGACCTCTCCGCCGAGGACGTCGCACGCGCCATCCACGACGCGGTCTATGCGTTCTCGCAGAGCGAGGACCTCGAGGACGACATGACGCTGGTCGTCCTGCGCGTGCCGGCCCACGCCGCGGTCGCGCTCGACGGGAACGTGGCGGCGAGTCTCGCCGAGCCGGCGCTCACGCCCGGCGACGGCGCCTGACCGGCCCCGGGCGCCCCGCGTCGTGCCGCCGCTCTTCGACCACCTCGGCATCTTCATCCTCTACCTGTTCGTCGATGCGCTGGCGCTCCCCATCGCCTCGACGCTCTACGTCGCCTACATGGGTGAGCGCCACGCCCCCTGGATCGTCGCGGTCCTCGGCGCGGTGGGCACGACCGCGGGCTCGGTGGCGCAGTACCTCGTCGTCCGCTGGCTGCTGGCCCACCCGACGCTGCAATGGGGCTGGCTGGTGCGCCTGCGTACGCGCGTCATGAGCCTCGTCGCGAGTTCGGGCCAGTCGACCTTCTGGGCCCTGTTCTTGATCTACGCCACGCCGCTGGGCGCGGGCCCGCTACGCCTGGTCGCAGCCGCCGGCGGTTACCCGCTGCCGAAGTTCGCCGCCGCGATCGCGCTCGGTTGTCTGCCGTACTACGCGGCCGTCGCCTGGATCGGCAAGGCGGTGCAGTTGCCGGCATGGGTCTACGCCGTCGCGATCGTGGCGACGGTCGCGGTCGTGGCGGTCGCGTGGATGTCGCGCCTGGCGCGGGAGCGGGCGGCGTGAGAACCCGCGCGGAGCGCCCCACGGTCCACGTCGGGATCGACACCGGCGGCACGTTCACCGATTTCCTCGTCGTGCACGAGGGCGTTGCCATCAGATTCAAGGTCCCCTCGACCCCGGCGGAGCCTTCGCAGGCTTTTCATCAAGGGCTGGCGGAGGCGGCGCGCAAACTTCTCGCCTCCGGCGTACATGTCGCCGCGACTCGGCCGTGGGAGGTGGCGCATGGCTTCACCGTGGCGACGAATGCGCTCCTGTCGCGTACCGGAGCGCGCGTCGCGTTCGTGGCCACGGCCGGCTTCGCCGACCTCCTGACCATCGGCCGCCAGGAGCGGCCCGTGCTGTACGCGCTACGCCCCGAGCGTGCGCCCTCGCTGATCGCCGATGGCGGACGCGCGACGGCCGAGGCCGAGCAGCGGACGGGGCCTTCTGGCGAGACGCTGCGAGCGCTCCGTCCGGCCGCGCTGGCGCGACTCGTGCGCCGCGTTCGCGCGTTGCGGCCCGAGGCGGTGGCCGTCACGTTGCTGCACTCGTATGCTGCCGCCGGGCCGGAGCGTGCCGTCGGACGCGCGCTCGCGCGCGCGTTACAAGGCGTGCCGATCGCCTTGTCGCACGAGGTGGTGCGTCGCCATCGCGAGGTCGAGCGCGCGTCGACCACGGTGGTGAACGCGTACGTCGCGCCGCTGGTGCAGCGCTACCTGAAGACGCTCGACGCGCCGGGCGCCCACCGCCTGCGTGTCATGCAGTCGAACGGCGGCACTGCGCCGGCCGCACACACCGCGCGCTATCCCGTCCACACCGTGTTGTCGGGACCCGCCGGTGGCGTGCTGGGCGCGGCGCGGCTTGGCCGTGTGGCGCGCCTGCCGATGCTGCTCACGCTCGACATTGGAGGCACCTCGACCGACGTCGCGCTCGTCGCGGGCGCGCCCGTGACCACGCGCGAGGCGATGATCGGCGGCTCGCCGATCGCGATCCCCATGCTCGAGGTGCACACGGTCGGCGCCGGCGGCGGCTCGATTGCGTCCGTCGACGCCGGCGGCGCGCTCGTCGTCGGTCCGCGCTCGGCGGGTGCCGACCCCGGCCCCGCGTGCTACGGCCGCGGCGGGCCGGCGACGGTGACCGACGCACAGGTCGTGCTGGGGCGCATTCCGCTCGGGCACTTCCTCGACGGCGCGATGGCGCTCGATGCCGACGCGTCGTGGCGGGAGATGACGGAGCTGGCGCGTGCGCTGCGCATGCGCGGTGGGGGCCGTGCCCCGGCGGTCGCCGCCGCCACCGGCGTGATCGCAGTCGCCGACGCGACCATCGAACGCGCGCTGCGCCTCATCTCCGTGGAGCGCGGTCACGACGTGCGTCAGGCGACGCTCGTCGCATTCGGTGGGGCCGGGCCGCTCCACGCGTGTGCGCTCGCCGAGGCGCTGGGTGCGGCGAGCGTACTCATACCACCCGACGCCGGCGTGCTCTCGGCGTGGGGTTTGCTCGGCGCCGACGAGCGTCACGACGCCTCGCGGACGGTGCTGTGGCGGCTCAAGGCCGAGGCGGCGTGGCCGCGCGCTGCGGCCGCTTCGGAGTTGCGCGGGCTGGCCGCCGAGCTCGAGCACGCGCACGGGCGCGACGTCGCCTGGCGCCTGCAGGGAAGCTACGCATTGCGCTATCGCGGCCAGTCGTTCGAGCTCGACGTGCCCGCGGGCGCAACGGGCCTCGCTGCGGCGGCGCGCGATCCGCGCGTGGCTTTCGCCCGGCTGCACGAGCGTCGATTCGGCTACGCGCGGCCCGGCGAGGCGATCGAGGTCGTCGACGTCGCACTCTCGATCGCGCGGCCGGGGCCGCGGTTGCCCGTTGCGCGCGTGCCGCGGCGCACGCTCGCCGAGGCGAAGCTCGCGCCCGGCCTGTGGCGGCGCGAGGCGCTGGGGCGCGACGCTGCGATCAAGGGTCCGGCGCGCGTGGTCGAGTACGGCGCGACGACGTGGGTGCCCGCCGGCTGGCGCGGCGTCATCGATGCGCGGGGGAACCTGGTGCTCGTGCGCGGCACGCGGAGGCCGCGATGAAACGCGAGCGCAAGGTCGACCCGGTCAAGCTCTCGATCTATCACCATCTCCTGTCGGCCTGCGCCGAGGAGATGGGCGTCGTGCTGGGCCGTGCGGCGAGCTCGGCCAACATCAAGGAGCGCCGCGACTACTCGTGCGCGGTGTTTGATCACGCCGGCCGCATGGTCGCCCAGGCGGCGCATATCCCGGTGCACCTGGGCTCGATGCCGCTGTCGGTCGAGGCGGCGCTCAGGCGCGGCCCACTCGAGCCCGGCGACGCGATCCTGGTCAACGATCCCTACGAGGGCGGCACGCACCTGCCCGACATCACGCTCGTCGCCCCCGTGTTCGTGCCGGGCCATACGCGCCCGCGGTTATCCGTCGCGAACCGCGCGCACCACGCCGACGTGGGCGGGATGAGCCCGGGCTCGCTACCCCTGGCGACCGAGCTGGTGCAGGAAGGCGTGCGCATCCCGCCTGTGCACATCGTCCGCCGCGGCGTCGTGCAGGCCGACCTGTGGCGGCTGATCTGCGCCAACGTCCGCACCCCTGACGAGCGCCAGGCCGACCTCGAGGCGCAGCTCGGTGCGGCAGCGACGGGGGCGAAGCGACTGGCAGAACTCGCCGAGCGCAGTGGTGTCGATGAGCTGTGCGAGTATATCGAGCATCTGTACGACTACGCGGAGCGGGGTGTGGTTGCGGTCCTGCGGTCCATCCGGCCCGGTCGCTACGTCGCCGTGGACTGGTTGGACGGCGACGGCGTCGGCGGCACGAAAATCCCGATCAAGGTCGCGATCACCGTGCATCGTGGCGGCCGCGCCACGATCGACTTCACCGGCAGCGCGCCGCAGGTCGAAGGGCCACTCAACGCGGTGGCCTCGATCACGCTCTCGGCGGTGCTCTACGTGTTCCGCTGCCTCGCGGGCGCCGACCTGCCGACGAACGCCGGCTGCCTGCTGCCGTTGGAGGTGATTGCACCCGCCGGCACGATCGTCGCGGCGCAGCCACCGGCCGCGGTCTCGAGCGGCAACGTCGAGACCTCGCAGCGCATCACCGACGTGTTGCTGGCCGCGCTGGCTCGTGCCCTACCCGGACGGGTTCCCGCAGCGAGCTACGGCACGATGAACAACGTGCTGATCGGTGGTCTGGATGCGGGGCGCGCGCCCTTTGCGTACTACGAGACTCTTGGCGGCGGCCACGGCGGCGGCCCCGGCGGACCGGGGGCCTCGGGCATGCAGGCCCACATGACCAACACGCTGAACACACCCGTCGAGGCGTTCGAGCACCTGTTCCCCATGCGGGTGCGACGCTACGCGCTGCGGCGGGGCAGCGGGGGCGCAGGGAAGCATCGCGGCGGCGAGGGGCTGGTGCGCGAGATCGAGCTTCTCGTGCCGGCGACGGTGACCGTGATCTCGGAGCGGCGCGTGATCGCGCCGCCGGGGCTCGCCGGCGGCGGTCCGGGTAAACGTGGGCGGAATGCGCGGGTCGTGGCGAAGAGCGGCCGGGTCGAGGAGTTGCCGGGCAAGTTCCAGCAGCGCTTCGCAGCGGGGGATGTGCTCATTGTCGAGTCGCCCGGAGGCGGGGGATGGGGGCCGGGCGCAGGCTCGAGGCGAGGCCGGCGGAGTTAGCCATTTCACCTGCCCCGGGGCAGGTGAATTTACTCATCGTCCGGTCGGCTCGCCCGCAACTTGCGCAGGTTCAATTCTGAACACGAACGACCTCGATTCCACAGCCGCCGGGAGCAGTGAAATCGCAGTTCAGCGGAGGAAACCCCCATGAACATCGGCATCGTCGGCTGCGGGATCTTCGGCGCATCGGCCGCGCTCGTGCTGGCGCAGCGTGGGCACCAGGTCGCCGCCTTCGATCGGGGCGGGCCGCCGGCCGACGATGCGGCGAGCAACGATCGCTCGAAGGTGCTGCGCTTCGAGTACGGCGAGCACTGTGCCTTGTACGTGCCCCTGGTCGAGGAGTCGCGCGCTGCGTACCGCGACCTCGAAGCGACGCATGGCGCGCCACTGTACGTCGAGACCGGCGTTCTCGCCCTGGCCCGCGCCTTCGACGAGTCCCGCCACGAGCGCCGGTCGTACGACTTCCTGCGTGCCGCGGGCCGGCCGATCGCGCTGCTCGATCCGCGCGTCGCCGAGCGCCGCTTCCCGCAGTTCGCCTGGGAGGGAATCGCCGCCGCGACGTGGAATCCCGAGGGCGGCTACGTGCGCGCGGCCGAGGCGGTGCGCGCGACGGTCGCGGCCGCCCGAGCGCTGGGCGCTGACATCCGGGGCAACGCAACCGTGGCCGAGATCGACGAGCGGCCCGGGGCGGCGATCGTCGATCTCGACGGTGGCGAGGCGCACGAGTTCGACCGCGTGCTCGTGTGTGGCGGTCCGTGGCTCGGCCGCTTCCTGCCGGCGGACGCGGTCGCGGCGCGGGTGCGGCCGACGCGCCAGTTCGTGACATACTACCGCCCGCCGTCGGCGACGGCCGCCGCGCTGTTCGCCCCCGCAGCCGTTCCGGGCGCGGACACGAGCGGCTTCCCGGTCTGGATGCACGACATCGTCGACTCGGGTTGGTACGGGATGCCGCTGCAGGACGGGCTGCTCAAGGTCGCGCGCCACGCGCCAGGCGAGCCGGCCGATCCCGACCAACCGCGCGTCGTCCTCGCGGCCGACCGCGAGGCCAGCCGCGCCTTTGTTGCCGCGTCCGTGCCGGCGATCCGGCCCGAGTGGTACGCCGAGGACCTGGGCTGTCTCTACGCGATGACGGACGACGGGAACTTCCTGATCGATCGCGTCCCCGGGGCGAGCGCGCTATTCGTCGCCGGCGGGGGATCGGGCCACGGCTTCAAGATGGGGCCCGCGGTGGGGCGCATGGCCGCGGATTGCGTCGAGGCGGGCGGGGCAAACGAGGCAGGCGCGGCAAAAGTGGCCGCGGAGTTCCGGGAGGATGCGGTGCGGACAGGGCGGGTCGCGTGAGGCCGAGGGGTCTTAGCGCTTCGGCCGGTCCGCCGGCGCGAACTCGTTCGCTTCACCCTCGATCGGCACGACGCATACGTTGCGGCTTCCCGTGGTGTTCAACCAGCGCTCGATCTCCACGCGATAGCCTTCGTTTGGCGTGGGGCCCCGGCCGTAGACGCGGAGCTTCATCCGGCAGTAGCGATTCCCATCGTGCAGTCGGGCGAAGGCAGTGAAGTTGGAGACGTTTCCTTCCGTGGAGAGGATCGCGACGTAGCCCGTGTCCGGGGCGAGGCAACTCGCCGCGAGAGGATCGATCTCGTTCGCGGCGGACGGCGGGTGCTCAGTCGCAATCCCGGCCTGCCCCAGCCCGAGAAGGACCACGCGGTCCGAGGCCGCGCTGTCGATCCGAAACACGAAGTCCGCCGCAGCCGCATCTTCCAACACGGTATCCCGTGCCAGGTCGAAGAAGACTTCCGAGGTCGAGTCGGCCAGGTCGAATCCGACTTCCCCGCGATGGTCCACTCCTCCCGGAGCGGCGGGGGAGGTGGGCAACTCGACGTCCTTCTCTCCCAATGGCACCCGGAAGATCGTCGCGTAGCCCGGAGCTCGCGCCGAGATCCGGGAGTTGGCGAGCCGCTGGTAGCGGACCACGAAGCGGCCGTCCCCATCCGTCGAGGCGACGCCGTGCGCGATCTCTCCCACGATCGACGGTTTCCATTTCTCGGTGAGGGAATGGACGACGACCGTGGCGCCCGCGACGCCCTTGCCGGTCGTGGCGTCGACGATGCGACCGCGGGTTTCCTCGACGCGGACCTGGTCGTCGAGCCAGCGGGTCCATTGCTGCCCGGACGGAGTGAAGAGCAGGAGCAGGATCGCGACGACGGTGAACGCCGCGGGGAGCATCGCGGCGCGAAGAAGGCGCCGGCCGAGCGACTCGCTCACCTTGGGTGCGGACTCGCTCACCCCACCCTCACGCCCAGCCCCGCCACCTCCTGTGCCACTGCGCGGCGCATCGCGGGTGTGGCATCACACGCCGACAGCCGACCCGCCGCCTCGGTGAACTCGGCCAGGAATGAGTCCTGCTCCAGCGCGATGAGCACGACCGGTCGCGCCGCGCAGAGGGCATGCAGTTCCAGCGTCTCGTCCGCAGACAGCGGCGTGCGCCGCGGCAGCGCCACGACGAGCGGATCCGGCGCGTCGCCGGCGCCCCCCGCCAGCCGTCGCAACGACGCGAAGTCCTCGGTGACCGAGGCCGTCCGACCTGGAGCCGCGCCAGAACCAGCCGCGGCGAATTGGTGCCCGCGTGCGGGCACGCCGGCCTCGAGCAGCAGTTCGGCGATCGACGGTCCGGAGGCCCACGCGGGTTCGAGCACTTCCAGGCGATCGAGCGCGAGTGCATCCGGCGCGCCGAGCCACGACAGGGCGCGGCGGCAGATCGCGAGCATCGTCGGCTCCCACGATGGAGGTACGAGGTGCGAGAGCGCCGCGGAATCCATCGCCGGCGACGGGGCGGCCCCGGACGCGACAGCCTTCTCGTACCGCTCCGCCGCCTGCGCCGCGGCGAGCAGGCTCTCGATGCCGCCGCGGGCGGCCTCCCAGCGGGCCATCGGCAGCACGGCCTCGCCGCCGGCCTCCCAGCGCGCAGCGGCCGCGGCGAGGGAGCCATCCAGCGCAGGCGTCCACTCCCCATGAAGCACCAGGTCGCAACCCGCGGCCACCGCCGTGAGCAACCCGTCGCCGCCGGGTGCAATGTCGGTCACGCCCTTCATCTCCATCCAGTCCGTCACCACCACGTTGCGCGCGCCCATCGTGCCGCGCAGCAGGCCACCCAGAATCGCGGGGGACAGCGTCGCGGGCAGCGCCGGATCGAGCGCCGGATAACGAACGTGCGCGGTCATCACCATGGGCGACAGGTGCAGTGCCTCGCGGAACGGGACCAGCTCGCGCGCATCCATCGTCGCGCGATCGGCGACGCACACGGGCAGCGCAAGGTGCGAATCGACGTCCGTCGAACCATGCCCCGGGAAGTGCTTCGCGCAGGCCAGCACGCCGCCCTCGCGGTAGCCGCGCAGCGCAGCTGCAGCCACCCGTGCCACGCGCTGCGGCTCGCGCCCGAACGAGCGCGGCCCGATCACCGGATTGCCCGCAGACGAGTCCACATCCAGGACGGGCGCGAAGTTCACGTCGACGCCGAGCGCGCACAGCCAGCCGCCGACGGTGGCGGCGATGCGCTCGATCTCGAGTTCGCTCGCCGCACGGCCGAGGACGCGCGCGGCGGGGGGCACGGGCAGCTCGGGCGCGAGTTGCGAGACGAAGCCGCCCTCCTCGTCGACGGCGATGAGGATGCGGCGCGGCGCGGCCATCGCGCGCAGCGTGGCGATCAGCCCCGGCAACGCGGCCAACGAGCCGAAATGCCGGCGAAACAGCAGCACCCCGGCCCACGGCCGGGCGGCGAACGCCGCCTTGAACTCGGGCGTGAGCCCGGTGTCGGGCAGGCCGATCATGGTCACGGAAGCGAGGCGGGCGGCGGCATTGGAGAGCATGGGCTCTCACGCTATCGCCCGTCGCGGGCGGATGCTAGACTTTTCACCCATGACCCGCTCCCGGACCGCGACCCGCACGCATGGCTTCTCCGAGTCCGTCATCCGCGAGATGACGCGGCTGCTCGCGCTTCATCCCGACGGGGTGAACCTGGCGCAGGGGTTTCCGGACTTCCCGTGTCCGCCCGAGCTGAAGGACGCCGCGATCGAGGCGATCCAGAAGGACGTGAATCAGTACGCGATCACGTGGGGGGCGAAGGGGTTCCGCGACGCCCTGGTCGCCAAGCACGAACGCTTCACCGGCCTCGCCTTCGATCCCGAGCGCGAAGTCACGGTGACCTGCGGCTCGACCGAGGCGATGATCGCCACGCTGCTGGCGCTGGTGAACCCGGGCGAGGAAGTGATCGTCTTCGAGCCCTTCTACGAGAACTACGGGCCCGACGCGATCCTCTCGGGTGCGGTGCCGCGCTTCGTGCGCCTGCGCGAGCCCGACTGGGCGTTCGATCCGGTCGAGCTCGAAGCCGCGTTCAACGGCAAGACCCGGGCGATCATCGTCAACACGCCGAACAACCCGACGGGGACGGGGTTCTCGCGCGAGGAGCTCACGCTGATTGCCGGGCTCTGCCAGAAATTCGACGTGATCTGCGTCACCGACGAGATCTACGAGCACATGGTCTACGACGGGCTGGCACACGTGAGCATGGCCACGCTACCCGGCATGCGCGACCGCACGGTGACGATTTCGGGGCTGTCGAAGACCTACAGCGTGACCGGCTGGCGCGTGGGCACGGTGCTCGCGCCGCCCGATCTCACGGAGGCAATTCGCAAAGTTCACGACTTCCTGACCGTGGGAGCGCCTGCGCCACTGCAGGAAGCGGGGGTCGCCGCGTTATCATTACCGGACGCTTACTACGCCCGGCTCGCGGCCGACTACGACGCGCGGCGCCAGTACCTGGTGCCCGCGCTCGAGGAGGCCGGGTTCCGGACCTTCCAGCCGCA
Source organism: Candidatus Eiseniibacteriota bacterium (assembly GCA_031413115.1). Lineage (GTDB taxonomy): Bacteria > Eisenbacteria > RBG-16-71-46 > RBG-16-71-46 > DASYSL01 > JANPEF01. The sequence continues at coordinate 14,240 of JANOEH010000251.1, read as the reverse complement.
CGGGGCGTACTACGTGATGACCGACATCGCGGGCTTCGGCTCCGACGACGACGTGGCGTTCGCGCGCTGGCTCGTCTCGGAGTTCGGGGTCGCCGCCGTGCCGGGCTCGAGTTTCTACAGCGATCCGGCCGCCGGACGACAGCGCCTGCGATTCCATTTCGCCCGCAGGCGCCCGACGCTCGAAGCGGCGGTGGAACGATTGATGAACGTTCGTGGCCGGGCCCGAGCCCAGGCCGGCGCCGCGGGCGCCTGAGCCGTACCTGAGCAGCACCGAGGAGGACCCGATGCGCAACATGCTCCGATTCTGGCACCGCGGGTGGATTGCGGCCGTCCTTGCCGTCGTCGTGACTGTCGGCGTCGCGCCGAGCCTGACGGCGCAGGATGACCTGCGCGCCCAGCTCGACATCTTCGGCCAGGTCCTGAGCCAGGTGCGCACGCAGTACGTCGATCCCATCGACAACGAGAAGCTGGTCAAGGGGGCCATCGACGGCATGCTCGCCACGCTCGACCCGCACTCGGTGTACATGCCGGCCGAGCGTTACGAGGCGTTCAGCGACGGCTTCAAGGCCGACTACTCGGGGATCGGTATCAACTTCGACATCCGCGACGGGCAGCTCATCGTCATCTCGCCGCTCGAGGGGACGCCGGCGTTCCGGCTGGGCATCCGCGCCGCCGATCGCATCGTCGCCATCGACGACGTCGACGTGCCGGCCACGATCTCGAACAACGACGTGTTCAAGAAGCTGCGCGGTCCCGAGGGCTCGCTGGTCAAGGTCGCGATCGAGCGCGCCGACGTCGCCGGCCGGCTCGACTTCGAAATCAAGCGGGCGCGCATCCCGCAGGAGTCGGTGCCGTACGGATTCATGATCCGTCCGGGCGTGGGCTACGTGCGCATCACGCGCTTCGCGCAGAAGACGGGCGAGGAGCTCGAGGCGCGCCTCGCGCAGTTACAGGCCCAGGGCATGAAGGAACTGCTGCTCGACCTGCGCTTCAACTCGGGCGGCCTGCTGCACCAGGCGGTCGAGGTGTCGGATCGCTTCCTGCCCGCGGGCGAGAAGATCGTCTACACGCGCGGCCGCGGGCCCGCGGCCACCAGCGACTACTTCGCGAGCGATCGCGACAAGCACCTCGACTTCCCGATGATCGTGCTGGTCGATCACGGCTCGGCGTCGGCCTCGGAGATCACCGCCGGCGCGATCCAGGACACCGATCGCGGGCTGGTCGCGGGCGTGACCACGTTCGGCAAGGGCCTGGTGCAGAACCAGGTGAAGCTGTCGAACAACTCCGCGCTGCTGCTCACCATCGCCAAGTACCACACGCCGAGCGGGCGCCTGATCCAGCGCGACTACTCGAGCGGCGACAAGGCGAGCTACCAGGAGGAGGCGTACTCGCGTGACGTCGAGCCCGACTCCGTGCTGGCCAAGCGCCCGCAGTTCAAGACCGGTAACGGACGCCTCGTCTACGGCGGCGGCGGCATCCGCCCCGACGTCATCGTGCCGTCCGAGAGCCTGACCACCGCCGAGGTCGACCTCGAGCGGGCCAGCGTGTTCTTCGACTACGCGACCAAGCTCGTCGGCCAGAACCGCGAGGTGTTCCCCAAGGACTTCGATACGTTCGCCAGGCAGTGGTCGACGACCGACGCGCAGTACGCGGCGTTCAAGAGCCACGTGGCGGACAGGAAGATCAAGCTCACCAGCGCGCAGCTCGACGGAGAGCAGGAGTACATCCGCCGGCGCATCAAGGCCGAGGTGGCGTCGAACCTGTTCGGGCTGGTGGCGCGCTACCGGATCGACGCCGAGGGCGACGGGCAGCTGCAGAAGGCGCTCGACCTGTTCCCGCAGGCCAGGAAGATGCTGGCCTCGGGCAGCGACGGGCCGCGCAAGAAGATCTAGGGGAGCGGTTCAGGACGCGGCGGGCGCGGGCTTCGGCCGGGCGCCCAGGGCGGCCGTCGGCACCGGGCCTTCCGGTGCGGCGGCCGCTTTCGCCTGCCCCGCGCCGACGGCCGACGAATCGACCGCTGCGCGATCGAGCGTCGAGCGCAGCACGGTCCACACCCAGTCCGGCGAGATCGCGCGCAGGCACGACAGGTGATCGCACACGTCGAGGTGGCACGGCGAGCACCACACTCTCGCGTAGACGGCGCGATGGCCACGCGACTCAGGGTAGGGGAAGAACGAGTCCGGCGCGTTGCGGCCGAAGATGCCGATCGTTGGCGTGCCCGCCGCGACCGACACGTGCACCGGGCCGCTGTCGCCGCCGACGAATGCGCGGCACAGTGAAACGAGTGCGGCGAAGCGCCGCAGCGCCACGTCGGTGATGGCGAACGCGCGCGGGTCGGCGACGGCGGTCGCAATCGTGCGGGCCAGGTCCTCCTCGCCGGGGCCGGCGAAGACCAGCAGGCGCGCCCGTGGCCGCTCGTGCAGCAGCGTGCGGCCCAGCGCTGCGTAGTCGTCGGGCTGCCAGCGGCGCGTCATGTGCCGGGCGCCGGGGTGGATGCCGACCAGCTCGGCGCCCGCGGGCACGCCGCGCTCGGCAAGGTGGTTCCACGCTGCGGACTTTTCCCCGGCGGTGATCGTCAGCGCCGGCACCTCGATGCGCGGTTCCCAGCCCAGGGCCTCGAGCGACGCCAGGTGGAACGCGATTGCGCTCACCGCGTCGGTCTTGACCGGCACGTTGTACGCCGCACTGCGCAGCTTCTTTCCGGGGTAGCCCGCGCGCCAGCGGGCGCCGGTCGCGGCGGTCCACACGGCGGTGCGTGGGTTGCAGAAGAGATCGAGGACTAGATCGAACTTGGCGGCCCGCAGCGCGCCCAAGAGGCGGGCGGAGTCGAGCGCCGAGGCCTTCCGCGAGGTGACCCACACCCGGGCGAGCCGGGGGTCATCGGCCAGCAGGGGGGCGGCCTCCTCCTCGACCAGGTAGTGGAGCTCGGCCTGGGGGGCGAGGCGGCGCAAATTGTCGATGACGGGCAAAGTCAGGCATACATCGCCCACGTAACGCGGACGGATGACGAGAACCTTGCGGATCTCGGCCGGTGACGGACGGGCGTGGGTTGACGCGTGGACCATGGGCCCCCTAGACTTTCTCCGACTCTAGCCGCCCCGACCCCGCTCCACAAGTCACGGCACGAACGCCCCGGAGGCACCATGGCGCCCGACCCCACGGGACCGTCGACGCGCGCCGTTCACACCGGCCAGCTCGACAACGAATACGGCGCCCTGAGCTCGCCCATCTACCAGAGCGCCGCGTTCCGCTACCCGACGCTGGCGGCGATGCTCGAGGCGTTCCATGCCGGCCCGGCCGGGATGGTCTACACGCGCTACAACAACCCGACCATCGCCGCCGTCGAAACGCGGCTGGCCGCGACCGAGGGTGCCGAGGCGGCGCTCGCGTTCGCCTCGGGAATGGCGGCGATCACCTCGTCGCTGCTTGCCTTCCTCGAGCCGGGCGATCGCATCCTCGCCCAGCGCGAGATCTACGGCGGTTCGTTCGAGTTCCTCAACACGTGGGCGCCGCGGATGGGCTTCCCCGTCGACTGGTTCTCGCTGCGCGACATGGGCGGGCTCGATGCCCTCCTCGCCGCGAAGCCGCGTATCGTCTACGCCGAGACGCCGACCAATCCACTGCTGCGGCTCGTCGACCTCGAGCGCCTGGCCACGCGCACGCACGCCGCGGGCGCGCTCCTGATCGTCGACAACACGTTTGCCACCGGCTTCCTGCAGCGGCCGCTGGCACTCGGCGCGGACGTCGTCGTCCACAGCGCGACCAAGTACCTGGGCGGACACACCGACCTGATCGCCGGCGCGGCGATGGGCTCGGCCACGCGCATGGCCCTTGTGTGGAAGGCTCGCAAGGTGTTCGGCGGCTGCATCGACCCGCAGGCGGCGTGGCTGCTCGAGCGCTCGATCAAGACGCTGCCGCTGCGCCTCAAGCGCGCCTGCGCCAATGCGCGCACGATCGCCGCGCACCTGGCGACCCATCGTTTCGTCGAGCGGGTGCACTACCCCGGACTCGACACGCACCCGGATCACGCGCTGGCGATCGCCCAGATGTCGGACTTCGGCGCGATGATGAGCGTCGAACTCGGCGGCGACTTCAAGGCCGCCGCGCGCTTCGTCGATCACCTGAAGCTGTTCCAGCTCGCCGCGAGCCTCGGCGGAGTCGAGTCGCTCGTGTCCGTGCCGGTCGCATCGTCCCACTTCTCCCTCACGCCCGCGGAGCGCGCCGAAGCCGGCGTGACCGAGGGCATGGTTCGCCTCTCGATCGGCGTCGAGGATTCCGCCGATCTGATCGCCGACCTCGACCAGGCGCTCGCCCACGCGAGCGCCGGCGCCGAGACTGCCCGCGCCTAGCGCCGCCTCGGGGCGCGCAGCCCCGTTCGTCTGGAGAGCCTCTCCCATGCCCGGAATCGTCCCGACCCGCCTCGCCCGTCGTTCCTCGTTCGCCTTGTTCGCGCTCGCCGCCATGGGCGCGCTGGTCGCCGCGGCGCTCGCGCCGTCCGCGGGCGCCCACGAAGCGGTGACCGATCACGCACATCAGGCCGCCGATCACGACCATTCGGCGCCCGGCCACACGCACGATGCGCCGGCCCCGGCCCCGGCGCCGACCGACGCGAAAGTTGCTACGCCGGCCAAGCCCGCCGCCACCAAGCCCGCGACGACCAAGGCGCTGCCGGACTCGCTGCCCAGGCTCAAGGCCGCGGCCGACAAGGACTCGACCAACGCCAAGGCGCAGTATCGCTACGGCGTGGCGCTGCTCGATCGCGACCGGCCGCAGGAGGCGATCGACGCGTTCCGCCGCGCCACCAAGGCGAAGCCCGAATACCTCGAGGCGTGGGTCAACCAGGGCGCCGCGTGGGATGCGATCGGTCGCAGCCAGGACGCCCGGGTGGCCTATCGCCGCGCGCTCGAGATCAAGCCCGATGACGAGATCGCGCTGTGCCGTATGGCCTCGTCGTTCTACGCCGTGGGGATCCGCGACTCGGCGATGCTCGTGTTGCGCCAGACGCTGGCCAAGCACCCGAAGTCGCACTGCTCGTACTTCACGCTGGGCGTGGCCTACGCCGACGGCGGCATGTTCCGCGAGGCGATCGCTGCCTGGCAGAAGGTCGGCGAGTACTCGCCGGGATCGCCCGAGGCCGAGAGCGCGAACGAGAGCGTGACGCTGCTCAAGCAGTACCTGGGCAAGGACAGCGTGCGCGTCGCCGTCGTCGGCGCGAAGCCTGGCGTCCCGTCGGGTTCCGGCGGTCCGGGCGAGCCGATCAAGGGCGGCGAGATGATGAAGCCCGCGGCGAAGGACACGAAGGACGCGAAGGCCGGAACGAAGTGATCGAGCCCGGGCGCGGACGCTCGGTCCTCGTCGCCATGTCGGGTGGCGTGGACTCCTCGATCGGCGCGGCGCTGCTCGCCGAGGCCGGCTGGGACGTCGTCGGCGTGACGCTCAAGCTGTGGTGCTACGGCGAGAGCGAGGATACGGCGTCGCCGCGTGCCTGCTGCTCGCTCGACGCCATCGCCGACGCCCAGTCGGTGGCGCGGCGCATGGGCTTTCCTCACCACGTGCTCGACGAGACCGCCGACTTTCGCGCCCGCGTCGTCGATCCGTTCGTGCAGGACTACCTGTCCGGCTTCACCCCGTATCCATGCGCGGCGTGCAACACCCACCTCAAGTTCGGCTCGCTGTTCGCGCACGCGATGAAGTCCGGCATCGAGTTCCTCTCGACCGGGCACTACGTGCGCGCCGGCCTCGCGCCGCGCGTCGCCGCGGCGGGCGGTGACGAGCCCGCGCTATTCCGCGCCGCGCACGGCGCGAAGGACCAGACCTACGCGCTGTGGGGGATCGCCCGCGCCACCGTGCCGCGCCTGGTGTTTCCGCTCGGCGGCATGACCAAGGACGAGGTGCGCGCGCACGGCGATCGGCTCGGGCTGGGCCGCGTCGCGCACAAGCTCGAGAGCCAGGACCTGTGCTTCGTGCCCGACGGCGACTACGCCGGCTTCGTCGCGCGCGAGGTGGCCGCGGGGCGCGGTGGTGCGGCTGCCGCGCAGGTGGCGGGCGCGGCGGCGGGGGCGACGCCCGGCGCGATCGTCGACGGCGCCGGCGAGGCGCTCGGCACCCACGCCGGCGTGGCGCACTTCACGGTGGGCCAGCGCAAGGGGATCGGGATCGCGGCGGCACAGCCGCTCTACGTCACCGCACTCGAGCCGGCGACCAACACCGTCCGGGTTGGCCCCGAGGCAGCGCTCTACTCGAGCACGGCGCGGTTCACTGGCCTCAACTGGCTATCGGCGGACGCCCCCGGCCCCGCCGAGCCCGTCGAGGCGCAGATCCGCTATCGCCACGCGCCGGCGGCGGCGCGGCTGTTCCTCGGCGAAGGCGCTCCGGATGTGGGCCGAATCGAGTTCGGAACCCCGCAGCGGGCGATCACGCCGGGCCAGTCCGTAGCGTTCTACCGTGGCGCCCGCCTCCTCGGCGGTGCCCGGTTGGCCCGCTGATCCCATGCCAACGGTGCCCCGGCTTCGCCTCGCGGTCCGGCCCCTCACGCCCGAGAACTGGTCCGACTTTGCGGCCCTGTTCGGCCCGCGCGGCGCGTACGGCGGCTGTTGGTGCATGTTCTTTCGCCTGCCGCGCAAGGAGTACACCACCGGTTGCGCCGACGAGGGTGCCGGCAACAAGCGCGCCATGAGGGCACTCGTGCGCCGCGGTGCCATCCCCGGCCTGCTCGCCTACGACGGCGACGTGCCCGTCGGCTGGTGCGCGCTTGCCCCGCGCGAGGACTACGCCGGCCTCGCGCGTTCGCGTGTGGCGAAGCCCATCGACGATCGTCCCGTGTGGTCGGTGACCTGCTTCTTCGTGGCCCGCGCGCATCGTCGCCGCGGCGTGACGGTCGCGCTGCTCAACGCCGCGGCGAGGCACGTGGCCGCGCTCGGCGGGCGGATCCTCGAGGGCTACCCGACGGAGGGAACGACGGGGGCATGGGCCGACGTGACCGCATTCCATGGCACGATCGCCGCGTTCGCGAAGGCCGGCTTCAAGGAGGTCGCGCGCCCCTCGAAGACCCGCGCGGTCATGCGCCGGACGGTGCCTTCCGCGCGAAGCGCACGCCCCGGCAAGCCGACGTGCAGCCAGGATTGATCCGCTTCCGGGCCGGTGCCGAGGTGGTCGGCCCCGGGCCCCCCCTGGGCTCGTTCCGGCCGGCGGTCGGGCCAGCCGGTCAACGTCCATCAGGACAAGGTCTTGGGGAGCAATCTCGGGCCGCACCGCGGGCCCGACGGCCGGTCTGGCTCTGAAACTTGACTAATCCGTCTACTTTCTCCAGAATCCGGACATGAAGCTCTCCTCGCAGGAAGAGATCGGGCTGCGCTGCCTGGTACAGCTGGCTCGCCACTCCGACGGCGCCTCGACCATTCAGGAGGTGGCGAAGGCCGAAGGGCTCACCCCCGCGTACGTGGCCAAGGTCCTCGGCATCCTTCGGCGCAGTGGGCTGGTGATCGCCACCCGTGGCCGCGACGGCGGGTACGCGCTCGTTCGCAGCGCCGAGGAGATCCACCTGTCCGACGCGCTGATCGCGCTCGGCGGTCGCCTGTACGACACGAAGTTCTGCGCGGACCACAGCGCCAATGCCGCCGAGGGCGGCCGCTGCATGCACGAGAGCAACTGCTCGATCCGCCCGGTGCTGGTCACCCTCGACCGGCTCGTTCACGACGCGCTGGGAAAGGTGTCGCTCAAGTCGCTGGTCCGCTCCGAGCCCGCCATGAGCGCGTGGCTCCAGGTTCGCCTTCCGTCTTCCGCCGAGAGCCGCTCATGAGCCAGAACGAAGTCCTCAAGGAGTTCACCGAGCGCGAGTACGAGTACGGCTTCGTCACGGATTTCGCCGCCGACGCCGCACCGCGCGGGCTGTCCGAGGACATCGTGCGCTTCATCTCGGCGAAGAAGGACGAGCCCGGGTGGCTGCTCGAGTGGCGCCTCAAGGCCTACCGCCACTGGCTCACGCTCGAGGAACCGACGTGGCCCAACGTGGCGTACCCGCCGATCGACTACCAGGACATCATCTACTACTCGGCGCCGGTGGCGAAGGGGCCTGCGCCGAAGAGTCTGGACGAAGTCGATCCCGAGATGCGCGCCATGTTCGACAAGCTGGGCATCTCGCTGCGCGAACAGGAGCGCATGAGCGGCATCGCGGTCGACGCGGTCGTCGACTCGGTCTCGGTCGGCACGACGTTCAAGCACAAGCTCGCCGCCATGGGCGTGATCTTCTGCTCGTTCTCCGAGGCGGTGCGCGAGCATCCCGAGCTGGTCCGCAAGTACCTGGGCTCGGTCGTGCCGGCGGGGGACAACTTCTTCGCCGCACTCAACTCGGCGGTCTTCTCCGACGGCTCGTTCTGCTACGTGCCGAAGGGCGTCCGCTGCCCGATGGAGTTGTCGACCTACTTCCGCATCAACGCCGCCGACACGGGGCAGTTCGAGCGCACGCTGATCATCGCCGAGGACGACGCCTACGTCAGCTACCTGGAGGGTTGCACCGCGCCGATGCGCGACAAGAACCAGCTCCATGCCGCCGTCGTCGAGCTGGTCGCGCTGGAGAGGGCCGAGATCAAGTACTCGACGGTGCAGAACTGGTACCCGGGCGACAAGGACGGCAAGGGCGGCATCTTCAACTTCGTCACCAAGCGCGGCGCATGCCGCGGCAAGGGTTCGAAGATCTCGTGGACCCAGGTCGAGACCGGCTCGGCGATCACGTGGAAGTACCCGAGCGTGCTGCTGCTCGGCGACGATTCGGTTGGCGAGTTCTACTCGGTCGCGGTGGTGAACAACTACCAGCAGGCCGACACGGGCACGAAGATGATCCACGTGGGGAAGAACACGCGCTCGACCATCATCTCGAAGGGCATCTCGGCCGGCCGCGGCCAGAATACCTATCGCGGGCTGGTCAAGATCGGCAAGGGCGCCGCGGGCGCGCGCAACTACTCGCAGTGCGACTCGCTGCTGATCGGCGACCGCTGCGGCGCGCACACTTTTCCCTACATCGAGGCGAAGCACCCGTTCTCGCAGGTCGAACACGAGGCAACGACCTCGAAGATCAGCGAGGACCAGTTGTTCTACTGCCGGCAGCGCGGCATCGGCACCGAGGACGCCGTGGGCATGATCGTCAACGGCTTCTGCAAGGAAGTCATGCGCAAGCTGCCCATGGAGTTCGCCGTCGAGGCGCAGAAGCTGCTCGGCGTGAGCCTCGAAGGCTCGGTCGGCTAGGGGTTCAGTCGCCCCGCCGGGCGCGGGGCGCCGGGAAAGGAATCGTCGTTCATGCTGTCGATCAAGGACCTGCACGTCGAAGTGGACGGGAAGCCCGTCCTCAAGGGACTCACGCTCGAAGTGATCGCCGGCGAAGTCCACGCCATCATGGGCCCCAACGGCTCCGGCAAGTCCACGCTCGCGCACGTCCTGGCCGGGCGTGAGGGCTACACGGTGACCGCCGGCACGGCGACCTACGCCGGCGAGGACCTGCTCGCCATGGCTCCCGAGATCCGTGCGCGCAAGGGCGTGTTCCTCGCCTTCCAGTACCCGATCGAGATCCCCGGCGTGGGCAACCTGTACTTCCTGCGCACGGCGGTCAACGCGGTGCGCAAGGAGCGCGGGCTCGAGCCGTACGACGCGGTCGACTTCCTGGCCGCGGCGAAGGACCGCATGAAGCTGCTGGGCATGCCCGCCGCGCTGCTCGAGCGCTCGGTCAACGAGGGCTTCTCGGGCGGCGAGAAGAAGCGCAACGAGATCTTCCAGATGGCCATGCTCGAGCCGCGGCTGTGCGTGCTCGACGAGACCGACTCGGGCCTCGATATCGACGCGTTGCGCGTCGTCGCCGGCGGCGTCAACGCTCTGCGCGGGCCCGAGCGGGCGATGGTCGTGATCACGCACTACCAGCGCCTGCTCGATCACATCGTACCGGACCGCGTGCATGTGCTCTCCGACGGCCGCATCGTCGAGTCCGGGCCGAAGGAACTGGCGCACGAGCTCGAGAAGAAGGGCTACGGCTGGGTGCACGAAATGCCGGTCGCGACCGACGCGACGGCGGGAAGCGCCCCCGGAGCGGCGCGATGACGCAGGCGATCGCCGCCGCGCGCACCGCGGCGACCTTGCGCGCCCAGGCCGCCGCCCGGCTCGCCGAGCTCGGCCTGCCGACGGTGAAGCACGAGGAGTGGCGCTTCACCAACCCGGCGGCGATCACGCGCGTCGACTGGTGTACGCCGGAGCCCTATACGGCGGAGCCGACGGTGTTCGTACCCGCCACCACGGCAGCACCTGCCTGGCCCCGCCACGCGGTCGCCACCGTCGACGGCCGCCTCGTCACACCCGTTGCCGCGCCGGGCCTCGCCATCACCGCCTTGCCGGCCGACGACACCACGTCCCTGCCCGACGCCTACGGCACGATCGCGCCCGCCGACGCTGCGACACATTCATTCGTGCTGCACAACACCGCTCGGGCCACCGCCGGCGTGAACGTGCGCGTCGCCGATGGCGCAGCGATTGCCGCGCCCGTGGTGATCGCCCACGGCCGCGGCACCCGCTCGGGGGAGGCTCGCATCGTGGTCACCCCCCGCGTGCTCCTCGAGGTCGGTGCCGGCGCCGCGATCACGGTGGTCGAGGACTTCCGCGGTCTCGTCGCCGGGGCCGAGTTCACCAACGCGGTCACCGAGGTCGTGCTCGCCGCGGGGGCGACCTGCACGCTCGTCCGCCTGGTCGGCGAGCGGACGCAGGGTTTCCACGTGGGCCTGGCCGCCGTGCGTCTCGGACGCGACGCCCGCTTCACGGCGCGCACGTTCGCGCCGGGCGGTCCGATCGTGCGCGACGACGTGCGCGTCCTGTTCGCGGGCGAGGGTGGCGAGGCGCACCTCGACGGACTGTTCACGGTCACGGGGAGCCAGGTCGTCGACCACCACACCGTGCTCGATCACGCCGCGGCGCGCTGCACCAGCCGCGAGTATTACAAGGGCGTGCTCACCGGCGCCGGACGCGGCGTGTTCAATGGCGCCGTCCTGATCCGCACCGACGCGCAGAAGAGCGACTCCAACCAGCGCAGCATGAACCTGCTCCTGTCGAACGACGCGACGATCGACACCAAGCCCGAACTGCAGATCTACGCCGACGACGTGAAGTGCGGCCACGGCGCCACCGTCGGCCGGCTCGACGACGATGCGCTGTTCTACCTGCGCGCCCGCGGCATCGGCGCGAACGAAGCCCGCGCGCTGCTCGTCCGCGCGTTCGCCGACGAGCTGGTCGACCGCGTCGAGCACGAGGGCCTCCGCGCCGACATCGCGGCGTGGATCGGCGAGCGCATGGATCGCCTCGGCGCGGAGGTCGCATGAGCGCCGCCCTGCACACGCCGTCTCGCGCTGCGGTCCCGTTCGACCCGGCGGCCGTCCGCGTGCAGTTCCCCATCCTGGCTACGACCGTGCACGGCAAGCCGCTGGTCTACCTCGACAACGCCGCGACGGCCCAGAAGCCGCTCGCCGTGCTCGACGCCGAGCGCGATTACTACACGACGGCCAATGCCAACGTGCACCGTGGCGTCCACTTCCTGTCCGAGGAGGCGACCCGCCGCTACGAGGCCGCGCGCGGCGCCGTGCGCCGCTTCGTCCACGCGGCCGGGGATGACGAGATCGTCTTCGTGCGCGGCACGACCGAAGCGGTGAACCTGGTCGCCCACTCGTTCGTCGGTCCGCGGCTCACCCCCGGCGACGAGATCGTCATCACGCACCTCGAGCATCACTCGAACATCGTGCCGTGGCAGCTGCTGTGCGAGCGGACCGGCGCGGTGCTCAAGGTCGCGCCGATCGACGACCGCGGAGACGTCGTTGCCGCCGTCCTCGAGCGCCTGCTGGCCTCGCCGCGGGCGCGCTTCCTCGCCATGGCGCACGTCTCGAACGCGCTCGGCACGATCCTGCCGGTCGCCGCGTTCACCGCCCTGGCGCACGCGCACGGCATCCCCGTGCTGGTCGACGGCGCGCAGGCCGCGCCGCACCTGGCGGTCGACGTGCAGGCGCTGGGCTGCGACTTCTACGCGTTCTCGGGACACAAGGTGTTCGGCCCGACCGGGATCGGCGCGCTGTACGCCCGCCGCGAGCACCTCGAGGCGATGATCCCGTGGCAGGGCGGGGGCGACATGATCGCCTCGGTCAGCTTCGAGAAGACGACGTGGAACCGCGTGCCCTACAAGTTCGAGGCGGGGACGCCCAACATCGCCGGCGCGATCGGCCTGGCCGCCGCGCTCGACTGGCTGATCGCGCAGGACCTGGCGCAGGTCGCCGCCTACGAGCACGACCTGCTGGCCTACGGCACCGCGGCCTTGTCCGCCGTTCCGGGCCTGCGCCTGGTCGGCACCGCCGTCGCCAAGGCGAGCGTGCTGTCGTTCACGCTCGCTGGCGTGCACCCGCACGACGTCGGCACCATTCTCGACGGCGAGGGGATCGCGATCCGCACCGGGCATCATTGCGCGCAGCCGGTCATGGACCGCTTCGGGATCCCCGCCACGGCGCGCGCATCCCTGGCGCTGTACAACCTGCGCGCCGACCTCGATGCGCTCGTCGCCGGGCTGGCGCGCGTGCGCGCCTTGTTCCCGGCGTGAGGCGCGCGTGAGCGACCTGCGCGAGCTCTACCAGGAGTTGATCCTCGACCACGGCCGCCAGCCACGGAACTTCCGCGCGATCGAGGGCGCCTCTGGCGACGCGGACGGATACAACCCGCTGTGCGGCGACAAGGTTCACGTCTACGTGAAGACCGAGGGCGACGTCGTCACCGACGTCTCGTTCACCGGCGATGGCTGCGCCATCAGCAAGGCCTCGGCCTCGCTCATGACGCAGGCGGTCAAGGGTCGGACCACCACCGAGACCGAGCGCCTGTTCGCCAGCTTTCACGCCCTCGTCACCGGCCAGGGTGACGCGACCGAGGCGGCCGGCAGCAAGCTCGACGTCTTCGCCGGAGTCGTCGAGTTCCCGGCTCGCGTCAAGTGCGCGAGCCTCGCCTGGCACACGTTGCGTGCGGCGCTTGCCGGCCGCGGCGCCGCCGTCACCACGGAGTAGCAGCTTCATGCGCGAGAGCGAACCGATCGCCCTGATCCGCGACGTCGAAGTCGTCGAGATTCCCGCCGGAACCCGCTCCCTGCTGCCGGCCGGGACGCACGTCCTGCTCACCCAGACCCTGGGCGGCAACTACACCGTCATGACCGTCGACGGCTACCTGTTTCGCATCGACGGCCGCGATGCCGACGCGCTCGGCAAGGATGTCCGCGTGGTCGATCCGCGCCTGGCCGCGCCGGCCACCGTGGCCGACGGCCCGGTCGACGAGACGCTGGTCAAGGACCAGCTGCGCACGGTCTACGATCCCGAGATCCCGGTGAACATCGTCGACCTGGGGCTGGTCTATCGCTGCGAGGCGGTTCCGCTGCCGACCGGTGGCAACCGCATCGAGATCGACATGACGATGACCGCGCCCGGCTGCGGCATGGGCGAGTTCCTGAAGCAGGATGTCGAGGAGAAGCTGCACGCCGTGCCCGGCGTGCGCGAGGTGCAGGTGAACATCGTGTGGGAACCGCTGTGGGAGCGGGAGATGATGTCCGAGGCCGCCCGCCTGCAGCTCGGGATGCTCTAGGCCCCCAGGGGCCTCAGCCCTCCACCACGTACTTCATCACCGTCGAGGCGATCCGCACCACGTCGCCGTGGCGCAGCTGCTGCTCCTTGACCGGCTTCGAGTTCACGAAGGTGCCGTTGGTGGAGTCGAGGTCCTGCAGGACGTGGCCGACGGCCAGGGCCAGGATGCGGGCGTGGCGGCGCGAGGCCTGGTCGGAGGAGATGACGATGCCGTTGCCCGCCTCGCGGCCGAGCGTCAGCCCGTCGGGGCCGATGAGGTAGGCCTGGCCCTGCACCGCCGGGTCGGCGGAGTGGACGACGTGCAGGCTGGCCCTGGCTCCGGCTTGACTCATCGCGGCGACTCGCTTCCCTCTCCAGGTTCCGTTAGCACGCGCGGGGGGTGCCCGCCAGCAATCGGCCGAGGCCCGGGGGCGTCCAAGGTCCCGGAATGTGGACCGTTGGGGGGCCAACCGTCGCCGCGGCCCGTCAGCGCGCCGAGGCGGGCGGCCAGGCGCGGGGCGTAAGCTCACCGTCGCGTCACCATGCCACAGGATTGGGGGATTCCATCGCGGAGGCGGGTTTCCTAGGATGCGCCACCCTCGAAGGAGCCTCGACTCATGCAGGCCTGCCCCC